>CAINFA010000098.1 GCA_903847955.1 uncultured Actinomycetes bacterium
GCCACCATGGAGCTTGGTGCGCTGCAGCGAGTGATGGTGGTGACGGGGGCCGCGTTGGCAGCCGGGGCAACCAAGAGCACGGCTCCTGCGGTGAAGCCCGATGCGGCGATGCGTGCAGCAGTGTTCAGCGGTGCCCTGTGCGACATGGTTCCCCCCCTGGGACGCGTCTGCGCACCTTATTACAGTGGTGGAGGTGACGCTGGGTCACGTGATCGGTCAGCGAGGAGCGCCGTGGACGTCGAACCCTTGGTGGAGCCACAGCCCTTCCACTACCTCGCCCACCAGGCGCAGCTCCGACCGGGCAGCATCGCCATCTCGAGCGCCGAAGGTGACCTCACCTACGCCACCACCTACACCGCCGCCAAGGCGCTCGCCCAGCTGTTGCGCCTTCGCGGGGTCACCCCAGGGCAGGTGGTGGCCTGCTGGGTGGCCAACCACCTGCAGCTGCTCGCGGTGGAGGCCTGCTTCCACGAGGCGGCGATCTGGTGCAACCCGCCGTCGGTGGAGGCGATGACCACCTCGGTCGAGGTCAACTGGCTGCTCTCGCACCGTCTCGTCGAGGGCTTCGATCCCGAGCGCACCATCGTCGTTGACGACGAGGGGGTGGCTGCGTTGACCACCACCTCCTCCACCGATGCGCCGAGGACCTACCCCTCGATGGACGCCGTGTGCCGCTTGGCACTCTCGAGTGGCACCACTGGCGCCCCGCTGGCGGTGCCGTCCAAGATCGACCGCATCTGGCACGTCAAGAGTCCGGTCACCGAGGCCTACCCCTACCTCTCCCTCATGCGGGGCTTCACCGGCTCCTCGGCCAAGGCCGCCCTCAATGCGGTCTGTGAGGGGCGGACCTTCATCTGCGCAGGCAGTCCCGAGGAGAACGTGGCCTTGGCCCAACGCAACCACGTCGCCACCCTGCACGGCTCACCCCTGCAGCTCGGCGCCTTCCTCGATGCCTTGGAAAACCAACCTGACACTGAGCTCTCCATCGTCGACGTGCAGTTCATTGGCAGCTACCTCCCCCAGCCGCTCCTCGATCGGCTCCGCGAGGTACTCGGCGCCTCGGTCACCGCCCTGTACGGCTCCACCGAGGTGGGCATCGTCACCATGCGACGCGACGTGGTGGACGACACCTTCAACGTCGGCACGCCGCTTGAGGGCATGGCCGTCGAGATCGTCGACCAACACCACGAGGTGCTCCCTGTTGGCCACGAGGGCACCATCCGGGTCCGTAGCGCCCGTCCCTCCCGGCCCTACTTCGGCAACGACGCAGCCTCGGCCCAGCACTACCACGACGACTGGTTCTACCCCGGTGACCTCGGGCGGCTGAACACCCGAGGCGAGCTCGAGCTGGTCGGTCGGGTCTCCGAGGTCATCAATGCTGGTGGCGTGAAGTTCAACCCCGACGTGCTCGACGCCACCGTGGTGGATGCCGAGGGCATCGACGACGGCGCCATCATCTCCTGGCTGGCCGAGGACGGCACCTCGAGCTACGCCGCCCTCGTGGTGTGTGAGCCAGACGTCGACCTCTCCCAGCTGGTGGCGCCGCTCGAGGCGGCCTCAGGGGGTGCCCAGCCCGCTGCCATCTTCCGGGTCCAGGGCATCGAGCGAGGACCGACCGGCAAGGTCCGGCGCAGGTCCATGGCCGACGCCATCGCCGTCGCTCTCGGACGAGCGGGCGAGGCTTGAGCGGTCAGGCATCGAGGTAGACCGAGAGCTCTACCGCATCACCCAACCCCACCTGCTCGGCCGCCCGCACCGCGGCCTTGATCGGCACGAGGTAGCGACCGTTTCGGGGGAAGAGGGACGTGGTCCAGGTGGTCGAGCCGAGCCGCACCTGGGCCGGGATCGCCCCCCAGCCGTAGGTGAGGACCCGGGCCACGGCGCTGACCGCGTCGCTCTGGGCGGCGCTGAGCTCAACGAAGTGGTGAGGGGATGGTCCCCGCCACTCGATGATGGTGCCAACCTCGGTGAGCTCCACCGTGTTCAGCCCAACCCGGCGAAGGGCCCACCAGGTCCAGCCAAGGCCTCGAGGCACCGTTCCGCCATCCGGGCATTGCCGGCGTCGTTGGGGTGCAGCCGATCGGGAAGGTCGGCGAAGTCCTCGACGTCGAACAGCTGGCGGCCGTCGAGGTAGTGCAGGTTGGCATCACCAGCGGCCTGGCGTCGGGTCACCACCTCGGCGATGCGGCTGCGCATGGACCCCAAGGTGAGCACACCCAGCTGGAGGTCGTCGGGACGGGGAACAGGCTCGGCCATGCCCTCTGGGTCGTAGCGGAGGGGACCGGGGGTGTCCTCGCCGACCGGGAGCCCGATGGGGGAGATCACCACCATCGGCGTGGTGGGCTGGCCTTCTCGGATGGTGTCGAGGAACCCGTCGAGGGCGGGGCCGAAGGTCCGCAGCGCCATGGTGTCGGCCGCGTAGAGGTTCGCCGCGACCTTCAAGCTGATGACCTCGGCCGGGTGGTCCCTGATCGTGCGGGCCACGAAGGGGTCGAGCATGCACTGTCCCCCGAAGCCGAGGTTGGTGCCGTCGAGCCCCAGCCGGCGCGCCACCTGAGCGGGCCAAGTGCGCGTCGGGCTCTGGGCAGCGACGCAGTGGCTGATGGAGCTGCCGTAGTGGGTCCAGCGTGGCCCACCTCGATCTGGCCGTTCCCAGCTGGCGCCCTCATCGATCTCGAGGGACAGGACCTCCACCGCGGTGCCCTGGGGGAGCCACAGCTCGATCGCCTTGCGCCCGGACTCCAAGGCATCGAAGGTGATCGTGGTCGCCGGGCCCTCGGTGAAGACCACCGCCCCTGGGGCGGGGCCCACCTCAATCAGGTGGCCGGTGGTGGTCGCAGCGCTGTGCACGACCTGCCCGTCGACCACCAGGTCGAAGGCGGCCGTGGTGCGCTCCTTCGGGAGCTGGTGCAGGTGGGTGAGCTGCACGGTGAGGCGGATCGAGGTGGTGGTGGTGGACGCACAGAGCCGAACCCCCGCAGGGAGCTGCTGCACCACGTCCATGGTCAGATCCGGCAGCTGGGCCCGGGCCCAGGCGGGGAGGCGACGAGCTGCCGCGCCACCTGGGGTGGCCACGACCTCGAGGGCACCCCTCCCCTCGAGGGGGCCGCCGAGGAGCTCGACCTCAACCATCACCGCACCCCTCGGTCATGCGCTGGCACCTCGTGCTGGGCCCAGGAGATCCCAGCGGTTCCCGACGCAGTCCTCGAAGACCGCCACGGTGCCGTAGGGCTCGTCACGCGGCTCCTCGCAGAAGTGCACGCCGGCGGACTCCATGTGCGCGTAGCTGCTGGCGAAGTCCTCTACCTCGTAGAACAAGCCCACCCGGTCGCCCGCCTGGCGTCCGAGCGCCGCTCGCTGGGCGTCTGAGGTGGGGAGGGCGAGGACCAGTGCCGTGCCGCCTCGGGCCGGCGCCACCACCACCCAGCGCTTGGGGGCGCCCGCCGAGGACGGGAGCTCGAGGTCCTCGACCAGCACGAAGCCCATCGCAGCGGTGAAGAAGGTGATGGCGACATCGAGGTCCTCCACCAGCAAGGTCACCTTGGCGATCGCCCCAGAGGGTGCCGTCACCCGAGGAGGCTCGGTCGCGCTCAGAGCGAGCCCGCCATGCGCTCGGTGAAGTCGAAGCTCCACAGCGACACCGGGGTGATCCGCACCACCACCTCATCGTGGGCCCGGGCCAACAGCCGCTTGGACAGCGGCACGTCGGTGGAACCCAGGTAGCGGGTCAGCAGCCGCTCGAGCAAGGCTCCGCCGCCCTCGCTCTCGACCTCGGCGATGCCCCGGCCCCGCACGCCTCGGTAGGGCGGGTGGTCCGCCACCACCTCGAAGCTGCAGCGTGGCTCGGCACTCAGGCACGAGACCACCATGGCGTCGGGCCTGGTGGACAGCAAGAGCTCTCCGCCCTCCAGCACGAACCACAGCGACAGCCCGAGTGGCCAGCCTGAGGGGGTGACCACCGACAACCGCAATGGGATCGCGGTGTGATCGAGGTAGCGCTCGACCTCGGTAGCGCTCCAGGGTCCCGTCGAAAGCACGTCGTCCATGCTCTGAGGCTACGTCGCTTGGACCCACCCACCAAGCAGGCGCGCTGCTCTCATCCTGCTCCCTCTCGGCAACGGATTTACAACTTGGGCTTGGAAGACTGGTCCCGCAGAGGTGGAGGCTGAGGGAGTCGAGGCACCATGAACACCCCGGTGAAGCCGTGGAAGGGAGCGCTGGCCATTCGGCTCCGTGACGCGCCCCCGAACCCAACCTTCGCGGTGACCTGCCTCGATGACTGCACCGAGGGCGAAGGAGCAGCCACGTGCTGCATCAAGGCGGTGGAGACTTGCCTCGTGCGCGATGACGGCTCGAGGATCGCCGACGTGGCCATCGTGGGATGGCTCGACGACACGGTGGACCCACCCCTTGAGGCCCTCTACGACGGCTACTCCACCCAGGTCCACGAGTACGACGCCGACCTCGGGTGCTGGCGCCGTGACGGCGACGTCACCCCGGGCCAGCCCCTGTGGGACCTCAAACGGGGACGCTCCGCTCGCTGAAGCGCTCGAGCTGGGCGACCAGTTCGAGGGACGCCAACCGGTCACTCGGCGCGTAGCACCGCGTCGACACCAAGAGCTCATCGGCCGAGGTTCGCTCGAGGAGCTGCTCAATTCCTTGCGCCACGAGCGTCTGGTCACCGATGAGTTGGGTAGCCGCCATGGCTGCCACCTGGGAGGCCTCCGCCTCGGACCACGCTCGAGCCGCCACCACCTCGGGGGCTTCGAGCTGGGTTGGGCGACCCTGGCGCAGCGAGAGCATGGCGGCATGGGAGGGTCGGGCGAGGAACTGCGCCTCCTCGGTGCTCTGGGCGCACAGCACCGAGACCGCCACCATCACCTTGGGCGCCTCGAGGAGTGCGGAGGGGGTGAACCTCGAGCGGTAGGCCTCAAGGGCGGCATCGAGGAGCTCGGGCGCGAAGTGGTAGGCGAAGCTGAAGGGGAGCCCGAGGTGCCCCGCCAGCTGGGCGGAGTAGGTGGAGGAGCCGAGCAACCACAGCTCTGGCAAGAGCCCCCTGGCGGGGGTAGCCAGCACCTGGGAGGTGCCGGTGAAGTACGAGGCCAACTCCACCACCTGCTCAGGGAAGGAATCGGCGTCGTAGCGGCCGAGGGCTCGTGCCGTGGCGGCATCGGTACCAGGCGCCCGACCAAGCCCGAGGTCTACTCGACCAGGATGCAGTGCCTCCAAGGTGCCGAACTGCTCGGCGATCACGAGCGGTGCATGGTTGGGCAGCATGACCCCTCCCGCGCCGATGCGGATGCTCGTGGTGCTGGCGCCAATCTGGGCCAACACCACTGCCGGTGCCGAGCTCGCCACCCCGGCCATGCCGTGGTGCTCGGCCACCCAGTAGCGGTGGTAGCCGAGCGCCTCGGCTCGCTGGGCGTAGGCGGTGGCATCGGCCAGCGCTTGGCTCGGGCTGGTGCCGGAGGGGACCGTGACGAGGTCGAGGACCGAGAACCGTGCCATGGCTCCAACCTAAGGGTGGGACCCCTCCGTCCCACCCGCTCTCGACGAGGGTGTTCAGATGGTGGGGATGGCCACCGGCTCGACGCCGTGCCCCGCCGGCAGCACGTAGGGGCGGTCGATGACCTCGTCGAGGGCGAAGATGGTGACCGTCGAACGCACCTCCTCCATCTCCTCGAGGCGCTCCAAGATGACGTGCCGGAGGGTCTGGATGTCGTCGGTGCGGACCTGGACGATGAGGTCGAACTCGCCGGTCACCACCGCGCAGTACTCCACCTCGGGGATCTCGGCCAGCTTCTCGGTGAGCTCCCGCCAGCGGTGCTGCTGACCGGAGATCAAGATGAACGCCGCCAAGCCATTGCCCGCAGCGGCGGCGTTGACCCGGGCGGTGAACCCTTGGAGCACCCCAGAGGTCCGCAGCCGCTCCATGCGGGCGTAGCAGGTCGCTCTCGAGATCCCGACCTTGTCGGCCAAGGAAGCCATGGGAATCCTGCCGTCCTCCCGGAGATGCGCGAGGATGGACCAGTCGACGTCGTCGAGCTTGGCTGAGGCGGTGGTGTCCATGGTGACCTTCCCGGCAGAACCTCTCGCTCGAAGGACTTCGAGCGATGGTGTTCTACACACTCTGCTCGTAGATTAGCCTGTTCTCCGGCAATCTGTCGAGCAACTTCACCTTCTCCTGCACTCCGTGCGTAGAAGCGGCACACTGCGTGAGCGGCAACGCCGATGGGGGGATCGATGACGAGCACGATGGAGCAGCAGCGCCAACGAGCAGAGGGCGACTTCGAGCGCTTCACCGCGCGGGTCAATGCCTTGGTGGAGCGCCACCCGGTGGTGACCGACAACCGCTACTGCACCTGGTTTGCCCAAGGCCAGGCGAGTGCGGCCCAGGTCAAGGACCTGCTGGTCCAATTCTCGGTGTTCTCGAACCTGTTCATCGTGGCCCAGCTGCTCAAGACCATCAACGCTCCGAGCCTGGCCCAGTCCCGACAGAGCTGCGAGATCTTGGTGAACGAGCTGGGCGTCATCTTCAACGGCACTCGAGCTTCTGGTATAGACCACGATGCGGCCGGCGACCCCGCGCTCGTCGCCACCGAGGGGACCGTCGATGGCGGGACCTACCGCTTCGGCGCCCGTCACTTCGAGTGGCTGCTGCGGGTGGGCGAGTCGGTCGGGCTCGGGTTCGACGACCTGGGCAAGCGCCGGCACGGGACCGAGGCCACGTTGTTCTTCTGCGACGAGCTGGCCCGAATCTACGGCAGCGACGATCCCGACCTAGCCGAGGGTGCCAGCTACGCGGTTGAGCACTGGGCCGCAGCCGGATTCTGGAAGCAGCTGATCGCTGGCCTCGAGGCCTACAAGGCGCAACAGTGCCCGAGTCTGCGGCTGAGCTTCTTCACCTGGCACGACCGGGTCGAGGCCAACCACGCCGCCCACACCGATGACGAGCTGGCGGAGGCCTTCGTGCGACCCGGCTTCGACGAGGAGCGCTTCTGCCTCGGCGCCACCGAGATGCTGCACGCAGTCGAGGTCTTCTGGAATGGCCTCGACACCAACCGAGTGACCCTTGGAGGAGCACACCATGGCTGAGTACCCCGCACCCCGACTGCTCGGGACCGACCACCTCGAGCTGTGGGTGGGCAACGCCAAGCAGGCGGCCTACTTCTACACCCACGGCTTCGGCTTCGACCTCGTCGCCTACGCCGGTCCCGAGACCGGGTTGCGGGAAGAGGCCAGCTACGTCGTTCGACAGGGCTCCATCTGCCTCGTGCTGACGGGGTCGATGGGACCTCAAGGACCCATCGCCGCCCACGTCGCCCGCCACGGTGACGGGGTCAAGGTCATCGCACTGGCCGTCGACGACGCGGTGGCGGCCTATGAGCAGGCCACCGGGCGTGGTGCGGTGGGGGTCGAGGAGCCCACCAAGCACGAGGATCCACACGGGGTGGTGCTCTCCTCGGCGGTGGCCACCTACGGCGACACCGTCCATCGGTTCATCGACCGCTCGGCCTACCACGGCCCCTTCCTGCCCGGGTTCACCGAACGGCACCAACGCGGCGGTGGCGTCGGGGTGACCTCGATCGACCACGTGGTGGGCAACGTCGAGGAGGAGCGGATGGAGACCTGGGCGGCCTACTACCGCACCGTGTTCGACTTCGACGTGTTCATCGAGTTCGACGAGCACGACATCGCCACCCAGTACTCCGCCCTGCGCTCGAAGGTGGCTCGCGACCCCAGGTCCTTCATCACCTACCCCCTCAACGAGCCCTTCGAGGGTCGTCGTCGCTCCCAGATCCAGGAGTACCTCGACTTCTACGGCGGACCCGGCGTGCAGCACATCGCCATGTCCACCACCGACATCTTCGCCACCGTGGCCGAGCTCAAGGACCGGGGGATTGAGTTCCTCGCCACGCCCCACAGCTACTACGAGGAGCTGGGAGACCGGGCCGACGGCCTCGAGGTGGACCTCGGGCGACTCGAGGAGCTCTCGATCCTGCTCGACCGTGACGACGCCGGCCACCTCCTGCAGATCTTCACCAAGCCGGTCACCGACCGCCCCACCATGTTCTTCGAGATCATCGAGCGGCGCGGTTCAGCCGGGTTCGGCAAGGGCAACTTCAAGGCCCTGTTCGAAGCCATCGAGCGCGAGCAAGAGCGCCGCGGGAACCTCTAACGGTGCGGTCGTATCGAAGCCAGGGCATCGTTCCGCCCAAGCGCCACACCTTGATGGCCCACGGCGAGGGCTACCTGTTCGAGGAGCTCTTCGGCCGTCACGGCTTCTCAGGCCCCTCGAGCCTGCTCTACCACCAGCACCTGCCGGAGTCCCAAGATCGCTCAACGGCCGGACCTGACCTCTCGCCCCGCTATCGCATCGAGCACCCGCTGCGCCAAGGGCACCTCGTGGCCACCGCCCTCGAGCGCACCGGCACCATGGCGGAGGGTCGCCAGTGGCTGCTCGGCAACGAGCAGGTTCTTCTCGGCATATGCCTGCCGGTAGCCAACCAAGCAGTCCTCACCGTCAACGGCTCGGCCGATGAGCTGCTGTTCCTCCACGAGGGCCGAGGGGTGTGTCGGACGCAGTTCGGCACCTTGGCGATCGGCCCAGGGGACTACCTCGTGCTCCCCCGGGGCACCATCTCCCAACTGGTGTTCGAGGACCCCATGGAGGCCCGCGTGCTGTGCATCGAGACCGCCTCCATGCTCGACAGCCCAGCCCGCTACCGCACCCGAACCGGTCAGCTCCACGAGGGGGCGCCCTACTGCGAGCGCGACGTGCACCCGCCCGTGCTCGGCCCACCCGAGGAAGGCCCCGCCACCGTGTGGCTTCGGCGAGGTGGCCTCGTCACCATCATCGAGCTCGAGCACCACCCCTTCGATGTGCTCGGCTGGGATGGGTCGCTCTACCCCTACACCTTCAACATCGCCGACTTCGAGCCACTGGCGGGGAGGGTCCACGTGCCTCCCCCGTTCCACCAGACCTTCGAAGCCGACGGGGTGGTGGTCTGCAGCTTCGTGCCCCGCCAGCTCGACTGGGACCCCGAGGCCAATGCCCTGCCCTACCACCACTCGAACCTCGACTCCGATGAGGTCCTGTACTACGTCGACGGCACCTACGCCGCCCGCCGAGGGGTGGGTCGCGGCTCGTTCACCCACCACGTCATGGGCCTGGCGCACGGTCCCCAGCCCGGCGCCCTCGAGGCGTCGATCGGTCGCGAGCGCCGCACCGACGAGGTGGCGGTGATGCTCGACACCTTCGCCCCCCTTCTGCGCACCGAGCTGGCCACGACCATCCTCGACCCCGCCTACCCGAGTTCGTGGTCCACCCGGTGAGCACCTGGCCGCTGGCCCAGGGTCACCACGAGCCTGCGGGAGGTGGCTGGATCCGGGCCATGTTCGCCGAGGGGGCGCGGCTCAAGGCGCTCCATGGGCCCTCAGCAGTGGCGGACCTGTCGCTCGGACAGCCCCTCGAGGCCACTGCGGAAGTCCGCGCCGCCTTCGCCCGAGCTGCCGCCCAGGACTGGCCTGGGCGCTTCGGCTACCTCGACAACCTGGGGCACCCCGCCACCAGGGCCCACGTGGCTGCCGCCTGCGGGCTCGAGGGGATCCCCCCAGAGGCGGTGGTGATGACCTGTGGTGCAGCCGGTGCGCTGGTGCTGGCCTTGGCCGCCTTCTGCCCGCCAGGTGGAGAGGTCCTCGGCACCGGGCCCTACTTCCCCGAGTTCACCGCCTACGCCCGCAGCGCCGGCGGCAGCTTCGTCGCCCTCGACGCCCACCCCACCGAGCCCCTCGACCTCGAGGCCCTCGGCCAAGCCCTGTCGCCCTCGACGGCGGTCCTGCTCCTCAACAGCCCCAACAACCCGAGCGGCAGGGTCCTGACCGACGACCACTACGCCCAGCTGGCGGCCACCTTGGCTGCGCATGAGGCCACCACCGGTCGCACCGTGGTCCTCGTGGTCGACGAGGTCTACACCGCCCTGCACTACGACGGCGCCCGCAGTGGCCGGCCATTCGACCACTGGCCCGCCACCCTCCTCGTGCGCAGCTACTCAAAGGACCTCGGCATCGCTGGCGAGCGCTTGGGGTACCTGGTGGCCAACCCGGCCCTCGACCTCGACCAGCTCACCCAGCGCCTGCGCCAACTGCTGCGGGCCTACGGCTTCGTCAATGCTCCGAGCACTGCCCAACTGGCCATCGTCGAGCTCGGCGCCCACCAGGTGCGCCTCGACCCCTACCTCGAGCGCCGCAAGCTCCTGGCCCAGGCCCTGCAGGGAGCAGGGATCGAGGCCAGCCTGCCCGACGGTGGGCTCTACTGCTTCTTCGATGCGCCAGGCGGAGATGACGTCAGCTTCGTCACCGCCATGGCCGAGCAGCGACTGCTGTTCGCACCGGGGGTGGCCTTTGGGCAACCGGGCAAGGTGCGTGCCTGCTTCTCGGTCGAGCTCGAGACCCTCGAGCTGGCGACATCGATCCTCGACCGGACCCACCGCACCCGCTGAGCTCAGCCGACGCGGTTGGCCAAGGTCCCGAGCTGCTGCACCTCGAGCTCCACGAGGTCACCGGGTGCGAGCCAGGGGTAGCGATCCGAGCCGTGGGTCAGGGCCAGCTCCAAGATGCACCCTGTGCCGCAGGTGCCCGACCCGAGCACGTCACCGGGGCGAATCACCGTCGAACGGCTGGCGTAGGCGACCATCTCCTCGAAGCTCCAGTAGAGCTCGTCGAGGTTGGCGGTGGAGTAGCGCACGCCATTGACCGAGGCGGTCATCTCGAGGTGGTACGACGAGCCCGACCGGAAGTCCTCGAGCTCGTCGGCGCTGACGAACACCGGCCCGAGGGAAGTGGCGAAGTCCTTGCCCTTCACCGGCCCCATCTGCAGCTGCATCTCTCGGCGCTGGAGGTCACGGGCCGACCAGTCATTCATGACCATGAAGCCCGACACGTGCTTGCTGGCGTCCCCTACTGAGACGGAGTTCCCAGCTTTGCCCACCACGAGGGCCACCTCGAGCTCGAAGTCGAGCTCGACCGAGCCCTCGGGAGCGGTGACCGTGGCCTCGGGACCAACCACGGCGTAGGGGTTCGAGAAGTAGAAGACGGGTAGCTCGTACCACAGTGGCTCCATCTCGAGGCCCCTCGAGCGACGGGCGGTGGCCACGTGGCGCTCGAAGGCGTAGAAGTCCCTGATGGTGGGTGGGTCTGGCAGCGGCGAACCCAGCGCGCATCCCTCAAGCTCGAGCACCCGCCGTGGCTGGGCCAGCGCCCGCTGGGCGGCGTCTTCCAGCGCGGTGCCGCCGGTCTCGAGCAGGCGACGCAGGGTCACGGTGTCGTCGAGCTCGAAGACCTCCTCGGCCCGGAGCAACCCCAGTCGGACCTCGCCGTCCTCACCTGCATTGGCGACGAACCGCACCTCAGCTCACCGACGGCAGAAGCGCTCGAGGGCGGCCGCCTCGGCGGCCAGGTGGGCTTCGAAGCCCCGTGCGATGGCTTGCTCCGCAGCGCGCGCCACGAAGGGGAAGTGCACCTCCAAGGTGGCGTCGACCTGCTCCAAGGTGGCCTCGCCCTCGAGCAGGAGGTCGTAGCCCCCGCTGCAGCTGAGGAGGTCTTGGTAGTGGTCGGGGACCACCTCAAGAGACGCGGTGGCGGCCTCGAGGTCGAGGGTGGTGTGGATCACCCAGGTCAGCTTGGCGGCATCGAGGGCCGCCTTGGCTGGGCCCGAGAGCTCACCGGAGAAGCCGTAGCGCACCTCGAGCTGGGCGGTGGAGCCCTGCACCGAGATCTGCAGGACCTCAGGGGCGGCCACGTTGTTGACCGAGCCCACCGAGGCGTAGAAGTCGGGGTCCACCAGCGCCTCGAGCACCTGGGCCCGGGGTGCGGCGATGCGTTGATCGAGGTGCAGCTCCATGCTCAGCGCTCCGTGCCCAAGCCGAGCTTGCGGTGGTCCCAGGTGACCACCCGATCAACGGCCACCTTGACCGCCACCCGCTTGTGGAGCATGGCCTTGACGAAGGGCTCCATGGCCTCGGTGTAGGGGCCGTAGTAGCGCTCGCAGATGCTGACCCCGAGCGCCCAGAGCTCCTCGGGGTCCTCGGAGAGCTCGGCGTGGCCCACCAGCTCCACGCCTCGGAGCTCCTCGTAGGTCTCACCGGCTTCGAACAGCAAGGTGAGCTGGGGGTCGCGCCGGAGGTTCTGCACCTTCTGGGCCTTGGCCTTGGTCTCAATCGCCAAGGTGGAGCCGATGAAGCCGTACCACATGGCCACCGCATGGATGGTGCCGTCGTGGTTGATGGTGCACATCGACACCGTCTGGCGCTCGGCTAAGAACGCCTCGACCTCCGTCTCGGTCATCTTGATGAGGTCACGCTGGTTGACCCCACGTCCAAAGGCCTCGTTCGCCATGTCCCCTCCGAGCTCTGGCGCATCGTACCTGCTCAGCTGGGATGTTTCCCGAGCCCAACAGTTCACACCACGGTTACCTCGCTGTTGCTCGAACGCAGCCTCCCGTTCACCTCGCACCCCTAGGTTGGCCATGTGGTCGGGTTCCCCCCTGCAGCATCTGGCGACCGGCAAGGGCACCGTGCCGTGTCGCCGCAGGCTCCTCCCCTCCCTTGTGACGCCGATGGGGGCCCGACCGCTGCTCCTTGTCCCGCCCGTCGTCGCCGCAAGGGCCCGACGCGGTGCACCGCGAGGTGGCACCTGAACACCCGCGCCCAGCGGCACGGCACCTGGGCCACCCCCCGATGACCCAGGTCACCGCCCAGCTGACCGGCCACCCCTCGGTGCTCGTGGTCGACGACGAGGGCTCCTACCGCGACGCCCTGTCCTCGGGGCTGTCAGCCCAGGGGTTCACCGTGACCACCGCGGCCGATGGCTCAGAGGCGGAGTCGCTCTTCATGGCCGAGTCCTTCGACCTCGTGCTGCTCGACGTCATGCTGCCCGACACCTCGGGCATCGAGCTGTGCCAGCGGTTGCGGGCCGCTCGCAAGGTGCCGATCATCATGGTCTCGGCTCGAGATGGCGAGATCGACGTCGTCTTGGGACTCGAGTTCGGCGCGGCGGACTACGTGGCCAAGCCCTTCCGGCTGCGGGAGTTGGTGGCTCGGATGCGGGCCGTGCTGCGTCGCGACGGGGACCCGAGCCCCGCCACCAACGACGTGCTGAAGGTCGGTCCTCTCGCACTCGACCTCGACCGCCGTGAACTGCGAGTCGACGGTGAGCTGGTGGAGGTCTCCCGCCGGGAGTTCGATCTCCTGAGCTTGCTGATGGCCCGACCCGGTCAGGTGGTGACCCGCGAGGAGTGCATCGACCAGCTCTGGTTCGACGCCGATCTGTGCGACACCCGCACCTTGGACACCCACATGAAGCGACTGCGCCGCAAGGTGGAGGCCGACGCGGCGAACCCCCGACACCTCGTCACCGTCAGAGGCATCGGCTTCCGCTGCGATCCCTGATCGTCCTCGCCCGTCCAGATCGGCCCGCTGATCACTAGGTTGGGGCCATGGACATCGGTGACGTGGCAGCAGACTTCGAGCTCAAGGACCAGACCGGGACGACTCGCTCGCTCTCCGAGCTGTGCAGCACCGGACCGGTGGTCCTCTTCTTCTACCCCGCGGCGATGACCAAGGGCTGCACCGCCGAGAGCTGCCACTTCCGAGACCTCGCCAAGGAGTTCACAGAGGTGGGCGCCCAGCGGGTAGGGATCAGCCTCGACAGCGTCGAGAAGCAGAAGGCCTTCTCGGACCTCCACGGCTTCGACTACCCCCTGTTGGCCGACACCGAGGGGGTCGTCGCTCGCCAGTTCGGGGTCAAGCGAGCCATCTCGTTGCTCAAGACCAAGCGGTCGACCTTCGTGCTCGACACCGATCGCACCGTGCTCGGCCGCTTCACCTCCGAGCTCAACATGGAGGCGCACGCCGACCAAGCGCTGCAGCTCCTCCGCTCGAGGCGCTAGTCCCCCTCGTCGAAGGGGGTGTCGTTGTCGTCGACCACCTGGCGCTCGGTCACGAGCCCACCTTGGGCCAAGGTGATGGCGTAGCCGTCGACGTGCTCCAGCCGCTCGTACGCGTCGACGTGGGGGCGCCCCACCCCAGCCCACTTGGCCTTGGCCTTGCGCTTCATCTCGGCTACATCGTCGGCCACGACGAAGACCACCTCGTGGTCCTCTCCCATGCGACCCTTGCCCTGGTTCCCTCCGAGGTACACCGCGTACAGCTCCACAACCCCTCCTAGGGCTCGACGATGGCGAACCAGGGGTCTGGCGTGTCGAGCATGGAGAACAGCTCGAGCAGCGCCTCGAGGTCGCCGGTGATGGTGATGGTGCCCTTGGCCAGCTCGTCGAGGAGCTGGACCTGGCCGGTCAGTGCCGCCTTGAGCAGGGACACGCTGGTGGTGACGGTGGCCACCGCGCCGTCGTCGGTCACCCCCTTGTGGGCGTGCAGGACGCTGTGGATGAGCTCGAGGACGTAGTCGGCATCATCGGAGAAGACGAAGTTGATGCGGAGCCGACGCCCGGCCGAGCGCTCAGGGTTCAGCCGAATGGCGAGGAGGTCGAAGAGCATCTCGGTCGACAGCGAGCTGGCCATGGATCGAGCATTGGCCGGCGAGCCTCCACCGGTGGGCCGGGGCTCGAGCAGCTCCTTGGCACCGGTGAGGTAGAAGTTGCGCCACACGCCGTTCTCTTGGGCGTAGCCCAGCTGGACGAAGGCTCGAGCCAGCAGGTCTCGAGCGCCCTGGTGGCTTGGGTCAGCGAAGACCAGGTGGCTGACGACTTCTGCCACCCAGCGGTAGTCCCCTTGTGCGAAGGCACCCTCGGCGTGGGCGAGCAGGGCCTCGGGACCCCCGGCCAACTCCACGTAACGACGACCCTGGACCTCTGGTGGGTGGGGGTGGAGGTGGGCCGGGTTCCCGTCGAAGTAGCCGAGGTAGAAGTTGTAGACCGCCTTGACGTTGTGGCTGACCGAGCCGTAGTAGCCCCGGTTGCACCAGTGCCGTCCGAGGTCCTCTGGCCAGTCCAGCTGCTCGGCGATCTCGACCATGGTCAAGCCCTGGTTGGCCAGGCGGAGCGTCTGGTCGTGCAAGAAGCGATAGGCATCACGCTGGGCGCACAGAAAGCTCCGCACCCGATCGTTGCCCCAGGTCGGCCAGTGGTGCTGGGCGAAGACCACCTCGGCGTCGCCGAAGAGCTCGAGGGTGCGGTTGAGGTAGTGGCACCACGCCCGGGCGTCCCTCGTCTTCGTACCTCTCGGGCTGTAGAGGTTGTGGAGCACGTGAGTGGCGTCTTCGGCCGAGCACAGCGCGTTCCACTGCGGCAGGTAGAACAGCATCTCCGAGGGCGCCTCGGTGTCGGGTGCCAGCATGAAGGTGAACTCGACCCCATCGATCTCGAGGTGCTGCTCGGGCTCGGTGATCTCGATGGTGGGGGCGATGAGCCCAACGGTGCCCGACGAGGTGGTGAGCCCGAGCCCATTGGAGACCATGCCTTGCTGGGAGACCTCGAGGCGCTGGCCGTACATGTAGCTCGACCGGCGCAGCATGGCGTTGCCCGCCATCACGTTCTCGGAGATAGCCGCCTCGACGAACCCGGCCGGGGCGATGACCTGCACCTCGCCGCGCTCCACCGCGGCCTCCTCAATGACGCCCTTGACTCCACCGAAGTGGTCGATGTGGCTATGGGTGTAGATCACCGCCACCACTGGGCGGTGCCCCCGGTGCTCGCAGTACAGCTGGTAGGCCGCCCGCGCCGCCTCCTCGGAGATCAAGGGGTCCACCACGATGACCCCATGGTCGGACTCGATGAAGTCGATGTTGGACAGGTCCGCCCCGCGCACTTGGTAAATCCCACCAGCGACGTGGAACAACCCACCGATGGCCAGCAGCTGGGTCTGGCGCCACAGCGAGGGGTTGACGGTCTCGGTGCGCTCTTCGGCCACCAGCGCCTCGAAGCGCTCGAGGTCCCAGATGGTCCGGCCCTCTGGGTTGAGGATCCGACCCGCAGGCCCGAGGGGGGCGAGGAGGCCCCGGCGGGCGTCGGCGAAGTCGTCCTCGTTGGAGAAGTCGAGATGACCGAGCACCGCCGCATTGGCCGCCACCGTGGTGGCGGTGGGTGCTCCGGGGATGGCAGGGCCAGCGGTGTCGTCGGTCATGGTTAGGCCTTGTTGAGGTAGTAGCCGTTGAAGGGCCGGTGGCGGGCAGCGAGGAGGTCGTCGAGCCGAGGCAACCCTTGGGTGCCATTCGAGAGCGCCTCATGGGTGGCGATGCGGTTGTTGTCGTAGACGAGGTCGGCGTCGGCGGCCAAGGGCGCGACCCACACCGCTGCCAACAGCACGAGGTCATCGACGATGGCGGGATCGATGACGCCTGCGGCAATGGCTTCGAGCACGCCTGTGGCCACACCTGCTTGGGCTGGACCCCAGGTCATGGCGGCGTGGGTCTCTGACTCGATCTTGGCCTTGTTGATGAACAAGGTCATCGGCTTGACCGCCAGGTTGGGTTGGAGGCACACCACGAAGCTGGCGTGCCCATCTCGTGGGGTGGCGAGCGCGGTGGTCCACGCCACCTCAGCTGCGCTCCCCTTGGGCCCAAGGACGGTGTTGAGGTGTGCCGCCTCGGCGCCGGACCCCACGAAGGCCTCGCCGTACTGGGTGGCCCGCGTCACTTCGGTGGCCAGTCGAGGGGCGGTGTGGCGAAGGGTTCGGTCCGGCCGTAGCGGTTCTCTCGCAGCAAGGCCGAGCCAACGGTGCCGGGCTTGGTGTCGTAGGCCAGCAGCCCGACGTGGCGGAGCGCCGACCCGGCGATGGGGCTGACCCGGTGGATGGAGTTGCGACCTTCGAAGACGAGGAGGGTGCCTGGGGTCATGGCCAAGGTGACCACCTCGGACTCGTCGCCCTCGAGCAACGCACCAACCCTGTCGTAGGCCTCGTCTTCGGCGGTTCGGATGCGAGGGACCACGTCGAAGTCCCCGCCTTCGCTGGCGGCTTGGATGGCGAGCGAGACCACGAAGTCGGTCTGGTCGAAGTGCCACTGCAGTTCGTCGCCGTCGCCCATCACCGCCAGGTTCAACGCCCCGAAGGGGTCGGCGTAGGGGTAGATCGGACCGCGGTCCAAGATGGCCTCGATGAACCGGGTCACCTCCTCGCACTCGTACAACTGGCGCAAGGGCGAGGTGCGAGGAATCACGTCGTAGGGCACGGCGCGCACCGCGTAGGGCATGAACCGAAGCCTCGGGTGGTCCTCGGGAAGCGAGAAGTCAGGGAACTCGAGGTACGCCGTGCCCTCGCCCCTCGAGTGGAACGCTCGGGCTGCGAGCGCTTCAGCGTCGGCCACGAGTTCTGCGACGGCACGAGGGTGGCAGAAGCCCGAGATCTCCGCCGCTCCGCGCTCGGCCATCTGGGCCCGACCTCGGTGCACGGCCTCGAGGTAGACCGGGCTCTCGGGGTCGTCGAGGGGGTACCGCTCGAGGTCAACCAACTGGAGCGGAGAGGACGCCACACCTTGACGCTAGCCAACCTGCGCGGGGTGGGGGTGTGCACGCCCTCCTAGGGTGAGTCGGTGGCCAAGAGGATCTTCGTCGACACCGCACCCCTCCGCCACAGCCGAGAGTTCCGCTTGCTCTTCCTCGGGTTCTTGGTCTCGAACCTCGGGAACCAACTGACGCTCGTGGCCATCCCGTTCCAGATCTACCACGCCACCCACTCCAGCTTCCAAGTTGGCCTGATCAGCGCGGCCCAGCTGGCCCCCCTGATCATCGGGTCGCTCATGGGCGGCGCACTCGGGGATCAGTACGACCGCCGGTCCCTCATGCTCGCCACAGCGGTGCTGCTGGCGACCACGAGCGCCATCTTGGCCCTCAACGCTGGGTTGTGGCACACCAACTTGGTGGTGCTCTACCTCGTCTCGATGCTGGCTGCCTTCTTCGCTGGGATCTCGAACCCCCAACGATCGGCTGTGATCCCAAAGCTCGTTGCCCGAGAGCACCTGGTCGCGGCGATGAGCTTCAACCAGTTGGTGCTGCAGTTCGGCGGCGTGGTCGGACCTGCGCTCGCGGGGCTGATCATCGCGGTGTTCGGCGTGCCCACCACCTACGCCATCGATGCGCTCACCTTCGCCATCACCATCGTGACGACCGCGCTGCTCGCGTCCATCCCTCCCGCCCCAGGGGCGGCCATGCCCATGGTGGCGTCGATTCGCCAGGGCTTCGGCTACCTCCGCGGCAGGTCCATCCTCCAAGCGGTGTACCTCATCGACCTCAACGCCATGATCTTCGGCATGCCACGGGCGGTCTTCCCCGCCATGGCAGCCACGGTGTACCACGTCGGCCCGTCGCTGCTCGGTCTGCTGTACGCCGCGCCAGCCGTTGGGGCGCTGCTCGGCGTGGTCACCACCGGCTGGGCCTCGAGGGTGGTTCGCCGGGGAATGACCGTGTCGATTGCGGTGAGTATCTGGGGACTCAGCATCGCCGCCTTCGGCCTCGTGCACCTCTTGGTCCTCGGCCTCATCTTCCTCGGCATTGCTGGTTGGGCCGACGTCGTCTCGGCCGTGCTGCGCAACACCATGCTCCAGACCTCCATTCCTGATCAGTTCCGATCCCGGCTGTCGGCCATCCAGATCGCCGTGGTCCAAGGAGGCCCCAAGCTGGGCGACCTCGAGACCGGCGCCGTGGCAGGACTCACCACGCCACAGTTCTCGGTGGTCTCAGGTGGGCTGGCATGCGTGGTGGGTGTCGGCCTCCTCGCGTTCCTGCGTCCGGGGTTCTGGGCTGAACGTGACCCTCAGGGAACGGCTCGCTAGCCCAGTGGCTTGGGGCCCAACCGCACCTGGGTGGCGGCCAGCTGACCGCACGCTGCGTCGATATCGACGCCGCGCGTGCGACGGACGGTGGCGTTCACCCCCGCCGACCGAAGCGCCGCGGTGAACGAACGCACCACCTCAGGAGCCGAGCCACGGACGAGGTAGCCAGGGGTCGGATTGAGGGGGATGAGGTTCACGTGGGCACGCAAGGGCAACGCGAAGCTGGCGAGTTCCTCTGCTGCTCGAACGGTGTCGTTGACACCATCGATCAAGGCCCACTCCAGGCTCAACCGGCGACCAGTCGTCTCAACGTAGGCCTGGCAGGCGTCGGCGAGAGCCTCGAGCGGGTAGCGACGATTGAGCGGCACCAGGGCACTGCGGTCCTCGTTGTTCGCAGCATGCAGGGACACCGCCAGGTTCACCGGAAGCGCTGCCTCGGTGAGCCGCCTTATGCCCGGCACCACACCTACCGTCGAGACGGTGAGCCTCCGAGCTGACAGCCCGAGGTCGTCGTGGAGCCGCTCGATGGCCCGGTAGAGCCGGTCGTAGTTCGCCAACGGCTCACCCATGCCCATGAAGACCACATTCGAGAGCCTCCTCGGGAGCGCCGCCCTGGCGGCCACCACGAACTGCTCGACGATCTCGCCCGTCGTGAGGTTCCTCGTGAAGCCGCCTTGGCCGGTGGCGCAGAAGGTGCAGCCCATGGCGCAGCCCGCTTGTGAACTCAAGCATGCCGTCACCCGGTCGTCGTACTCCATGAGAACGGTCTCCACCAAGGCCCCGTCGGCGAGCTTGAAGAGCCACTTGGTGGTCTCGCCGTCGTCGGCCGTGCGCTCGGTAGCGACCTCGAGCGCGAGCGGAAAGCGCTGGGTGAGATCGCGGCGGAGTTCGGTGGGCAACGTGGTGAGCTCCGATGGGTCGCGAAGCTCTTGGTACAACCCTCGCCACACTTGCTCGACCCGGTAGGTCGGCTGGCCGACCAGCGCGGCGGCGATCTCGCCTCGGTCGGCGTCGTAACGAGTTGGCACCTCCACAGGGTACGTCGGCGGCACAGAGTTGGACCCTCTGGTCGATCTTGCGTAACCTTGCCCGGTCCCGGCCACCACGGCCGCACGTCGACGAAGGGAACCACCATGGAGCTCAGCCACACCTCTGCAATCGTGACCGGCGGCGCATCTGGCCTCGGCGAGGCCACGGCCCGCCTGCTCGCCGCCAAGGGCGCATCGGTCGTCATTGCCGACCTCAAGGCTGAGACTGGTGAGCCGCTGGCCAAGGAGCTCGGTGGCACCTTCGTTCAGACCGATGTCACCAACACGGACCAGGTCATCGCTGCCATTGAGGCGGCGAAGGCGCTTGCCCCCCTCAAGAGCGTGGTGAACTCGGCCGGCTTGGGCTGGGCCACCCGCACGATCGGCAAGGACGGACAGTACGAGAGTGCCCACGACCTGGACCTCTACCGCAAGATCATCGAGGTGAACCTCGTCGGCACCTTCAACGTCTGTCGCCTCGCCGCCACCGCCATGTCCAACAACGAGCCCGACGAGTTCGGCGAGCGCGGCGCCATCGTCAACGTGGCCTCGGTTGCAGCCGAGGACGGCCAGATCGGGCAGGTCGCCTACTCCTCATCGAAGGGTGGCGTGGTGGGCCTGACGTTGCCGCTGGCTCGAGACCTCTCAGCCGTTGGCATTCGGGTGAACACCATCCTCCCAGGGCTCATCGACACCCCGATCTACGGCAGTGGCGAAGCCTCGGAGGCCTTCAAGGCCAAGTTGGCAGTCGGCGTGCTGTTCCCCAAGCGCCTCGGACGAGGCGACGAGTTCGCCACGCTGGCCATCGAGCTCCTGACCAACAGCTACATGAATGCCGAGACTATTCGCCTCGATGCTGGCATTCGCATGCAGCCCAAGTAGGTCGCTCTCAGGAGGTTGACCACCAAGGCCATCGCTCACGCTGTCCCACGGCGCGGGCAGGCGTGCACGAACCGTGACCTCCTCGAGGATGGCGCGCGCCTCCCAAGGCGACGTGCTGGCTTGACGAGTCAGCCAACAGCGGCGTGATCACCACGAGACGAGGATGCTAAAGCGCCCCTCGTTGGTCGGCACCACGCCTCTGTGGCAGCGTGCTGGTCCCGCTCACCGAGGAGATCGCTGAACCGAACCGGTGCCACAAGAGCGCTTCCATCTGGGCCATCGGCACCAAGGCTGGCGGCCCAACAGATCGCTGAGCCCAACGAGGACGCTAGCGGCGCACGCTCGAGTGCCTGTCGATCGCAGCATCGGTGGGAATCTGCCCCACCACTCCAGCATTCCGATCGAGTGCACCAATGGTGGCGCCAACGAGACCCCAGTAGATCACCATCAGCACGGTCTCTTGGAAGATGTTGTCCGAGATGCTCACGATGAACAGACCAATGGTCGCACCAAGCGAGCCCAAGCAGAGTGCTCGAGAGTACGCATCGGTCGTGGACTTCCTGAGGGCGTCCCACGACATTTGGACGATCAAGAGGAGTGCTCCGAAGTAGAGGAAGAATCCGACGAGGCCTGTCTCAATGAACACCCGGATGTAGTCATTGTGGGCTTGGATGACTTGGTAGATCCCCAGCTGGATGGTTGTTTGCTGCACCAAGTTGTCGATCTGGCCGAGTCCAATACCGAAGGGGTAGTATTGGATGGTCATGTGGTGGAAGAGGCCCGCCCATAGTTCCTCCCGCCAGTTGACGCTCGATACACCACTGACACGAGTGGCGATGTCCTTCGAGGCGACGACCAGTGCGCCGATAACCGCAGCAGAGATGAAGAGGAATGCGGTTCCAGGACGGCGTCCACGAACCCCGACGACGATCAGCGCAACCGGGAGAGCAATCCACGCCGACCGGCAGTAGGTCGCGAAGGTGATGACCGCACATGCACCAGCGAGGACGAGCCACCACCTGCGTTGCGTCTTCGTGCCAATCTTCGTGAAGAGCAAGCCGATCGCGAGACTTCCAATGAGGACCGCGAAGATCGCCAGGGTATTCGAGTGGTCGAAGGTGCCGAAGGCTCGGATGACGTTCTCTTCACCGGGCGCGTAGATCGACTTCGACAATCCATGACCAGTCGCGAGCTGGTAGACCGCGACCAAGAACGGCACGACCGTTGAGAGTGCCAGCGCCTTGATGGGAATCTTCGGATTGATGAGAGCCACTTGGTACATGACGCAGGCAGAACAGAGGATCACCAACAGGCGGAAGGCTTCGGTGTAGTAGTCGTTCGTGCCCGCCCACAAGAGGCCGATAACTCCGTAGGCAATGGCCAGCACCGCGTAGAGGAGCATGAACGTGAAGGGTGCGGCGCGGGGATAGGCAAACCTTCGCAGCATGAACTTCGGAACGCAAACGCCAACGATTGCTAAGCCAATGAGGTCCGTTCCGGTGAGGGTTCCTCCGACGGTTCGAAGAACGTCCAATCCAGGCCGAAGGGCAACGAGGGTGATGACGATCTTCTGGTACGGCCAGAGACTTCCGAACTTGACGTCGCCCTCCGACTCGTCATAGGAGAACGTCGATCGTAAGTTTGAAACGCTAGTCACAGACGGTCCCTTCAGTAGTTCGCTGCGCTCCTGCCGAGGGCACGCGGCCATCGACCCGAACTCCTCGCATTGGTTCCAACCGAGTCGCTACCCGACAGGCCGTTACCGCTTGGGATTACTCGAGTACGCGCTCTCGTAGCGGTAGGCGCCGTACCGGTACCGGTACCGGTACCGGTACCCGCCCGAGCCGAGCTCGGTGCTGTTGATCACCGTTCCTTCGAGCTTTCCACCGACGGCCCGGAGGCGAGACACGGCCTCAGCGATGGCCCTCGCGTGGGTGGCGCCGGCCTTGGCGATGACGATCGATGCATCGGCCGACTGCGTCAGGATCACGGTGTCGGTGATGGGCAGCACAGGTGGGCAGTCGATGATTACCAGGTCGTAGGTCCCCTTCAGCGCCGCGAGGATGTCATCCATTCGCTTGGATCCGAGGAGTTCCGACGGGTTCGGGGGGATTGGCCCAGAGGGCAGGATCGACAGGTTCGGGAGCGGCTCGTAGGTGAACGTTGCGTCCTCAAGCGACACCGAGTTCGCCAGCACCGAACTCAAGCCCTTGTCGTTCACCAAGCTGAAGTACTTATGCACCTCAGGACGCCGAAGGTCACCTCCGACCAAGATGGTGCGCAGCCCACCCACAGCGAGGGTTGCACCGAGGTTCACTGCCGTCGTGGTCTTACCTTCGGAGTCATTGGGAGACGTCACGAGGATGACCTTGGTGTCAGACGTGTCGAGGCCAATGAACTGGATGGACGTTCGCAGGCTTCGATAGGCCTCTGCCGCGATGGAGTTCGGGCGCTCCAAACTCAAGATCTTGTACTTGTCCTCTTCGGACCACTGCTCAAACGCCGGGATGTCGGCGAGCACAGGAAGGCCATCGGATGCCGAGATGAGGCGGTTCTTGTCGCGAATCTTGTCATCGAAGTAGTCGATGATGAAGGTTGCACCGATGCCGAGCACCAACCCAATGAGTCCAGCGGCCGCCGTGTTGGTGAGCGTCTTGGGCGACGAAGGGGTCGTGGGAGGAATCGCTGCCGAGGTGCTCTGGGCACCACTCGAGATGGTTTCCAAGGAAAGCTCAAGCTGGGTCAGGTTCGCCGTCACCGTCTGCAACTGACTCGAGAGCGTCTGCAGCTCGAGGTTCAGTGCCGTTGCCGCTGGACTCTTCTCGGGTAGGGCTGCAATCTCGGACTCCACTTGCGCGATCTGGGCTTGCAGGTTCGTCCGCTTCTGCTCCAAGACAGACTCTTGGGCCGCCACCTGTCCAGAGAACCGCTGCTGGGTGTACTCGATGTAGGACTGCACGTAGAGGTTGGCAACACGAGCTGCGTACACCGGATGGGGAGAGGACACTGAGATCTCGACCACCGCGGTTTGTCCCACTTCGGTCGCCGTCGCTGGTGGAGCGGGGTGCCCCAGGTGCTTCGACACCAACTTCTGCACCTGGGTCGACGTCGCAACTTGAACGCCTGTGGCGATGTCGGTGGCGCTGAGGGGAACGACCGATCCGTTGTAGGTCGACTGGTTCTGCGAGAGCAGCTGCATTTGGGCAGATGCTGTGTACTCCTTGGTAGTCGTGAGCGACACGGCGAGGGCGAAGACGATCGCGATGATCGTCGTCACGAGGACCACGATCTTGTGCCGCGAGATTGCACTCAAGTAGTCCGTGATGTTGCGCTCTTCGACTTGCACGTCGTTCCTTTTCGTTCACGCTCTCGGGCGAAAGGTTGGCTGATCTTGGCTGCCAGCGTGGGCTGAGGGGCTCCAACGTAGGGCCATCTCACTCAACTGCAACTCTAGACCGAGATGGCTCCGCTCCGGGGCGGTACTCGAGGGGCAAGCGCAGGTCCCCGCTGGTCGCAGTGGCTCCAAGGACAACCGTTGCTCCGCCTCAGGCGGCGCCTGTGGCGATCCGTTCGACGCGTTGACCGAGCATCTGCGTGTGGTCAGGGCGCACCGGCCGCAATCGTGGTCGCGTCAGCCATTGGAGTTCGGACAGGGGTACCTCCAACCTGGTTCCCGAGATGGTCAATACCCCGGGGGTCGCCGGGTCGCGCCACCGCCGATGGCCACGGGGGAAATTCCATGCATAATCTCCCAATGACTTCTGCTGACCCCGATGGGGATCCCACCAACGCTCGGCAGAACAGACAGGATGCGGGCGCGTCGGCGTCCTCTGCGGCGGGCGGGTCCCCTGACACGGTCACGAAGCTGGCACGTGGTGGCGCGATCTCCTTCGTCGGCATCGTCTTCAACGCCATCGCCGGATTCGGAACCTTCATCCTCATTGGTCGGTCACTCTCTGTCGCCAACGCGGGCTCGGTGTTCGAAGTCATCGCATTGTTCACCGTCATCACTGCATTCGCCGTCTTTGGCGCAGATACCGGGTTGTTGCGCTTCACCCCGATGTACCGCGATGCCCACCCTCAGCATCTGAAGCAGCTCTTCGTCGTCGCACTGCTACCGGCCACCGCGGTCTCTGCCCTCGCCGCTGGCGTCTTGTTCTGGTTCGCACCGCAGTTGTCCCACGCGCTCGAGGCATCGAGCGGACTCCACACCGTGAGCTTCCAAACCGAGCTCCGCGTGGTCATCCCGTTCCTACCCATCGCCGTTGCGAGCACGGTGGCCATCGCAGGCACCAGGTGCTACAGCATCAAGCTCTCCTCTGGAGTGCAGTACTTCTTCATCCCAACCGCTCGACTGGCCCTCTTCGCCATCATCGGAGCGGTGAGCAAGAACCCGTCGCTGCTGTCGCTGGCCTGGGTGCTGCCGTACCTCGTGGCGTTCGTCGTGACCTTGGGCTACCTCGTGGGGCAGTCTCGCAAGGCCAGGGCCGGGCGTCACGGCGGAGCGGCCGTGGGTTGGCGTGCGACGTCGACGCTCTTCTGGAGGTTCAGCGCTCCCCGGAGCGTGTCGCAGACCTTCCAGATTCTCCTCTCGTGGCTCGACGTCCTGCTCGTCGGCGCGCTCGCCACCGCCAATGCTGCGGCCATCTACACCGTTGCGGGGCGGTACGCCACCGTTGGCATCTTCGCCTTGAGCGCGGTTCTTTTCGTCATCCCACCGCAGTTCGGAGCCCTGATCCACAGCAAGGACTTCCGAGAGCTCGGCCACCTCTACCAGACTTCGACGTGGTGGGTGATGCTGCTGTCGTGGCCACTGCTGATCTCGCTGCTGGTCTTCCCCTCCGCGGCCATGGGGATCTTCGGTGAGCACTACCGAGTTGGCGCGGTAGCGCTCGTGATCATCTCGGTGACGATGATCATCAACACCGCAACGGGCTGCAACGGAACCTTGGTGAACATGCTCGGCGGCGGAACGGTGAACGTCGTTGCCACCGGGGTGACCTTGTTCGTCAACGTATCGCTGAACCTCCTCCTGATCCCCCACCTCAATGAGACGGGCGCTGCTACAGCCTGGTTGGCTGCAGCGATCGCCAATGGCCTCATCTTGGCGCTCTACCTGTGGATCAAGAACCGCATCCACCCCTTTGGCAACGAGTACTGGACCATCGCCGTCTCTGTAGCGGTCTGCTACGTCGGGATCGAGGGGACCTGCCGGCTGGCCTTTGGGGGCAGCTTGGCCGTGGCCATCTGCTCGGCCGTGGCGTCTACGGCTGCCTTGGCCATTGCGCTCTACGTGCTGCGTGCGCGGGTGTCGCTGGCACCGCTCCTCGCCATCGCTCGCCGGGCAGGCACGGCCTAGGCGCACCGAAGGATGCGACGAAGGGTCCTTGGCTCCTGACCTCGACGAACACCTTCGCCTCTTCGGCGGCGACCACCAAGGTGATCACCTACGAGACGCGACGAGGGCCTCGCTAGTTCCAGAGCTCGTCGGTGTCGAGCAGCTCCGGGCGTTGCTCGAGCCAGGCAACTTGGTGCACGAGGCCCTCGTGCACTGAGACCTTGGGCTCCCAACCGAGGAGCTGCTTGGCGCGGGAGTTGTCACCACCAGTACGCAGCACGTCACCCGCAACGGCACCTGACTTCAAGATCGAGGCCGGACGACCGACCGCCTTCTCGATGATGCCGATCGTCTCGATCAACTCGATGCCGGACCCACCGCAGATGTTGAAGAACACACCGGGCTCGAGATCGGCGGTCAACGACCGCAGGTTGGCGTCCACGACGTCAGAGATGAACGTGAAGTCGCGCACCTGCGCGCCACTCCCGAACACCCTGATGGTCTCGCCCTTGATCACGCTGGCACAGAACCGCGTGAACGCCATGTCAGGCCGCTGCCAAGGTCCGTACACGGTGAAGTAGCGCAACGACACCGTCGGCACGCCGAAGGTCCGGGCGTAGGCACTCATGAGGTGCTCAGCAGCCAACTTCGACACGCCATAGGGGCTCACGGGAGCCGGAAGCTGCGATTCGGTGGTCGGGAACGAGGCGGCATCACCGTAGATCGATGATGACGACGCGTACACGAGCCGTCGCAGCTTGGGTGAGGTCCGAGCGGACTCGAGGAGTCGCTGGGTAGCCAAGATGTTGTCGCGCACGTACCCGGCGAAGTCGACGCCCCACGACGACCGAACGCCGGGCTGGCCGGCTTGGTGGAGCACGTAGTCCGCACGGTGGATGATCGGATCGAGGTCGGCTGAGGACAGGTCGACGTCGCACAACTCGAAGTTGTCGACCTCGAGCCGGGCGAGCGACGAACGCTTCCACGACTGGCTGTAGTACGGGTTGAAGTCATCGACACCGATGACGTGGTTCTCCGGGTTCTTCAGGAGCTCCTCGGCGATGCTGCTCCCAACGAACCCAGCGGCTCCGGTGATCAAGTAGGTAGTGGTCACGTCAAGAACCTTCCGGAGACTTCGGCGAGGGATGTGACTCCGAAGGTAGTCCATCACCTGAGGTCAACTGAAAGAGCCGTGGGATGATGGTCGACGCCGACAGTTCGTTGACCGAAGAGCGCGCACGCTCAGGTGCACAGGTCGAGGCCGTCATGATGCCACGAGCCAAGTCATCTGCGCTTCGAGTCGAGACCGATGCACCGTTGGAGCCGGTTGCAACCAAGGCGCCCGTGTCGCTCCCATCGGTGACTGCCGCCGGGAGTCCGCTCGCGAGCGCCTCGACCAAGACTCGAGGGAAGCCCTCGTAGCCTGGATGCGAGGTCATCAAGAAGACGCGACCCTCGCGCATGATCTTCGCGGTGTCTTCGGGGGTGCGACGACCGTGCAAGATGACGTCGTCCTCGAGGCGCAATGCACGGACATGGGCCTGGCACTCGTCGAGGAGTGAACCAGCCCCGACGAGGTCGAACTTCCAGTCGCTCGCTCCGTCGAGTCGGCGGAGGGCCGCGAAGGCATCGAGGGCGAGCATCGGGTCCTTCGGCTTCTCGGCCCTACCCACCCACACCACCCTGTTGGTAGTGGACCGCTCAGTGGCTGGAAAGAACAGCGCCTCGTCGTACCACGTTGGCAGTGAGTGCGTTCGAGTGCTGAGGTGCTGGGCGCTCTCACCAAAGGTTGGGTTGAAGATGATCGTTGAGTCTGCGGCGGAGATCAACCGCTGCTCGAGCCGGTGGTGGACGTTGCTGGCGTGCTTCCAGAACGAGTCCGTGCTCCCCGAGGTGAGTCCCGTCTGCTGGGTGTGGATGAAGTACGTGAATCGCCTCGATGCGAACACCTGGTGCACAGCCGTGGCCGTATCGACCCGGTGCGCCTGCACGAGGGCCGGTCGAACCTTGGAACGCACGCCGAACCGCAGCATTCCGGCGATCAACCGAACCGAGTGGGGAATGCGACGCACTTGGTCGTTCGGGTCGAGGTTCGCCACCGGCATGAACCGGAAGGCGCCTCCTCCGAGGTCATGCTCCTCCCAGACGCCGAGGGTTCGTGATGAGTCTCCGTCGGCCACGACACCCACCACCGCGATCTCGGTTCCCGCCGGCTTGTACTTCAACATCCCCCGGAGGCACGTGTCGATCCCGCCCGGCGTGGGTCGCTGTGGATCGAATTGGTGCACGATCAATCGCTCGACTTCGAAGGAACCAACCTTCGCCATGCAACCTACCCAGTCTTGACGGGAAGCGTTTAGGCTACATCTCGGTTCTCAAAGGCGAAATACCTATTGGCAGATTTCGATGTAGGACGACGCCGATACTGGCGAGCATCAGGACTTCGTTTGCCAACGCCTTCGGAAGTTCGAGAAGGCGAGGCGAACGAAGAACGGCAGGTCGTAGACGAGGTACCGTGTCGCGAGGCGCTTCGGTTCTTGCACGAGTCGGTACAGCCACTCGAGGCCGGTGCGCTGCATCCACTCAGGCGCCCGCTCGAATTCCCCTGAAGCAATCGACAGCGAGACACCAATCCCGAGGAACCAGGTGTTGGGGAGCTTGGCGCGCAACTCGAGAATCATCTTCTCTTGTTTCGGAAACCCAAGGCCCACGTAGCAAATCGAAGGGCGTGCCGCGACGACCGCATCAACAGCGGCTGCGACTTGCACGGGATCAAGGTCGAAGTTCCTCGGAGGGCACAGCGCCCCAACGACCTTGAGGGAAGGGAAGCGCTCGGTGAGCACCTCAGCGGCCCCTTCGGCTGCACCTTCGTTGCCACCGAGCAAGAACACCGACAACCCAGCAGAAGCTGCGGCTTCGCTCAAGCTCCAGATGAGCGAGGACCCGGTCACCCGCTCGGGGAGCTCAGTGCCGAGGACCTTGGAACTCCAGATGATGGGCATGCCGTCGGGGGCCACGATGTCAGCACACGAAACCATGTCCATGATCTCAGCGTCACCGGTGATCTGCCGGAGGATGTCGGTGTTGATCGTGAGCACCCAGCCGCCACGCTCCTGGTTCGCGGCTCCCACGATGGTGGCAACGACCGTCTGCTCATCGAGGGCATCGAAGTCGACGCCGTAGATGTTGACCCGCGGAGGCCTTGGTGCCTGTCCCGCCGAACTTCCGTCGTCTCTCCGCACGATGTCTAGCCTTCCGGCGCAATCGCTGCGCATACCAACGAACTCAGGATCCAGAGCCATCAAGCATCGCTCTGACCGTAGCACCGTCGCGAATCACGACGGAAAGACCCTGTCGCCTCGAAGCGAACCTCGGCTCACTCGTTGGTTGAACGCCGCTCCAAGAGTTCAATGATCTGCTCCGCTGCGTCCTCGGGCGAGGTCACGGTCGTGTCGATCCGCACGTCGGGCGCCCGCGGGGCTTCGTAGGTCGAGTCGACTCCGGTGAAGTTCGCAATCTCACCACTGCGAACCTTCTTGAACAGACCCTTGGGGTCACGCTGCTCACAAACTTCGAGCGGGGTGTCGACGAAGACCTCGATGAACTCTCCTGGCTGCACCCGGGTCTTGGCGAGGTAGCGCTCGGAACGGAACGGTGAGATGAAGCTGGCGATCACGATGAGCCCGGCATCGAGCATGAGGTTGGACACCTCAGAGACACGCCGGATGTTCTCTACTCGGTCGCCGTTGGTGAAGCCGAGGTCGCGGCTGAGCCCGTGGCGCACGTTATCGCCGTCGAGCAAGTAGGTGTGCCGGCCGAGGGCGTAGAGCTTGCGCTCGAGCGCGTTGGCGATGGTCGTCTTACCCGCTCCCGACAGCCCCGTGAGCCACACGAGAGCAGGGCGTTGACCCTTGAGCGCGGCTCGAGCTTCCTTGTTGACCTCGGTGTTCTGCCAGTGGACGTTGGACGAACGCCGGAGCGAGAACTGCAGCAGGCCGGCCCCGACCGTGGCGCTGTTGAAGCGATCCACCAAGATGAAGCCGCCCATCTGGCGGTTCTCGGTGTAGGGGTCGAAGGCGATGGTGCGATCGAGGGAGATGTTGCAGACCCCGATGTCGTTGAGCTCCAAGGTGGCGGCGGTGGTTCGCTCGAGGGAGTTCACGTTGACCTTGTACTTCGGGTGGTCCACGGTGACCCCGACCGTGCGGGTCCCGATCTTGAGCAGGTAGGGACGCCCGGGCAGCATGGGGTAGTCGCTCATCCACACGATGTGGGCCTCGAACTGGTCCGCCACGCCAGGGGGGTTGGCGTCGGTGGCGAGCACGTCGCCACGGCTGACGTCGATCTCATCGGTCAAGGTGATGGTGACCGATTGGTCGGCCACCGCCTCGGTGACCTCGACGTCACCGACGAAGATCTTGGCCACCGTGCTGCGCTGGCCCGAGGGGAGCACCTGCAGGGCATCGCCAACGGCGACGGTGCCCGAGGCGATCTGTCCGGCGAAGCCCCGGAAGTCGAGGTTGGGCCGGTTCACCCACTGCACCGGCATCCTGAAGGGCTCGGCCTGGAGGTCCACCTCGACGTCGACGGTTTCGAGGTGCTCGATCAGGGTAGGGCCGGTGTACCACGGGGTTGAGCCGGAGCGCTCGGTGATGTTGTCCCCCCGCAGCGCCGACATCGGAATGGCCACGATCTCGCCCATGCCGAGCTCGTCGGCGAAGGCTTGGTAGTCCGCCACGATCTGGTTGAAGACGGCCTCGTCGTAGTCAACGAGGTCGAGCTTGTTCACCGCCAAGACGATGTGACGGATCCCGAGCAGGTTGACGAGGTAGCTGTGCCGACGGGTCTGGGTCAGCACACCCTTGCGGGCGTCGATCAAGATCACGGCCAGATCTGCAGTGGAGGCCCCGGTGACCATGTTGCGGGTGTACTGCTCGTGGCCGGGCGTATCGGCCACGATGAACTTGCGGGCTTCGGTGGTGAAGAAGCGGTAGGCCACGTCGATGGTGATGCCCTGCTCACGCTCAGCCGAGAGTCCGTCGACCAACAGGGCGAAGTCGAGCTCACCGCCTTGGGTCCCGACCGCCTTGGAGTCCGCCTCGAGCGCAGCGAGGTGGTCCTCGAAGACCAACTTGGATTCGTACAGCAGCCGGCCAATCAGGGTGGACTTGCCGTCGTCGACGCTGCCACAGGTGATCAGCCGCAGCATGGACTTGCCCTCGTGGGCCTTGAGGTACGCCTCGATGTCCTCGGCGGCCAAGTCGCCAGCGATGTGGCTCACTAGAAGTACCCCTCTTGCTTCTTGCGCTCCATCGAGCCGCTGGAGTCGAAGTCGATCATGCGACCCTGCCGCTCAGAGACCGTGGTCAAGAGCATCTCTTGGATGATCCCTGGCAGGGTGTCGGCGGTGGACTCTACCGCCCCCGACAGCGGGTAGCAGCCCAAGGTACGGAACCGGATGGAACGCAGCTCGGGCACCTCACCGGGCGCGAGCGGCATCCGATCGTCGTCGACCATGAGCAAGGTTCCGTCCCGCTCAACCACGGGCCGGCGTTCGGCGAGGTACAGCGGGACGATCGGGATGTCCTCGGCGTAGATGTACTGCCAGACGTCGAGCTCGGTCCAGTTCGACAGCGGGAAGACCCGCATGGTCTCGCCTCGATTCCGACGGACGTTGTAGAGCCTCCACAGCTCGGGCCGCTGCAGCTTGGGGTCCCAGCGGTGCTGCTCAGAGCGCAGCGAGAAGACGCGCTCCTTCGCCCGAGACTTCTCCTCGTCTCGGCGTGCACCACCGAAGGCGATGTCGAAGCCGTACTGGTCGAGGGCCATCTTGAGCCCTTGGGTCTTCCACATGTCGGTGTGCAAGGCCGAGCCGTGGTCGAAGGGGTTGATGCCCTTGGCCTTGGCCTCGGGGTTCTGGAAGACGATCAACTCGTGGGTGGCCGCCACCTGGTCTCTGAAGGCGTACATCGCCTTGAACTTCCAGGTGGTGTCGACGTGGAGCAAGGGGAACGGCAACTTCGAGGGGGCGAAGGCCTTCTCGGCGAGCCGCAGCATCACCGAGCTGTCCTTGCCGATGGAGTAGAGC
>CAINFA010000099.1 GCA_903847955.1 uncultured Actinomycetes bacterium
CGAAGGCGATGAGCTCTGGAACGCCAGCGATGAGGCGCTCGTGGCCCGTGCCGAGGTTGAGCTCGACCGCCTTGGGCTCGTGAAGAAGGGTCGCATCGAGCGCGGCTTCGTGGTGCGGGTGCCCAAGGCGTACCCCTACTACGACTCCACCTACAAAGAGCACGTGGCCGCCATCGAGGAGTACCTCGAAGACCACGTGGCTGGCGTGCACCTCGTCGGACGCAACGGCATGCACAAGTACAACAACCAGGATCACTCCATGCTCACCGCCATCTTGACGGTGGAGAACCTCCACGGCGCAAACCACGACATCTGGTCGGTCAACGTCGAGGCTGAGTACCACGAACAGCGTGGAACCGAGAAGACCTCGAGCACCGGGCGTGATGCGCCGGTGCTGCCGAAGCGAACGAGCGGTGACTGAGGAGCCGGGAGCATCCGAGCACGACGGGAACGCTGAGCGCGTCACCGAGGGGTACTTCCCGCTAACCGCCCCAGAGCTCGAGAGCGACCGGGACCCGACGGGCGACGACTCCATTGCCAAGGGGGTCCGCAGCGCTGGGCCGCTCGCAATCGCTGGTCTCGTCGCGAATGGCTCGCAGGTCATCGTCACCGTGTTGCTGGCTCACTTCCTCGTCGGGCGCCACGAGTACGGCTACTGGACCAGCCTCGTCGCCATCTTCTTGGTGGTCTCGAACCCTGGCTCGGCGGTGATCGTGGCGGTGGTCCGTCGATCGACGATCTGGAGGGTCCAGGGCAAAGAGGAGGAGCTGCGGCGGTGGGCCAGAGACCTCCACCGCTGGGGGGCCGTCGTGCTCGGCGTGTACGCCGTCGTCGTGGCCCTCCTCGCTCCCGCTGTGGCCCGGGCGCTCCTCGGCGTCGATAGACCGCTGCCGGTCATCTTCATGCTGGTCGGCGCAGGGGTCTGGGTGATGCTGTCGATCGACCGAGGTCTCTTGCAGTCCACTCGGGCCTACGGCGATCTCTCGGTGAACCTGCTCGTCGAGGGCGGCGTTCGCTTCGTGTTCGTCTTGGGCTTGGTCGTGCTCAGCCCACACGTGCTCAGCGCCTGTGTTGGCATCTTCATCGCCGAGGTGGCCTCGGTGGCCCACGCCCGCTACTTCGCCAACCGCCACCTTGCAGCCCCGGGGGCGGCGCTAGCGGTGAGCACCGCAGAGGTCGTCGACGATGCCGCCATTGTCGTTGACCTGGTTACTGCGGTCCTGGCATTGGCCATGCTGGCGCTCCTTCTGTACGCGGACGTGATGTTCCAGCACACCTCCGACGGCTACGCCGCGATCTCGACGGCGACCAAGTCGATGTACTTCGTTGCCATCGTGCTCTCGGGCTACCTCGTCCCTGAGGCCGCCATTCGGTGGCGCCAGGGCCGGGCCGCCTTGCACGCCCTCGGTGTCGTGCTATTGATCCTGGCGGTCCCCGCCGCCGCTCTGCTCGGCGTGTCGGTCGTGGTGCCCCACCTGAGCTTGAGTTTGGTGTTCGCCTCGAAGGACCTCGGCGCCTCGGGTTCCTTCGCTACCTTGGCAGCCGCCCAGTGCTGCTTGGCCATCACCGTCGTGCTCACCTTGTACCTCTTGGCGATCGGCAAGCGGTGGATCGTTGGGCTCCTGGCAGGAGGGGCTGGTGCACTGGTCCTCGCCGTCCACCGGAGCCACTCGAGCGCCCACCACGTGGCCCAGGTGGACCTCGTCGTCCAAGCGGTACTGCTGGGGGCGGTCGGGGCGTGCTTCATGGTGACGCACCTCCGAGCGCACCGGGGTGGGTCGGTCCCCGAGGGGACACGAGGTTCACTCGCGGGCTAGGTAGCATGTCGGTTCTGCCGGGCACGTGCCCAGCCTCGGAGGGATGAACGGTGCCGGTACCACTCGAAGGAGAACCCGTCGTCGAGGGGTCCGAGCGCGTCGCCGAGCTGGCGCGCGAGGCAGGAATCTCGAGCGTCAAGATGATCGCCTGGAGGGACCTCGACGACCCTGAAGCCGGGGGCTCAGAGCTCCACGCGCACCGGGTGGCAGCGATCTGGGCGGCGTCTGGACTGGCCGTACGGACCCGAACCTCGATGGTGGCAGGCCAACCCCTCCGGCTCCGGCGCGCTGGCTACCTCGCCACCCGTCGTGGGGGTCGCTACGGCGTGTTCCCCGAGGTCATCCAGAACGGCATCAGGAAGAAGGCGCCGAGCTCGGAGGCACTGGTGGAGATCTGGAACGGGATGCCGTTCTTCTCCCCGCTGTGGTTCAAGGGTCCGCGCATGGTGTTCTTGCACCATGTGCACGGTCCGATGTGGAAGATGGCCCTGCCGCCACTGTCGGCCAAGGTGGGCGAGACCATTGAGTCCACCATCGCGCCGCCCTTCTACCGACGCAGCCAAATCGTCACGCTGTCGAACTCCTCGCGTCAGGAGATCATCGAGCACCTCCACCTGCCCGCTCAGAACATCACGGTGGTCGAGCCGGGTATCGAAGGGCGCTTCAGCCCCGGAACGGGCCGATCGGCGACGCCCCTCGTGGTGGCAGTGGGCCGGCTCGTGCCCGTGAAGCGCTTCGACCTGCTCTTCCGAACGCTGGCGGAGGTCAAGCTCGAGGTGCCCAACCTCCGAGCGGTGGTGGTGGGCGAGGGCTACCTGCGCGAGTCGCTCGAGGAACTTCGAGCCGAACTCGGCGCCGAGTCGTGGATTGAGATGCCTGGGCGGGTGGATGATGAGGCGCTCATCGAGCACTACCGAGCGGCGTGGGCGGTGGTGTCCACCTCGCTGCGAGAGGGCTGGGGCATGACCTTGACCGAGGCGGCGGCGTGC
>CAINFA010000100.1 GCA_903847955.1 uncultured Actinomycetes bacterium
GCACATCTCCAAGTTGTCCTCGCTCGCTGACGGCAAGCGCGTCAACCAGGTTGAGGACGTCTTGAGCCTCGGACAGGAGATCGAGGTCAAGGTCGATGAGATCGACGCTCAAGGCAAGGTCTCGCTGTCGATCAACGGTGCCCCCGAGCCTGCTCCTCGTGAGCGTTCGGACCGGGGAGAGCGCGCTGAGCGTCCCGCCCGTGACCGTGGAGAGCGCCCTGCGACCGCCGCGTCGGCGTCGTCGTTCGAGGATGCCTTCGAGGCCGAGCTGTCCGCGGAGCTGGGCGACTTGGGTCCTGGTGGCCCGGCCAGCCAGAGCGACGGTGGCGATGACCGCCGCCGGAGCCGCAACCGCTCACGCCGTCGGTGAGGTCGTCGGCGCCTGGCTCGCCGACTGAGGTCCACGTCTTATCCAATGGCCTCCGGGTCGTCACCGAGCCCATGGCATCGGTGGCCTCGGCGGCCATTGGCATTTGGGTGGGGGTTGGGTCCAGAGACGAGCCCGAGGCACTCGCTGGAGCGTCACACTTCCTCGAGCACCTGTTGTTCAAGGGCACCGTCTCGAGGAGCGCTGCCAGCATTGCCGAGAGCTTGGACGAGGTGGGTGGCGACTGCAATGCCTTCACCACCAAGGAGTACACGGCCTTCTACGTGCGGCTCTTGGCTGAGGACGCTGCCTTAGGCCTCGACATCTTGTGCGACATCATCACCGAACCGGCACTGGCCCCCGCCGACGTTGACGCCGAGCGCCAGGTGATCGCCGAGGAAATCGCCATGCACGGCGACGAGCCTTCGGACCTGGCTGCGGAGCTGGCGAGCCAACTGCTCTACCCCTCGAGTCCACTCGGGCGAGACACCCTCGGAACCCGTGCGACCGTGGCCAAGCTCGCCGCTCACGACATTCGGCACTTCTTCGAAGAGCGGTATCGAACCGACGCCATGGTGGTCTCCCTGGCTGGCCGCATCGACGACCGCCTCCTCGAACGGCTCGAGCTGCTGCCCTCGAGCAGCACCACCGTGGCCTCGATGCGCGAGGTGCCCGCACTGCCGACCAACCAGGTGCTCGTCGAAACCGATGATGCCGCGCAGGTCAACCTCAGCTTGGCCTGGCGCTCATTGGACCGGAGGCACCCCCTCCGTCATGCCGCAGCGGTCTACAACCAGCTGCTCGGCGGGGGGCTCTCCTCTAGGCTGTTCCAAGAGGTGCGCGAGCGGCGAGGCTTGACCTACTCGATCTGGTCTGAGCGCGAGGCCTACAGCGACGCCGGGGCCATCAGCATCATCGCCGGCACCGCCGCCGAGCACACCGCTGAGGTGGTGGAGATCTGCCTGTCCCAGGTGGCCGAGCTGGCGGCTCAGGGTCCAAGTGTCCGTGAGGTTGAGGTGGCGAAGTCGAACCTGCGCGCCGAGCTCCTGCTGTCCCACGAGGACAGCGGTGCCCGGATGTCCCGCATGGCGGCCCAGGCCCTGCTGCACGGCTCGGTCACGAGCATCGAAGGTGCTGTGGAGTCGCTGTCGGCGGTCAACGTTGACCAGGTCGCCGAGGTAGCGCGACTCGTGGCCGAGGCGACACCCGTGCTCGCTGCGGTCGGTCCGATCAGCGCAGCCGAGCTTGAAGGGATCCTTCCTCGCTAGACCACGCGACGCTGGCGCCAGGCCAGCATGGCCGCGACGCCTCCCAAGAAGGCCACTGAAGCCATGGTGTAGGCATTGCCTTGCACGAGGTGCACGCCGTGCTCGGTCATCTCGAGGCTCTCGGGTCGATACCGGAAGCGCCAGATCGGTGACCACCAGAACAGCACCCATCCGGCGGCAGCAACCATGGGCCCAAGGGCGGGACGGTCGGTGCCGATGGCGAGCCAGAGCAGCACTGGGACCACCCAGACGAAGTGGTGGCTCCAAGAGATGGGTGAGACCAAGAGGCCGGTGACCCCACAGCACACGATGGCGAGGAAGCGCGACGAGGACCGGTCGGCCCAGCTCGCCAGCGCCAATCCGGCGACGAGGACCACGACCTCGAAGAGCGCAACGGTGGGCTGGCTCCACAGGTGGTGGCTCACGCGGTCCAGAGCTGCCCGGAGGCTCTGGTTCGAGGTGTAGGTGACGCCTCCAATTCGCTTGGCGTCCAAGACGTCCTTGGTCCAGTAGGTCCACGACGCAGACGGGCTCGCACACCACGCCACGGCTGTGCAGAGCCCGAAGGTGGCGGCGGCCCACAGGGCAGCACGCCGCTGGCGGGTCACGAGGAAGAACGGCACGAACACGAGCGGGACCAGTTTCACCGCGGCAGCCATTCCCACCAAGATCCCCCGCGGCAGGCGACGGCCGCCGAGGGAAGGCTCGAGGGTCACGTCGGCCAGAACCATGACCAAGAGCAGGACGTTGACCTGCCCTTGGACGAAGGTGTAGCCCACCGGCTCGAGCGCGAACGCGGGACCGAGCAGGACAGCGGCGGCCAAGAGCACCCGAGCGAGGTGCAGGCTCGGTCGCAAGGCCCGCAGGCTGATGGCGATGACGCCGTAGAGGCAGAACAGGTTGAGCACCGCCCACAGCACCTGACCTCCGGTCGTGCTCAGGGCAGCGACGGGAAGGAACAGCAGTGCGGCGAAGGGTGGGTAGGTGAACTGCAGGTGCGGGTTGTAGCTGAGGGACACCCGGTAGAGGCGGCCATCGAACAGGTGCCGGGCACCCATGGTGTAGACGAACAGGTCGAGCTGGATTCGGTGCCAGAAGTAGAACACCGCTCGGTCAACAGCGAAGAGCACCGAGGCCAGTCCGACCAGGCCCATGGCGAGAACCGTGGAGATTGAGGGCGGGCTGGGGTCGTCGAGCCACCCCTTGGCGTGGCTGGTCCGCTCACCTGTGCCCAGGGACCCATCGCGCTCGGCGGAAAGCTCAGTGGGGGAGGGCACCGGTCAACTCTACGGGCTCGTTCCGTTGGAGGAGAAGAGCCACTCAGGGGGTCCAGGTGATGGCGCCGGTCGCCATGACCATGAGCGCAGCTGCGGCGAGCGCCGAGAGTCCGAGCACCACCTCGAACAACAGCCGTGGCAACTTCACACCCAGCACTGCGACGAGGGGGAAGCACCGGAGCAAGAGCCGAGGCGTCACCGCCACGATGGGGGAGAGGACGCCGAAGACCATCACACCAACCACGTAGCCCGTCCAGGGTGCTGGTGGCCTGGCGGCCAAGAAGCCCACGACGAGCGCGATGGCCAGGACCACGCTGAAGGACTTCACCCAGTCGTTGGGGTTGAGGAAGCCATGGCGGTAGAGGCTTGCCACCGCTCTCGGCACGCTGCCGCCGATGGCGCCGTTCTGCCACCCGGCTCGCTGGGCGTGGAACCACTCGAAGAACGACCCGGTGTGCACCCAGAGGTAGCTGAAGAAGCCGATGACCCCGAGGGGGGCGAGCATCGGCGCTGCCAGCGACCGCCAGTCAGCCCGGTCCCTGATGGCGAAGAACGCAGCCACGAGGCACGGCACCACTGCGACGACAGCGACGGGATCAGCAGTGGTGGTTACTGCTGCCACCGCACCGGCGAGGACCCATCGCTCGTGTCGCAGCGCCAGCAACACGAGCGCCACCAGCATGACGGTGAGCCCTTCGGTGTAGACGAAGCTGAGCACGAGAGCGCCGGGGGAGAAGAACACGAGGGCAGTCGCTCGGTCGGCCGCCGAGGTCCCCCAGAGGTCCTTGACCAGCCACCACACCGCCACGGCAGCCCCGAGGCCGATGCCGAGATCAGCCAGAAGGCCCGCGTCGGTGTAGGTCAGACCTGGCAACACGTGCACCCCGCGAATCACGATCGGAAGGAGCGGGAAGAAGCCGAGGTTGGTTTGGACCGCATCCCCCGAACCAGCCGGGAACCTGTGGGGGTAGCCCCATTGGGCGATCGAGAGGTACCACTTCGAGTCCCAGACGGTCAGTGCGGTGAAGAGCGGAACACGCGTGACCGTTGCGGTGGCCAGGGCAATGAGGGTGAACCCGAGCCTCGAGGCGAAGTAGAGCAGGATCGGACGGAGCGACAGCCGGATCCACGATCCTTGGAAGGGATCTCCCCACCGGTGGTCGGCCAGAGCCACCTCAGGTGCTGCCATGGACGTCTCGGTGGTCATCGCTGCTGGGTGCGCCCGAGGACGGTTCGCTCGAGAGCGAGGCGTGGGTGGAGGGCAGGCCCCGGGAGGAGATCGTGCATGGTCGAGTGGTCTCGTGCTCCGAGCGTGGAAGAACTTGCATGTTACCCGGCACCCCCAAGGGTTCCCTGGTCTGAACCCTCGACCTTCAGGGCATCCTCAGGTGCCCTGATCGAGCTGCGGCGGGGTGGTCCCGGGTATCGTGGCCAGATGCTCAACGTGGTGGTGACTGGTGCCGCAGGTCGGCTCGGTACCTACGCCTGCGCCGCCATCGATGCCGCTCCTGATCTCTCGCTCGTTGGAGCGGTCGATCGGGCAGGGGCGACGCCACTGCCGCCACGTGGAACCCGAACTGAGGACCTTGAGGTTCACCCAGCGTTGACGCCTGCGGTGCTCGAACGAGCAGCGGTCGTCCTCGAGCTCACGAACGCCGCGGGTGCCGAGTCGCACGCCAGACTCGCCCTCGAGACCCGAACCGCCGTCGTGGTCGGTGCCTCTGGGCTCTCGGCCGAGGCCATGGACGCACTCGGAGGACTCGCGACCGAGCACGGCACCGGCATCGTGGTGGTGCCGAACTTCTCCCTCGGAGCTGTGCTCTTGGTCCGCCTCGCTGCCCTCGCTGCGCCGCACTTCGCCTCGGTGGAGGTCATCGAACTGCACCACGACCAGAAGCTCGACGCTCCAAGTGGAACCGCCCGGCACACCTTGGATCGCCTCGCCGCCGCCCGGAGCGAGGCAGGACTCGAAGCTCCACGAGACGCCACCGCTGATGAGGCGCTTCGGGGCGCACGCGGCGGAGTGGGCGCGGGCGGTATCCACGTGCACTCGGTCCGCCTCCCCGGGCTCATCGCCCACGAGGAGATTCTCTTCGGGGCCGCAGGCGAGACCCTCACCCTCCGCCACGACAGCTACGACCGCTCGTCGTTCGTCGCTGGCATCTTGCTGGCACTGCGGTCAGCACCAACCCGACGTGGTCTGACCGTTGGCCTCGATGACCTCCTCGACTGAGCACCACCGCGAGGGCTCCTGGCTGTCTCGCCAGCGCATTTGGACCGTCCCCAACGTGGTGACCTTGGCCAGGTTGTGCTGCATCCCGGTGTTCGTCGTGCTGCTGTTCCGGGGCCATCACACGGTGGCCGCCGGGTTCGTCCTCGGCACCCTTGGCGCCACCGACTGGGTCGACGGCTACGTGGCCCGCCACTTCGACCAGGTCTCCGAGCTCGGCAAGATCATCGATCCGGTGGCTGATCGGATCTTGGTGGCCACAGCTGTGGTCTCGACCGTGGCCTACGGTGCGGTTCCACTGTGGTTCGGACTCGCCACGGTCCTCCGAGAGGTCGTGGTGTCGGTCGCGGTGCTCGTCCTGGCGTCCCTTGGCGCGGCGCGCATCGACGTGCTGTGGGTCGGCAAGGCGGGCACCTTCGCCCTCATGACGAGCTACCCGTTCTTCCTGTTCGGCTCCGGGCACACCACGGCCAACCACGTCTGCCTCGTGGTCGCATGGTCGACTGGCATCGTTGGGTTGGTCTTGGCCTGGGTGGCGGCGCTGTCGTACATCGCTCCGGCCCGAGCGGCGCTGATCGCGGGGCGATCCCGTCGCTGAACGGCACGATCTGGGATCTGGGCTTGGTAGCGTGGCGGTATGGACGTCCCCGCAGAGCTCCGCTACTCCACCGACCACGAGTGGGCCCGCCACGAGGGCGCCACGGTCACCATCGGCATCACCGACTACGCCCAAGATGCCTTGGGTGACGTGGTCTACGTCGAGGTTCCGACCGTTGGCCAGCAGGTGTCGGTCGGGGGCGCCCTGGGTGAAGTGGAGTCCACCAAATCCGTCTCGGAGATCTACGCCCCTGTGAGCGGCACCGTGGTGCAGGTCAACGAGGCCTTGGCTGACCACCCCGAGGTCATCAACGCCAGTCCCTACGGCGACGGCTGGTTGTGCGTCATTGAGTTGGCCGAGCCATCGGGGTACGACACCTTGCTGGACGCCGCCGCCTACGAAGCCCTGATCGCCGGCTGATCCTGCCCCGCCCGGCGAGCGGCGTGGCGGCTTGGAGTACGTTTAGCAGCGTGTTCTGTCACCGTTGTGGACATCGCAACCCCTCTGGCGTCCGGTTCTGCTCCTTCTGTGGAGATGCCATGGCTGCGGCGCCCACCGATGCCACCATCGTGCTCTCAGCGATTGAGGCGCACCCTGACCGTCGAGGTGACGCCGAGGGTTTAGACCTCGCCAGGGTGGACGAGGCCGTCGACCAGCTCGTGGTGAGCGAGGGACCCAACGCAGGCACCCGCTACAGCATCGGCAACCGTCCATTGCGCGCTGGGCGGAGCGTCGACGCTGATGTCTTCTTAGATGACGTGACCGTCTCGAGAGCTCATGCCGAGTTCACCCGCGGTGAGTCTGGCGGCGTGATCCTGCGCGATGTCGGCTCGTTGAACGGCACCTACGTCAACCGCTCGAGGGTTGACCTCGTCGAGCTCACCTCGGGTGATGAGGTGCAGATTGGCAAGTTCAAGATGATCTTCGTGGCGGGAGATCACCACCAGTGAGCAGCAGGAGCTACCAGTCGATTGGCGACGTGCTGTCCACCTTGCGTGAGGAGTTCCCCGACGTCACGATCTCCAAGATTCGGTTCCTCGAGTCTCAAGGTCTCGTCAACCCTCAGCGTTCACCCTCTGGGTACCGAAAGTTCTTCCCCCAAGACGTCGAGCGACTCCGGTGGGTGCTGCGCCAGCAGCGGGAGCACTTCCTCCCCCTCAAGGTGATCAAGGAGCGGATGGAGGAGGTCTTCGCTGAAGGCGCTCCGAATCAGCCGACCCCTGCGCCCGTCCCCAAGCCCGTCGACCGCTCTGCCCAGCTCCAGCGGGTGGCATCGGTGGTCGCCGCCCTCCAAGAGGGTCCCGATCTCGGTGAGCGGACACCGCCTCCGGCACCGCCTCGTTCCTCAGGGGACCAGGCCTCACCTGAGCCTCCCCGAGCGCCCATCTCCGAACCGAAGGAGGTCCCTCCCATGGACCAGACCCCAACCCCCGCAGGTGCGGTCAACCTCGATGAGCTCATGGCGTTGACTGGGCTCTCGAGGACCGACGTCGAGCAGGCCGAGGCCCAAGGGCTCTTCGAGGCCACCAACGTCGCCGGCGAGTCGCTCTACGGCGACGATGCCCAGGCAGTCGCCAAGATCGTGGGTCAGCTCCGGAGGTACAACCTCGAGCCTCGACACCTCCGCCCCTACCGCAACGCCGTGGACCGAGAGATCTCGCTCATTGAGCAGGTGGTCACCCCCCTGTTGCGGGCGCGCACCCCAGAGGCTCGCCAGAAGGCGGCTGAGCATGCCGCAGAGCTGGCCAAGCTCGGGCAGGGCCTGCGAGCAGCGCTGCTCCGCCGTGAGTTGGCTCGTCTCCTCGGCAGCTGAGGAGCGCGCCGTGGTTGAGACCACGGCGCTACATTGATGTGATGGACCGAGAGAGCGTGGTTCAAGTCATGCTCAAGGCGGTTCGGGTCGATCTGTCGTCGAACACGCCGGTCCTGCTGCTCAAAGAGCTCGAGGGTGACCGTTCGCTCGCCATCTTCGTCGGGGCGCCGGAGGCAACGGCCATCGCGTACGCCGTCGGTGGGGTCGAGGTCCCGCGCCCGATGACCCACGACCTCCTGGTCACGATCTTGGAGTCGCTGTCGGCCAGCCTGGAGCGAGTGGTGGTCACCGAGCTCATCGACCGCACCTACTACGCAGAGCTCTCCTTGCTGCGGGGAACCGAGCCAATTGCGGTGTCGTGCCGGCCGAGCGATGCGGTGGCGGTTGCGCTGCGTGCTGGTGCGCCGATCTTCGTGTCCACCGAACTGATGGACCAAGAGGGCCTCGTGATCGACGATGAGGATGATGACGAGGAGGTCGCAGAAGAGGCAGAGGACCTCGTTGGGATGTTCCGAGAGTTCCTCGACTCCATCGACCCTGAAGACTTCCAGCCGTGAGGCGCCTGCTCGCCGTCCTCGTCGCACTGCTGCTCATTGCCGGCGGCATCGCCGTGGGCTACCACCTTCGCCATGCCACCTCCTCCTCCACCACCTCGACGTCGACCACCTCGACGCCATCGACGAGCACCACCACTTCGACCTCCATGCCGAGCACCTCGACCACACTCGCCACGGGGGCGTGCAACGGCCCCGCGCTCACCCTGACGACGTCGCTGGGATCTGGGGCGGCCGGCACCATCGAGTTCCCGATCGTGTTCACGAATACCTCATCGTTGCCGTGCACGCTCGGGGGCTGGCCGACGCTGCGCTACCTCGGCGCCAATGCACAACCCCTTGCGCTCACCAGCCTCCTAGCCTCCACCGGGTTCTCGGTATCGGGCGCGAACCATCCACCGACCCTCGTCGTCACCCTTGGGGTGGGCGCGCAAGCTCGGGTTGAGCTCAAGTACTCCGACGTTCCAACGGGAACGGCACAGAGTTGTCCGAGTGTGACCAGCGTGCTCGTGACCGTGCCGGGATCGAGCCCGGTTGAGCTTCCGGTTACCATGACGCCGTGTGGGGGCGTGGTGACGGTCTCGCCCTTCTACGCTCCTTAGAGCGCTCAGCGATGTGGGTCGACCAGCACCCGGCCGATGACGCTCGACGCCGTGGTGTTGGCCAACGCCTCCGCCAACTCCTCGAGCCCAACGGTCGAGGCCACGATGCGGTCAATCAGGCCGGGGGAGAGCATCGGGGCTAGCCGGTCCCAAATACTCTGGCGATCTGCCAGCGCCATCTCCACTGCATCGACGCCCAGCAATGCGACGTGGCGGGTGATGAAGGGGTAGACCGTGGTCTCGAGCGCAGGCCCCGCGGTCAACCCCGAGGCTGCCACCGCCGCGCCGTAGCGGAGTGATCGCAGGATCGAGGCCAAGGTGGCGCCACCCACGCAGTCGATGGCCCCGGCCCAGCGCTCTGAGCCGAGAACTCGCTCAGGGCGGTCGTCGATCTCGTCACGGCCAATGACCCGCGCCGCCCCGAGGGCCACCAGGTGCTCCTCGGCCGCTGCCTTGCCCGAGCTGGCCACCACCTCGTACCCCCGGGCCGCCAAGAGGGCCACCGCCCATGAGCCCACGCCACCGGTGGCTCCCGTCACGAGCACCGGCCCATCTGCAGGCGTCAGGCCTTCGAGCTCAAGCCGCTCGAAAGAGGCTGCCGCGGTGAAGCCGGCGGTACCAACAGCCATCGCCGATCGGGCGTCGAGCCCTGCAGGGAGCTGCACGACCCAGTTGGTGGGGACCTTGGCCATGGTGGCGAATCCGCCGTGGTGGCTCACGCCGAGTCCGTAGGCGTGGGCGAGGACGTCATCGCCAACCTTGAACGCGCTCGTCCCTGGATCCACGACCTTCCCGGCGAGGTCCACGCCGACCACCAAGCGGCTGCGCCTCGCGACGCGGTTGTTGGCGAGGGTCACCATGGCGTCTTTGAAGTTGACGCCCGACCACGCCACCTCGATGGTCACGTCTCCCTCGAGCTCGTCGAGGCTGAGCAGCTCGACTGCCCCGAGCGGCTCACGTGCTTGGTCGACGACGAAGGCCTTGAGGTCCATCACCGCAGACTACGCGCCGAGCGAAGGTAGGGTCGGGCGATGATGAGCGGGTTCGACGCCGACCTCGAGGCGCTGGCGACCGCCGCTGGCTCGGCTCGGATCAAGCGGAGCCAGTTGCGCCGATGGCCGAACGGAGCGTGCAGCTGGATCGAGCAGCGACCCGCGTCGGGACGACGATCAATCCTCGTGGTGGACGATGGCACAGGGCCTCGGGACTGGGGTGATCCCACCTGGTCGATGTCCTCCTCGATCAACACCTACGGGGGGTGGTCGTACGCTCCACGCCCCGAGGGCGGTGTGGTCTTCGTTGACAGCAGCACGGGGCAGCTCTTCGAGGCGAGCGACGCACGGTCAGCGCGCCCGGTGACCTCTTCTGAGGCGTACCGCTACGGCGACCTCGTGGTGAGCCCATCGTGGTTGGTGGCGGTTCGAGAGCCGACCGAGGGCCCGGGGAGCGAACTCGTGGCGATCCGGCGCAGCACCGGAGAACTGACGGTGCTCGTCGCAGGGCACGACTTCATCTCCTCACCTGCGCTGAGCCCGGACGAGCGCACCATCGCCTGGGTGAGTTGGGACCACCCTGAGCTCGGCTTCGACCACGCTGCCATCTCCTGTGGCGCCTTGGGGCCCGATGGATCCCTGCTCGAGGTCACCCATCTGGCAGGTGGAGGAGGTGTGGCTGCCCACAGTCCCCAGTTCTCGACCTCGGGAAGGTTGTGGTGCATGTGCGACGCCACCGGCTTCTTCGTCCCGACGGTGCTCGACGAGACCGGCGCTCACCCCATGGTGCACGATGCCTCGGACTACGCCGAGCCTCTGTGGAGCAGCCTCCGGCGAACCATGCTCGTGGTCGACGACGACGAGGTGGTCGTGGTGCGTCGCCATGGAGGAGTCGACCAACTTGGGCGGTTGGAGGGCCAGCGCTTCGTGCCCGTTGGGGCCTCGACGCTCATCACCATCGAGGACCTCACCCGAGGTCCGGCAGGAGCGGTGACCGTGCTCGCTGCGACGACCACCACGCGCCTCGAGGTGCACGAGGTGGTCCTTGCGGCTGCGACCCAGCCTGCCGAGGTGCGGACGGCCCCGCGTGGACCGCAACCCTTCGTCGTGACCACGAGGGATGGCGTCGAGGTTTCGGGCTTCTTCACCCCACCGCTCGAAGGCAGCGGCGGACCTTCACCGGTCGTGGTGCAGTGCCACGGCGGACCCTCATCGTCGGTGGATCCCAGCTACGACCCGATGGTGCACTACCTCACCGCCCTTGGTCTTGGTGTCGCCCAGCTGAACTACCGAGGTTCGACGGGTTTCGGCCGGGACTTCCGTCGAGCGCTGTACGGACGGTGGGGCGTCGTGGACGTCGCTGATGTCGAGGACTTCGCCTTGGGGCTGGTTGCAGCCGGACTCGCACTCCCGGATCGCCTCGGGGTGCGAGGCAGCTCCGCGGGTGGATTCACGGCCCTGCGGGCAGCCCGTGGCTCCATCTTCGCCTGTGCGACGAGCCTCTACGGCGTGACCGACCTCGGCCGCTTGGCCGCATCTTCGGTGGGGATCGAGCAGCACTACCTCGACCTGCTCATCGGCGACCCAACCACCGATGGTCACCTCTACGAAGAGCGGTCTCCGGCGCTGCACCCCGAGGAGCTCACCACGCCACTGCTCGTGCTCCAAGGTGCCGACGACCCCATCGTGCCCCGAGCCCAAGCCGAGGCGCTGGTGGCCGCGGTGTCGGCGAGGGGAGGATTGGTTGACCTCGTGGTGTTCGAGGGTGAGGGCCACGGGTTCCGGAACCTCGACACCATCACCTCGGTGCTCCGCCACGAGCGCGCCTTCTACGCCCAGTACTTGGGCAGCCGCTGATCAGCTCTGGTCGATGTTCTGGTAGAGCTGGACCGAGAAGACCGTCGACTGTGCGGGCACACCCGACGCCACGTCTTGGGTGAAGCTGGTGGGGGAGAGCACGATGCCTAGGTTCCACCCAAAGGTGTCCGAGCCGTTCTTGGTGGCGATGACCTCAAGGCCATTGCGAACCTTGGCTGAGGTGCCCGAGCTCTGGAGGGTCCACCCCAGGTGCCGGAGTTGCGCCTTGAAGAACCCAAAGAGCCACCCTTGGCTCTCCGTGGAACGGTAGCGACCTGCGACGTCGAAGCTGGAGGGCTCCTCGCCGGTGAGTTGGTGGCCGAGGAACGCAGAACCCGAAGGCACCACGATGGCCCGGACGATGTCCGCGGGTGGTGGCGTCGCTTGGGTGGTGGCGTAGAACGCTGCGCCGAGCCCGGTTGTTGGACCGAAGCTCGACAGTGGGACCGATGGCACAGACGCCGGCGAAGATCCCAGTTGGTTGACGATGGCGAAGACGCCGAGCATCACCACGGCCAAGACCGGAACGATCAGGGCGTAGCGGATCGAGGTGGGCTGGGTCGCCGGTGGGCGAGTGAGCAGGGGAGCCTCTACGGGGTTCTGCGTCGTAGCCACGACCCGAGCCTACCGGGATGGGCGAGGAGAACTGCTGACGGGAACCACCACCGAGCGTAGGTCGTCGGCGAGGAATCCCAAGGTGGCGGCAGATTCGGTGAGGTAGACGTAGAGCGAGCACTCGTGCGGCCCTGCACCGGCGACGCCGACCACCACCAAGGCCAAGAGGGCCACGATGGCCAGCACCATGCCGAGGAACGGTGCGAGCAGGGCGCCGAGGCCCACCACGACCACCGCCACGAGGAAGATGCCGAGCGAAATCTCGGCCATCGGCGGATCGTAGATTCCAACGCCATCAGTGAACCCCTCGATCAACATGGCGGAGCGCTCTCGAGCCCGCCGACCACCGAGGTCCTCGGCCACACGCAGGACCGTCAGCAAGGCGACGCGCTGGCGCAGGTGGCGAACCCGGCGACCACCGAGCAGCAGACGTGCAATGCCTCCCGCGCTTCGATCGCCGCGGAGCGGTGTGGTGAGGAGGCCCACCTTGAACCGCCTGATGGCGTCGATGACGCTCTTCGGGAGCAGCTCGAGCGCGGTGAACCACGAGCGGTAGATGGCGGTGGGCTCGCCCTGCAGCAGGCTCATCACCCTGACCGCAACCGCACGATGGGCGGTGATGCCCACGGTGAGCATCACGAGCACCGTGGCGCCAAAGACCACCCAACCCAGTGCAGAGGGGCCGGCGAGCCGTGCAGACCTCGCACTGCCCGTGTGGTCCGTGAGCACCACGATCAGCCCAGCGAAGGCCACGAGTCCCTCGAGCACCGCAGTGGTCGCAACCATGGTGGTCAGGCTCGGCTCGCTGCGGATGAACGACGAACAGGCCATCCAGGTTCGCACCACCAGCGCCGCCCGGCCCGGTCGAGGTGGAGCAGCGGGCCGAAGGGTGGGGTTGACGATCCGTGAGGACGATGGAAGGTGCTCGCTCACGACGAGGACCACCCCAGGTGGTCGATCGGTCCATGTCCAGCGCCGAGCGACCAGTCGGCGGCGCCCGCCAAGGCGCGGGCGACGAACTGCTGCGCGAGGGTGATCGCCTCGGCCAACTCCACGCCCAAGGCCAAGAGCCCGCAGGTCGCTGCGGCGAAGGTGCAGCCAGTGCCGTGGGTGTTCTTGGTGGCGACGTGGGGGTGGGGGAGCAACCGCGCCTCCCCAGCGAGGACGGCCACATCAACGACCACTTCGTCGTGCACCTCGAGGTGGCCGCCCTTCGCCACGACGTCGACGTCGTAGCGCCGCGCCAGCTCGAGGGCCGCATCGACCAACGAGGCAGTGGTGGTGACATCTATGGGACGCCTGCCAACCAACGCGGCGAGCTCATCTCGGTTCGGAGTCACCACCGTCGCGATGGGCAGCATGTGCTCTCGGTACGCATCCACCCCGCCCTCACCCACGAGCGAGTGTCCAGAGGTCGAGATGAACACGGGATCCACCACGATCGGCAGCCCCGCTGTGCCCAGCCGAGCACCAACGGCAGCGATGGTGGCAGCTGAGGCCAGCATGCCGGTCTTGATCGCAGCGATGGGGAGATCTTCGAGCACGGCATCAATCTGAGCCAGTACTGCCTCGACGTCGAGCACGACGACGTCACGCACCTCAACGGTGTTCTGGGCGGTCACCGCCGTGATGGCGCTGGTGCCGAAGACCCCAAGGGCCCCGAAGGTCCGCAGGTCTGCTTGGATGCCCGCCCCGCCGCCTGAGTCTGAACCAGCGATGGTGAGCGCGCAGCGAGGATCCACGGCTGCAGCCTACGCGGTCGTTTGGGCCTGGGGAGTGGGGGAGGGCGCGCCAGTAGCATCGAGGCATGGAGGAACCCCTGCTGCTCGGTGGCACGTCGGTTGGTTCCCGGCTCTTGCTCGGCACTGGGGGCATGACGACCCTTGAGCGCCTCGAGCAGGCGCTGGCCGCCAGCGGAACCGAGGTGGCCACCGTGGCGGTGCGGCGAGTCGACCCAACGATGAGCGGTTCGATCATGGACGTGCTCGAGCGCCTCGAGATCTCCGTGCTGCCGAACACAGCAGGCTGCATGACCGCACGAGAGGCCATCGTCTGCGCCCAACTCGCACGAGAGGCCTTCGGAACCACCTGGATCAAGCTGGAGGTCATCGGCGACGAGCGAACCTTGCTGCCCGACCCGGGGGAAACCTTGGCCGCGGCCCGAGCACTGACCGCTGAGGGCTTCGACGTCTTCGCCTACACGAGCGACGACTTGGTCCAAGCCCTGCGTCTAGAGGAGGCGGGGTGCGCGGCGGTCATGCCCCTTGGTGCGCCGATCGGCTCGGGGCTCGGCATTCGGAACCCGCACCAACTCGCCCTCATCGCCGAGCGACTCAGCGTTCCGGTGATCTGCGACGCTGGCGTGGGGACCGCCTCTGATGCCTGCCTCGCCATGGAGCTCGGTTGCGATGGTGTGCTCGTCGCATCGGCGGTCAACCGCGCCATCAACCCGGTCCAGATGGCCACAGCCATCTCGCTCGGCGTCCAAGCGGGTCACCTCGCCGCCCGAGCGGGTCGCATTGCCACCAGGTTGTGGGCCGAGGCCTCATCGGCCGCCATTGGTCGACCTGACCTCACCGCCATCTAGGTCGAGAAATCCCCTCACGTAACTACCCTCATGTCGTTCCCTTCGGTACGATGGAGAGGTCGGAACCCGGAGGTAATCTCGTGGAGCAGGTAGAAGGTTTCAGTGGACCCCAGGTCTGCGCCATCGTTGGGCTGACCTACCGCCAGCTCGATTACTGGGCTCGAACGGGCATGCTGACCCCATCGCTGGCCGTCGCCAAGGGCTCGGGTTCCAAGCGCCGCTACGCCTACCGTGACGTGGTCGAGCTCAAGGTCATCAAGCAGTTGCTCGATGCCGGCCTCTCCCTCCAGGCGGCGCGCCGGGCGGTGGATTGCCTCCGGGAGGCTGTCGGCGCTGACCTGTCGTCGACCCAGTTGGTGCTGACCTCTACCTCGTCGGTACTGGCCCACTCCAACGGCGAGGTCATCGACCTGCTGGCGGGGGGTCAAGGGGTCTTCAACATCATCCCCATGGCGGGCGTCGTGGCTGCGCTCGATGCTGAGATCGTTGCCCTCGGGCACGAGCGGCAGGTCCCAAGCTCTGGAGACGCCCTCAGCGCGTGATCGACGAGCGTCGCGAGGCACAGCGTCGACACCCAGCAACACCCTCAGCACCCCGCCAGTCCTTCGCCCATCCCTCTGAGGCCATCTTGGCGGCGCTGCTCGATCGGTACGGCATTGCTTGGGTCTACGAGCCCGTCGCGTTTCCCTTGGCCTGGCACCCCGATGGTCGCCAGTCGATGGCGTTTCGTCCCGACTTCTACCTCCCCGAGCGCAGACACTTCCTCGAGCTCACCACTGCAGACCAGCGGCTGGTCACCCGCAAGAACGCCAAGGTGCGCCGCTTCCGTGCCCTGTACCCCGAGTTCGGCATCACCGTGGTCTACCAACGAGACTTCCGCCAGCTGTGCGAGCAGAACGGGCTGCGGTTCGATGCCAGCAATGCCGCGTAGGCTGGAGGGGTGACCGAGCCCGTGCCCGCCTCCTTCGCCACCCCCCTCGAAGCACTCCACCTCGATCTCGGGGCAAAGTTGGTGCCCTTCGGCGGTTGGATGATGCCGATTGCGTACCCCGATGGAACCGTTGCCGAGCATCGCGCCTGTCGTGAAGAGGCGGTGATCTTCGACGTCAGCCACCTCGGTACCGTCCGGCTCGACGGGCCCTCGGCCTTCGAGGTCCTCCAGCAGGCCTTCACCAACGACCTGGCGAAGATCCACCCCGGGAGGGCGCAGTACACCCACCTCCTCGATGACGCGGCATCGGTGGTCGACGACATCATCGTCTGGTGGGTGGGTGCCGACCGATTCGACGTCATGCCCAATGCCTCGAACACCGCTGGGGTGCGCAACGCTATTGGCGGCACCGACGTGACCCATGAGCGTGCCATCCTCGCCATCCAAGGGCCCCAAGCACGGCTCCGGCTCTCGAGCTTCGCCCCCGAGGTCACAGAGGTGGGTCGCTTCGACGTGGTGGAGTTGCTCGTCGATGGCGTCCCCGTCGTGGTGGCTGGAACGGGCTACACCGGCGAGGATGGTCTCGAGGTCGCGATTCCCGCTGAGGCCGCAGAAGGATTCTTCCGCCAGGCGCTCGGCGCGGGGATCACACCCGCAGGCCTTGGAGCGAGAGACACCTTGCGACTCGAGGCCGCCCTTCCGCTCCACGGCCATGAGCTAGGGGAGGGCATCACCCCGCTGCAGGCCAACCTCGGGTGGGTGGTCGGCTGGGACAAGCCCGCCTTCGCCGGGCGCGACGCACTCCTCGCTGAGCGGGCCGCAGGAGTGCGACGTCGACTCACCGGATTCATCACCGACAGCCGGCAACCTCCCCGAGAGGGTGCCGAGATCGTGGTGGCGGGCGAGGTCGTCGGCACGCTCACCAGTGGCAACTTCTCACCCATGCTCGGGTGTGGCATCGCCCTCGGGTTCGTCGATGCCGGCACGGCCCTTGAGGTCGGGGACGAGGCCACCTTGCTCGTCAGGTCGCGCCCTCTCGAGGCGCGCCGTGCTCCGCTGCCGTTCTGGCCACAGAAAGGGCGTTGATGGCCGACTACCTCCCGCACACCGACGATGAGCTCATGGCGATGCTCGACTTCCTCGGCTTGTCGAGCACCGAAGAGCTGTTCTCCGCCGTGCCTCCTGCGCTCCGCCTGGCCGGTGGGCTCGCCCTCGATGCAGGCCGTTCAGAGCCCGACATCTGGGACCGCTTCGACGCCTTGAGTTCGAAGAACCGGGCTCGAGCCGACCAGCTGATCTGCTTCGCTGGCTCAGGCGCCTACGACCACGAACTTCCTCCAGTGGTGAGGGCGCTGTCGAGCCGGAGCGAGTTCGTGAC
>CAINFA010000101.1 GCA_903847955.1 uncultured Actinomycetes bacterium
CTGCACCACCTGTGGCAGCTGCGTCGAGCAGTGCCCGGTGGACATCGAGCACGTCGACGCCATCATCGACATGCGCCGCTACCAAGTGCTCATGGAGTCCGAGTTCCCCCACGAGGCAGGGCTGTTCCTGCGCAACCTCGAGAACCAGGGTGACCCCTGGGGTCTTGGGCAATCCAAGCGCACCGAGTGGATCGGCAACCTCGACTTCGAGGTGCCTGTGGTCCGAGACGAGATCCCAGAGGACGTGGAGTACCTCTACTGGGTTGGCTGCGCCGGCGCCTTCGACGACCGCGGCAAGAAGCAGGTCGAGTCGGTTGCTCGCACCTTGCACCGTGCCGGGGTCACCTTCGCCATCTTGGGTCCCAAGGAGTCCTGCTCGGGCGACCCCGCCCGCCGGGTTGGTAACGAGTACCTGTTCCAAGAGATGGCCAAGGCCAACATCGAGACCCTGCAGGGGGTGGGCGCCAAGAAGATCGTGGCCTCGTGCCCGCACTGCTTCAACACCATCAAGAACGAGTACCCGGCCCTTGGTGGGGACTTCGAGGTCATCCACCACGCCGAGTTGGTCGAGCACCTCTACCGTGCTGGCAAGCTCAAGCCGGGCTCGAGCTACTCGGGCACGGTGACCTACCACGACCCGTGCTACCTCGGTCGCCACAACCGGGTCTTCGACGAGCCCCGCTCGCTGCTCAACGCCATCCCTGGGGTCACCCAGGTCGAGATGGGCCGCTGCCGCGAGAAGGGCTTCTGCTGTGGTGCGGGTGGTGCCCGGATGTGGATGGAGGAGAACATCGGCAAGCGGGTCAACATGGACCGCACCGCCGAGGCGCTTGGGACCGGGGCCGACATCGTCTCGACCGCCTGTCCGTTCTGCATGATCATGCTCGACGACGCCGTCAAGGCCAATGGCCGGGAGGACGTCCGGGTCATGGACATCACCCAGGTCTTCGAGGAGTCGCTGCTGCAGAAGGTGGGCAGCGCACCTGCTGCGCCGGTCGAGGCCCCCGAGGCCCCGGCGCCAGTCGACGAGGCCTAGTCGCCCAGCAAGCCGGTGGCCGAGGTGGCGGTGAAGTGGGCCACCAAGCGACCTTCGGCCACCATCGCCGCTCGGAAGCTGTCCCAGTCCTCGTGCTCGCCGTTGGCGGCTCGGTAGTAGGCGACGAGCTCCTCGACCACCGCGTCGTGGGGGTCGGTTGCCACCGGGCTCAGCGCCACGGTGCCATCGAGGCACACCCAGCTGAAGACGTGGTCACCGGGAATGAACAGCGTGGCCCGCGGGTCTCGGGTCAGGTTCTTGGTCTTGGCGCGATCCGCCGTCAGCGAGATGGTCGCCACCCCCTCTTCCAGGCGGTAGAAGATCATCGACTGCTGGGGCCGGCCGTCGCGGCGCAGCGTGGTCAGGATGGCGTTGCGGCGAGCAGTGGCGAAGGCGAGGGCGTCGTGGAGGTCCATGGGGTCAACCTACTGGCACACCTCCCTCGACACGAGTGGGAGCGGCGACCACAGACTGGTGCTGCTCAGCGCCAAGGGGTGAGCTCGGGCAGCCCCTCAACGTCGAGGCGTCCGTAGTACCAGGCCAGCTCGAGGCGAGGGGGCAGCGAGGGCTCCACCACGAGTGCGGTGTCGACCAACCGGCTGGGGAGGGCCTCGCGCTCGATCGGTAAGAAGGTGTCGACGAACCGCTCGGGCCAGTCCTCGAACTCCACCCCGAGGTCGAGGTCGACCAGGTGCACCTCGACCTCCTGCCACCGACGTCGGGGCAAGGTGGCCAACTCCCGCTCGGTGCCGCTGCTGTCGGTGGAGACCACGCCCAGTGCCTCTGGGGTGACGGCCCAGAAGGCCTCGAGCATGGCGGCAGAGGAGCTGGC
>CAINFA010000102.1 GCA_903847955.1 uncultured Actinomycetes bacterium
ATCGCCGTCTCCAAGGGCAAGGGCTTCGCCGGTGGCATGAAGCGCCACAACTTCAAGGGCCAAGGTGCCAGCCACGGTAACCACAAGGCGCACCGCGTGCCAGGTTCCATCGGCGCCTGTGCCACCCCGGGCCGCGTCTTCAAGGGCACCCGCATGGCCGGCCGCATGGGCGGTGGCCAGGTGACGGCCCTCAACCTCGAGATCGTCGCCTCGGACCCTGAGCGCCAGGTGGTGCTCGTGAAGGGTGCCATCCCCGGCTCGCGGGGCACCACGGTGGTCCTGCGGAACTCGGTGAAGGTTGCGACCGCCAAGGGTGGTGTGGTCCGATGACGATGCTGCTGCGTGGACCCATCAAGAAGGACAAGGCCCCGCTCGCTGAGCGGACGGTCGAGCGCAAGGACAAGACCGGCAAGGTCATATCGACGGTCACCTTGGAGCCGAGCATCTTCGGCCTCGAGCCCAACGTGGGCGTGCTGCACCAGGTGACCACGGCCCAGCTGGCTGCCCGCCGTGCCGGCACCCAGTCCACCAAGACCCGGGCCGAGGTCCGCGGTGGTGGCAAGAAGCCGTTCAGCCAGAAGGGCACCGGCCGGGCACGTCAGGGTACGCCCCGTGCCAGCCAATTCACCGGTGGTGGCATCGCGCTGGGCCCCAAGCCCCGTGGCTACTCCGAGAAGACCCCGAAGAAGATGATCAAGCTGGCGCTGCACTCGGCGCTGAGCGACCGTGCGCTGAACAACCAGGTGCACCTCATCGACTCGCTGAGCTTCGAGCGTCCCCACACCAAGTCGGCCATCTCGGTCATCGAGGCCTTGGCGATCACCGGCAAGGTGCTCGTCGTCATCGACGAGACCGCCGAGCACGCTGCGCTGAGCTTCCGCAACCTGCCGGGCATCACCGTCCAGCAGCCGGGCCAGCTCAACGCCTACGACGTGATGGTGGCAGACGCCATCGTCTTCACCGATGCCACCCTGCCGGTGGCCGAGCCCACGGCGGAGGTGCGCTGATGCGTGACGCCATGCATGTCCTCGTTCGCCCCGTGGTCTCTGAGAAGACCTACGCCTTGATGGACCAAGGGGTCTACGTCTTCGTCGTCGACAGCGACGCCACCAAGATCGACGTCCGCCACGCCGTTGAGCACGCCTTCGGCGTGCGGGTGACCAAGGTCAACACCTTGGTTCGCAAGGGCAAGGCGACTCGCAACCGTAGGACCAACACCGTCGGCTCTCGTCCGGACGTCAAGCGGGCCATGGTCACGCTCGCCGTCGGCGACAAGATCGACCTCTTTGAGAACTAGAAGGCAGGATCATGGCACTTCGCGCACGCAAGCCCACGAGCCCCGGCCGTCGGTTCCAGACCGTCTCGGACTTCTCGGAGATCACCCGAGACCACCCCGAGAAGTCGCTGCTGGCTCCCAAGCCGCGCACCGGTGGTCGGAACTCGTACGGTCGCAAGACCTCCCGTCACCGTGGTGGCGGCCACAAGCAGCAGTACCGGGTCATCGACTTCCACCGCACCAAGGACGGCGTGCCGGCCAAGGTCGCCCAGATTGAGTACGACCCGAACCGCAACGCTCGCATCGCCTTGCTGCACTACCTCGACGGCGAGAAGCGCTACATCTTGGCGCCCCAGGGCGTCAGCGTCGGCGACACCATCGTCTCGGGTCAAGGTGCCGACATCAAGCCCGGCAACGCTTTGCCGCTGCGCTACATCCCCACCGGTTCCACCATCCACACCGTCGAGCTGCGCCCTGGTGGCGGCGGCAAGATGGCCCGTGGGGCGGGGATGTCGGTTCAGCTCGTGGCCAAGGACGGCGGCTTCGCCACCTTGCGTCTGCCCTCGACCGAGATGCGCCGCGTCCCGATCGACTGCCGCGCCACCTTGGGCACCGTCGGGAACTCTGAGGCTGAGCTGATCAAGGTCGGCAAGGCTGGTCGGAACCGCTGGAAGGGCATTCGCCCCCAGACCCGTGGTGTGGCCATGAACCCGGTGGACCACCCCCTTGGTGGTGGTGAAGGCAAGACCTCTGGTGGTCGTCACCCGGTCTCGCCGTGGGGTCAGCCTGAGGGCCGTACCCGCGCTCGCCGCAAGGATTCCGATTCGATGATCGTTCGTCGTCGCCGCACCCGCGGCTCGCGACGGTAGCTGGGAGGACTGGCACCGATGCCCCGTAGCCTGAAGAAGGGTCCCTTCGTGGACGACCACGTGCTTCGCAAGGTCGACGCACTCAACGCCACCGGCGAGAAGAAGGTCATCAAGACCTGGTCGCGCCGCTCGACCATCATCCCGGACTTCGTCGGACACACCTTCGCGGTGCACGACGGCCGCCGCCACATCCCGGTCTACGTCACCGAGTCGATGGTGGGCCACAAGCTGGGCGAGTTCGCTCCCACCCGCACGTTCCGGTACCACGCCGGCCAGGAGAAGGGTGCACGGCGATGACCGGCCCGAAGACCAACGAGCGTCCCGGGACCCGCAGCGTCCTGCGGCACTACCACATGTCGGCCACCAAGGCCCGGCAGGTCCTCGACCTCATCCGAGGCGAGGAGGTCCAGTACGCGGCCGACATCCTGCGCTCGACCGAGCGTGAGGCTGCCGAGGTCATCTTGAAGGTCCTGACCTCTGCGGTGGCCAACGCGGTGCACAACGACGGCCTCGACCCCAACGAGCTCTACGTCGCTGCCGCCTACGCCGATGAGGGCACCACCATGAAGCGGTGGCGTCCCCGTGCCCGTGGCCGTGCCACCCGCATCCGCAAGCGCACCTGCCACATCACCGTGATCGTCGCCCGGCTCGATGACGAGCGCCTCGAGCGCCGTCAGGCGGTTGTGGCTGCTGCTGGGCAGCGTCGAGCGGCCCGTGTGGCCAGCTCGCGCGGCCGGGCCGACCAGACCGCTCGGGCCACCCGTCGGGCCGAGGAAGCCCGCGTGGCTGCTGAGGACGAAGAGGCTCGCTTGGCCGCAGAGGCCGAGGCCACCGAGCACGACGAGGTCGAGGTCGAGGCAGCGCAGGAGCATGTTGCTCCCGTCGCCGCCGAGGTTGAGACCGCGGCTGAGACCGAGACCGACGCCACCGAGGCCGACAGCGCAGAGCTGGCAGCTGACGAGGCCGACCACACCGAAGAGAAGGACAGCTAGATGGGCCAGAAGGTCAATCCCTACGGGTTCCGGCTCGGCGTCACCACCGACTGGAAGTCCCGGTGGTTCGAGGAGCGCAACTACGGCGCCTACGTCGTCGAGGACTGGAAGATCCGCGACTACCTGCAGACCCAACTCGAGACCGCGGCCGTCAGCCGCATCGAGATTGAGCGCACCCGTGACCGTCTTCGGGTCGACATCCACACCGCACGTCCAGGCATCGTCATCGGCCGCCGTGGTGCAGAGGCCGACCGGCTGAAGAAGAAGATCGAAGAGATCACCGGTCTGCAGAACCGCATCCAGCTCAACATCCAAGAGATCAAGCAGCCCGAGCTCGACGCTGCGCTGATCGCCCAGGGCATCTGCGACCAGCTGGTCCGCCGGGTGGCGTTCCGCCGTGCGATGAAGCGGGCCATCCAGACCGTGCAGAAGGCGGGAGCCCTCGGTATCCGGGTGCAGTGCTCGGGTCGACTCGGTGGTTCAGAGATGAGCCGCAAGGAGTCCTACCGCGAGGGTCGCGTCCCACTGCACACGCTGCGCGCCGACATCGACTACGGCTTCCGTGAGGCCAAGACCACTGCCGGACGTGTGGGCGTCAAGGTCTGGATCTACAAGGGCGACATCTTGCCCTACAAGGTCTCCTTGGACGAGAAGATCACCCGTGAAGCCGCCATGGCCGTCGGCGTCTCCACCGAGGCCCCCGAGGGTGCACCTGCTGCACCCAAGCGCCTCGTGACCGCTGGTGGTGGCCGTCGCAAGGCCGATGCTCCTACCCCTGGCAGCGAGGCTGAGACGCTGACCGTCCCCGCCGAGGTTGAGGCCGAGGTTGAGGCTCCCACCACTGGCGTGGACCCCTCCTCGTTGGTGGAGGCTCCGCCGGTTCCCGACGAGCTCGAGAAGCGGCTGGCCGAGGAAGAGGAGATCGAGCGCAAGACGCTGCACGATCACCACGAGACCCCGCACTTCCGCAAGGAGAGTGACTGAGATGTTGATGCCCCGTAGGGTCAAGCACCGCAAGCAGCACCGCGGTCGGATGACCGGAGTGTCCAAGGGCGGCAACGAGGTCACCTTCGGTGACTTCGGGATCCAAGCCCTCGAGCCGGCCTGGCTGACGGCCCGGCAGATTGAGTCCGCTCGTATCGCCATGACCCGTCACGTCAAGCGTGGCGGCAAGGTGTGGATCCGAGTGTTCCCCGACAAGCCCATCACCCAGAAGCCTGCCGAGACCCGCATGGGTTCGGGGAAGGGCAACCCCGAGTACTGGGTGGCCGTGGTCAAGCCGGGTCGCGTGATCTTCGAGCTGGCCGGTGTCGACCAGGAGCTGGCCCGTGCCGCCATGGAGCGCGCCATCCAGAAGCTCCCCATGAAGGCAAAGTTCGTCGTGCGTCCTGGGACCCACGGCGCCCCGGAGGTGCAGATCTGATGACCAAGATCGCAGAGTTCATCGAGCTGGAGTCCACCGAGCTCGTGACCAAGCTGGCAGATGCACGGCGAGAGCTGTTCAACCTGCGCTTCCAGCTGGCCACCGGCCAGCTGGACAACACCGCCCGCATGCGTGAGGTCAAGCGCGACGTCGCTCGCATCTTGACCACGCTCCGGGCCCGAGAGATTGAGGTGGCTGAGGCTCTGGCCGCTTCCGAAGGAGGTGCCCAGTGAGCAACGTCGAAGCTACCGTTGAGCGTCCCAACGGCCGCAAGGTCCGTGAGGGCATCGTGGTCTCGGACAAGATGGAGCAGACCATCGTCGTCGCCATCGTCGACAAGGTTCGCCACCCTCGCTACGGCAAGACCGTGCAGCGGACCAAGAAGCTCTACGCCCACGACGGCGAGTCCTCGGCCAAGCCCGGTGACCGCGTCCGCATCGTCGAGACCCGACCGATCTCCAAGTTGAAGCGCTGGCGCCTCGATGAGGTCCTGGAGCGTGCCCGATGATCCAGCAAGAATCCCGACTCCGCGTGGCCGACAACTCCGGCGCCAAGGAGGTCCTGTGCATTCGGGTCCTCGGCGGTTCGCGTCGTCGCTACGCCTCAATTGGTGACGTGTTCATCGCCACCGTCAAAGACGCCATCCCTGGCGCCGCGGTCAAGAAGGGTGACGTGGTTCGCTGCGTCGTCGTTCGGACCAAGAAGGAGCGCCGTCGTCCCGACGGTAGCTACATCCGCTTCGACGAGAACGCAGCGGTGCTCATCAACGACCAGCTCCAGCCTCGTGGCACCCGCATCTTCGGTCCCGTCGGCCGTGAGCTGCGTGACAAGAAGTTCATGCGCATCGTCTCGCTGGCACCGGAGGTGCTGTGATGAAGATCCACAAGGGCGACAAGGTCGTCGTGCTGTCGGGCAAGTACCGCGGCACGCGCACCGAGGTGATTGAGGCCTTCCCGGCCAAGGAGAAGGTCATCTTGTCCGGCGTCAACATCGCCAAGCGGCACAAGAAGCAGCAAGGACAGACCATGCAGGCCGGCATCATCGACAAGGCCATGCCGGTCCACGCCTCCACCGTGGCGCTGTGGTGCTCCAAGCACGACGGCCCCGGCAAGGCCGGCGTCAAGTTCGACAACGGACGCAAGATCCGCGTCTGCAGGAAGTGTGGAGCAGAGCTGTGAGCACCAACACCCAAACCCGGCCCCGGCTGAAGGAGCGCTACCTCACCGAGCTGCGCCCCCAGCTCCAGGAGTCCCTCGGCGTCTCCAACATCATGGAGGTTCCCCGCCTCGAGAAGATCGTGGTCAACTGCGGCGTGGGCAAGGCCACTGGCCAAGCCAGCCTCATCGAGGGCGCCCAGCGCGACCTCGAGTTGATCTGTGGCCAGAAGCCCATCGTCACCCGGGCCAAGAAGTCCATCGCAGGCTTCAAGCTCCGTGAGGGTCAGGCCATCGGCGTCAAGGTCACCTTGCGCGGCGACAAGGCCTGGGAGTTCCTCGACCGGCTGATCAGCCTGTCGATCCCCCGCATCAGGGACTTCCGCGGCTTGCCGTCGAAGTCCTTCGACGGCCGGGGCAACTACACCTTCGGCGTCACCGAGCAGTTGATCTTCCCCGAGATCGACTACGACAAGGTCGACACCCCCCGAGGCATGGACATCACGATCGTGACCACCGCACGCACTGACGACGAGGGCCGTGCCTTCCTCAACGCGTTCGGCTTCCCCTTCCGTCAAGAGAGCAGGTAGCAACATGGCGAAGAAAGCTCTGATTCAGAAGCAGCAGCGCACCCCGAAGTTCAAGGTCCGGGCCTACACCCGGTGCCAGCGCTGCGGTCGGCCGCACTCGGTCTACCGAAAGTTCGGCCTGTGCCGTATCTGTCTCCGTGTGATGGTCCACGCCGGTGAAGTTCCCGGTGTGACCAAGGCGAGTTGGTGAGGGACCCACAATGACGATGACCGACCCCATCGCGGACATGCTCACCCGCATCCGCAACGCCAACAAGGCGCAGTTCGAGACCGTGGCCATGCCTGGCTCCAAGGTCAAAGAGGCGCTGGCCGCCATCTTGGAGCGCGAGGGCTACATCGCTGGCTACTCGGTGCGCCCCGCTGAGGGACGCCCTGGCACCACGCTCGAGATCGAGATGAAGTACGCCCCCGACCGCAGCCGGACCATCAGCGGGATCAAGCGGATCTCCAAGCCCGGCCTGCGCATCTACGCCCAGTCCAACGCCATCCCCAAGGTCCTCGGCGGCATGGGTGTGGCGGTGGTCTCCACCTCGCACGGGCTCATGACCGACAAAGAGGCGCGCCGTCGCCGCCTCGGTGGCGAGGTGCTCTGCCATGTCTGGTAGCGCCACCACCCTCACCGGAAGGAACAGCTGATGTCTCGTATCGGACGCTCTCCCATCACGGTGCCGTCTTCGGTCACCGTCGAGGTCGGCACCGGCACCGTCAAGGTGACCGGTCCCGGCGGCACCTTGGAGCGCGTGGTCCCCGAAGGGATCACCCTCTCCCAAGACGGCGAGATCCTCACCGTCAGCCGTGTCGACGACGCTCGTGAGCACCGTGCCCTGCACGGCCTCATGCGCACCTTGGTCTCGAACATGATCGTCGGTGTCACCACCGGCTTCACCAAGGAGCTCGAGATCGTGGGCGTGGGGTACCGAGCACAGGCCAAGGGCGACGCTGCCCTTGAGCTCGCACTCGGCTTCTCCCACCCGGTGAACGTCGAGGCCCCCAAGGGCATCACCTTCGAGGTGCCCGCCCCGACCCGCATCATCGTCAAGGGCAACGACAAAGAGACCGTCGGCCAGGTGGCCGCGGACATCCGTCGGCTGCGCAAGCCCGAGCCCTACAAGGGCAAGGGTGTGCGCTACGCCGGCGAGGTCGTCGCTCGCAAGGCCGGAAAGGCAGCGAAGTAATGGCAACCCGTTCCACTCGTGAGCTGCGGATCCGTCGGCACAGCCGGGTTCGCTTCAAGGTCTCGGGCACTGCTGAGCGTCCTCGCGTCGCCGTCAGCCGCTCGAACAAGCACATCTCCGCGCAGATCATCGACGATCTGTCGGGGCACACGCTGGCCTCGGCCAGCTCGGTCGAGGCTGACCTCCGCACCCAAGGCGGCGGCAACGTCGCTGGTGCTGAGGCAGTCGGCAAGCTCCTCGCCGAGCGTGCCAAGGCCAAGGGCATCACCAAGGTCGTCTTCGACCGCGGTGGGTTCGTCTACCACGGTCGCGTTGCAGCCCTCGCTGCGACGCTGCGCGAACAGGGACTGGAGTTCTGATGCAGGACGCACAGCAGTACGAAGAGCGCACGATCAAGGTCAACCGCGTCGCCAAGGTGGTCAAGGGCGGTCGTCGGTTCTCCTTCACCGCGCTGATGGTCATCGGTGACGGCAACGGCAAGGTTGGCCTCGGCTACGGCAAGGCCAAGGAAGCCGGTCTCGCCGTGCAGAAGGGCATCGAAGAGGCTCGCAAGAACATGTTCGAGGTTCCCCTGGCCGGCACCACCATCACCCACCCGATCCTCGGTGAGTCCGGCGCGGGACGGGTGCTGCTCAAGCCCGCCGCTCCTGGTACCGGTGTGATCGCCGGTGGTGCGGTGCGTGCCATCTTGGAGATGGCGGGCGTCCGTGACGTGCTGGCCAAGTCGCTCGGCTCCTCGAACGGGATCAACGTGGCCCACGCCACCATCGCCGGGCTCAAGGGCCTCAAGCGCCCCGACGAGCTGGCC
>CAINFA010000103.1 GCA_903847955.1 uncultured Actinomycetes bacterium
AGGTCGAGTTCGGTCGGGGTCATCCCGATAGCCAACGCCGTCTTGGCGTGCCCACCCCACTCGTAGGGAGAGGACGTGCGCCACGCCACCCGCAAGATGCCAACCTCACGGAGCCTTGGGCTCAGCGGCGAACCGTTCTGGAGGTACGACGCCAGCGGGAGCCACTGCTGGAACAGTCCAGGTGCGCGAGCGAGCACGGTGAGGATGTTCAGCAGGCGGGACTGCTCCTCGAGGGCTGCGAACAGAGAGGCGAACTGCGCTGGCCACGCGTCGCGCTCGAGGGGGGCAAAGGGGTTGGTCGACATCTCCTCAGTGAACCCTACCCGTGCACCCTCGGCTTACACCGATCGTGCAAAGCCGACGAGGTGTCTTTGGGCAATCCGCCCGAAGTCGCTCGAGGCAGGGTGGGTACAGTGATCGAGTGCAGCCAGCGACCATGGTTCCAGCCGCCTTGCTCAGGGTCGAAGGAGAGCTCCCGTTCGTGGACTTCGGCCATGGCACCTCGCTCAAGGTGGTCTTCGTTGACCTCGACGCCGGGATCTGGATCGTCCGCACCCGCTTCGCGCCTGGGACCACCATCCGGCGCCACCAGCACACCGGTGCGGTCTTCGCCTTCACCCTCGAAGGCACGTGGAAGTACCTCGAGTACCCCGAGGTGAACGAGGCCGGCTCCTTCCTCTACGAGCCAGCGGGCTCCATCCACACCCTCCACGCCCCAGCGGACCAGCCGTCGGCAGCCGACGTGTGGTTCGTCGTCCACGGTGCGAACCTCGAGTTCGGCCCGAACGACGAGGTCGCGGCCATCGTCGACGCAGCCTCCATCTTGGGCGCCTACCAGGCCATCTGCCAGCGGGACCTCGGCATCGTTCCCCCCGTGCTCGGAGCTCGATCATGACCCCAACGACGATCCGCGATCGGTACCTCAAGGCCAACCCCACCTCAGCAGCTGCTGCGACCCGAGCCGAGCGGGTGCTCCCCGGTGGCGACACGAGGGCGGCTGGCTTCCACCTCCCCTTCCCGATCACCGTCGAGCGAGGCGAAGGTGCCTGGTTGTGGGACCTCGACCACAACGCCTACGTCGACCTGGCCGGCAACTACACCTCCTTGGTCCACGGCAATGCCTACCCGCCGGCCATCGAAGCCGCCAGTCGGGCCATGCGGGATGGGACCGCGTGGCCGGCACGGAACCTCTACCAGTTCGAGCTGGCCGAAGCCATCGTCGACCGGGTGGCGTCGGTGGACCAGATTCGGTTCGCCAACTCGGGCACCGAGGCAGGGATGTTGGCGCTCAACACCGCCAAGGTGATCACCGGACGCTCCAAGGTGCTCATGGCCCGCTTCGGCTACCACGGTTCCCACGAGGCCTTCGAGTACGGCTCCTTCGACGGCCGGTTCCACGTGCCAGGGACCGACGACACCCTGCTCGCCACCTACGGCGACCCCGAGAGCTTCGAGGCAGTCCTCTCCGAGCACGGCGCCGAGATTGCCGCCGTCTTCCTCGAGCCCGTCATGGGTTCAGGCGGGATCGTCGACGCACCTCCCGCCTTCTACCAACGGGTCGAGCGTGCAGCGAGGGACGCTGGCGCCCTCTTCGTCATCGATGAGGTCATCGCCTTCCGCTTGGCCGTTGGTGGTGCCCAATCCGCCCTCGGGGTCACCCCCGACCTCACCATGTTCGGCAAGCTCATCGGCGGCGGGTTCCCCGTTGGAGCGGTGGGCGGCAAGGCCGAGCACATGGCGGTCATGGACCCAAGAGCGCCCAAGCTCTTCCACTCAGGGACCTTCAACGGCAACCCCGTCACCATGGCCGCAGGAGCGGTGTCGGTCGAGCACCTCACCGATGCCGCCATCGCCGAGATGGCCAGATTGGCAGAGCGTCTCGACGTCGGGCTGCGAGCCGCGGCCGCCGACGCTGGCGTCCCGCTGTCGGTGCGACGGGTGGGCTCCTTGCTCAACATCTACTTCTCCGAGACGCTGCCCGAGGCGTCGTTGCGTCGCCAGGACGCCAAGATGATGGGCGCCTTCCACTTGGCCGGGATGGTCAACGGCCTCTACTTCGCCCCGAGGGGCATGCTCGTGATCTCCACCGCCATGGACGATGCCATCATCGATGACTGCATCGCTCGGGCATCGCTCGCCATGGGCGAAGCCCGTGACGAGGTCCAGTCTGCGGGCTAGGTTGACGGGGCCCGACCCGGGGGTGTCCACACCACCCGAGGAGGTCGACGGGGAGTGAACAGATGCCGCTGACCGGTCGCCTTGGCGCCATCATCGATGTGATTGGACGCTCCCTGCTCGTCTGCGAGTTGGCGCCTTCGGGTCTCGACGTCGAGGTCGGACGCGTGGTGATCGCCGACGACTGGTCGGGCTCGAGCACCCACCCTGGCGACGTCCTGCTCGCCGTTGGCGTCGACCCCTCGAGCGAGGACCTCCCATCGATGCTCACCGGTGTGGGCGCAGCGGGTGCCGCTGCGATCGTGGTCAAGGGTGGCGAGGGGCCCTCCTCGGAGGTCCTCGACGCGGCACGAGTCGCGCAGGTGGCGGTCC
>CAINFA010000104.1 GCA_903847955.1 uncultured Actinomycetes bacterium
GACCCACCAGGGGTCGGACTACAGGGCGCCGACGGTGACGAGGGTGCCGATCGGGGTGTAGGGCCAGACCACGCCGGCGTGGGCGTAGGGCATCTCCACGCAGCCGAGCGACTGCGGGAAGCCGTAGGAGTAGCGGATGTAGCCGTGCAACGCCTCGCCACCTCGGAAGTAGCTGACCCAGGGGATGCCCGCGTCGTCGTAGGTGGAGCCGTCGGGGTTGGTGCCCTTCATGGTGGTCGAGGTGAAGCGCAGGTAGACCGGGGCAGTGCCGACCGTGGTGGGCGCAGCGGAGATGCCGGTGTTGACCGCAGTGGTGTAGATGACCTTGCCGTTGACGTAAAGGAACAAGGTCTCGGGCGACCGCTGCTGGACGTAGACGTAGTCGTAACTGAGCGCATCCATGCGGTTCACGGTGGCGTCGTGGAGGAGCAGCTGCCAGACCTGGGGACCGGCCAGGCCGTCGGTGGTGAGGCCGTGCTGGTGCTCGAAGTTCATCACCGCGCCCTGCAAGATGGTGTTGCTCTGCCCAACCACCCACAGCGAGGACAGCGAGCTGGGGGTGTTGGCGAAGCGCCAAGAGAAGGTGCCGGGCTGGGCTGCAGCCAAGGCTTGGATGGAACTGATTGGCTTGGCCGGGGTGAAGCTCACCGGCAGGTAGTTCAGCTCTGCCAGCAGCTGCTCGAGCCGCAGCGTGGTGCCGGGGGCGATGCTGTAGGGCACGGTGACCGTCGAGGTGAGGTGCGTACCGTTCGAAGCCACCACGCCGTTCATCCCGCCAGGAATGACGATGCGCTCGGTGGTGGAGGGCACGAGGGCCTGCTTGGCCACGAAGGTCAAGGTGGTGGGCGACAGGGCCTCCCAGGCGCCGGGGATGGCGGGAACGAGGGTGGGCAGGGGGCTCGAGGCATCGAGCGGGGTGTTGAAGCTCACCGAGATGGGGGTGGCCGGGCTGATGCTCTGGGCCCCGGCAGCGGGCGAGGTTTGGAGCACGGCCAGCTTCACGCTGCTCGGTGCTTGCGCTGCAGAAGCGGCGCGGTGGCTCTTGATGACCGCCGTCGCGGCGACTGCACCAGCAGCGATGACGACGACCGCCAACCCGCTGATGACGAAGCGCCGAACCCGGTGGGTCTTGCGAGCGGGGGCGCCCTTCGCCCGAGTGTGTGCAGCCATGCACAAAGCCTACCAGCCGCAGGCCCATTCCAACAGGGCTAGGCTCCCGCCACTTGGGCCCCTGGGCTGGTCGAAGAGGCGGCGGTGAGCACCTCGAGCAGGCGGGCTTCGACCTCGGCCAAGACGGCGGGGTCCTCGATGCGATCACCATCAGCAGTGCGGACGTAGAAGGCGTCGATGGCGGCCGAACCAACGGTCGAGACCCGGGCTGCCACCACGTCGAGGTGGCAGCTGAAGATGGCCGAGGTCAACTCGTGGAGCAAGCCGATCTGGTCCTCGCCCCGCACCTCGAGCACCGTCGAAGAGCGCGAGCCATCTGCTTCGGCCAGCACCTGGGGTTGGGCCCGGCGAGCCGACAGCGCTCGAGCGGCGTCGCGGTAGCGCTCGGAGCGATCGGCCAGCGCCTTGGCCAAGACCAGCTCCCCGGACAGTACGGCGTTGAGCGAGGTGGTGAAGCGCTCGGTGCTGGGCCAGCGTTCGGGGTCGGTGCCGATGGTGAAGACCTCGAGGGCTACCCCGTGGTCCGAGATCACATCCGCGCTCTGGACGGTGAGCCCATGGAGGGCCAAGGTGCCGGTGACCAGCGCCAACAGCCCCGGGCGGTCGGGGGCGGCCACGGCCAACCGAGGCGGCTCGAGGCCCACCACCACTGCGTCGCTGGCTCGTGCCTCTTCGACCATGGTGCGGTGGACGTCGGTGACCCAGCTGGCGATGGCCGGTTGGTCGTGGCCGTCGAAGTGGGCGGCGGTGCGCCGCACGAGCTCGTCGACCAACCCCGCCTTCCACGTCCCCCAGGCAGCAGGGCCGGTGGCTTGGGAGTCGGCTTGGGTGAGGCCATGCAGCAGCAGGAGCCGCTCACGGTTGCCGACCTGGTTGGCCACCTTCTCGATGGTGGCGGGGTCCGAGAGGTCCCGGCGAACGGCGGTGTCGGGCAGGAGGAGGTGCAGCTCGACCATGGCCACCAAGGTGGCGGTGTCGGCCGCATTGAGCCCCATGCGGGGGGCCATCTCACGCACCAGCGCCATGCCCACCTCGGTGTGGTCCCCGGGGCGACCTTTGCCGATGTCGTGGAACAAGGTGCCGAGCAGCAAGAGGTCTGGCCGGTCCACCCGGTCGGCGATGGCCGAGGCATTGGCGGTGGCCTCGAGCAGGTGCCGGTCGGTGGTGAAGCGGTGGTAGGCGTTGCGCTGGTGGTGGAAGCGCACCGCCGACCACTCGGGGAGGAACCGGGTGATCAGCTCTCGCTGGTCGAGGGACTCGAGAGCCACCGTGGCAGCGGGTCCTGCTTGGAGCACCCGCACGAAGCTGGCCAAGAGGGCTGGGGGCCAAGGGGTGGAGACCTCGCCCATCTGGTCGGCCAAGCGGTGCACCGAACCCAAGGCGATGGGCAGGTCTCGCTCGGCCGCCACCGCAGCTAGTCGGAAGGCCAGGGTGGGGTCGGTGCGGACCTCGGCGTCAGAGGTC
>CAINFA010000105.1 GCA_903847955.1 uncultured Actinomycetes bacterium
CGTGCAGCGCTTCGCCAACCGCAACGTCAGCCACCGGCTGTCGACCGCAGCGCTCGAGACCCTCGCCATCGTGGCCTACCGACAGCCCGTGTCGCGCGCCCAGATCGGCGCGCTGCGGGGCGTCAATGCCGACGGGGTGGTCAAGCTGCTCGAGTCCCGGGGCTACATCGCAGAGGTTGGTCGGTCCGAGGGGCCCGGCCAACCGATCCTGTACGGCACCACCGAGATGTTCCTCGAGCGCCTCGGGCTGTTCTCGCTCAACCAGCTTCCACCGGTGGAGGACTTCCTGCCAGGGGTGGCAGCGGTGGAGGCCTTCGAGGTCCAGCTCCGCGGAGCGAACGACGTCGTCGGTGACTGACGTCAGCCATGAGGGCGAGCGCCTCCAGAAGGTGCTGGCTCGTTGCGGGGTCGGCTCTCGTCGGGTGTGCGAGGACCTCATCGACGAAGGCCGGGTAACCGTCGACGGCGAGGTGGCGATCTTGGGACGCCGGGTGGATCCCCTCACCGCCGTCATCGAGGTCGACGGGGTGCTGATCCCGGCAGCTCCTGGTCTCGTCCACTACCTGCTCAACAAGCCCGCGGGTGTGGTCTGCACCGCGAGCGATCCCCAGGGTCGACCCACCGTGCTCGACCTCGTGCCTGAGGATCCGAGGGTCTTCACCGTTGGTCGCCTCGATGCCGAGACCGAAGGACTGCTGATTCTGACCAACGACGGGCAGTTGACCCAACTCCTCGCGCACCCAAGCTTCGGGGTGGAGAAGGAGTACCTGGCCGAGATCGATCGGACCCTCACCTCGGGGGCGCTGCGGAAGCTGCGCGACGGCGTCGAGCTCGAGGACGGCATGACCGCTCCAGCCAAGGTGGCGCTCGTGGCTGAGCACCTCGTGCGGATCGTGATCCACGAGGGCCGGAACCGCCAGGTGCGACGGATGTGCGAGGCAGTGGGCTCAACGGTGGTGCGCCTGGTGCGGACCCGCATCGGGCCGCTCACGGACCCCACCTTGCCGCCAGGCTCTTGGAGGCCGCTGAGCTTCGATGAGGTGGTGGCGCTGTCGACCTCGGCGACGACGGGGGACAAGGCCCCCCTGCGCCGCTGAGCCGAGGGGTCCACCACTACCATTGCCAGATGGCCAGTGTCCCTGCACCCCTCGCCGTCGTGGTGGGCACGGGGCTCATTGGGGGATCGGTGGCACTGGCGCTCAAGGCCCAGGGCTACGTGGTCTTCGGCGTGGACCACGACGGTGAGCGGCTCGCCGACGCCAAGGCGCGCGGCTTCATCGATGGCATCGGCGACGATCCCTCCGCCATCCTCGTCGTGGTGGCAGTACCTGCGTCGAGCGTGCGGCAGGCGACCGAGGCCATCTTGGCCTTGCCGGATCGGAACCCCGAGGTGCTCGTCACCGACGTCTGTGGCGTCAAGGCGCCGATCGTCGAGGCCATTGGCGACCCGCGCTTCATCGGCGGGCACCCCATGGCGGGTTCAGAGCAGCTCGGCCTGCGAGGTGCTCGGGCAGACCTCTTCGTGGGGGCGACCTGGGTGCTGTGCCCCACCGCTGGCACCGATCCCTCGAGGTACGCGCGGCTCGCGCAGATCCTGGGTGCGATGGGGGCGATGGTGGTTGGCCTCGATGCAGGAGACCACGACCGGCTGGTGGCGGTGGTCTCCCACGTGCCCCACCTCTTGGCGTCGACGCTGATGCACCGAGCGGTGGTGGGGGCCGAGAGCGATGGCGCATTGCTGCAGTTGGCTGCTGGCGGCTTTCGGGACATGACCCGGGTAGCGGCGGGGGATCCGGTGATCTGGCCCGAGGTGCTGGTGGGGAATGCCGCTGCGGTCACCGCCACCTTGGATCAGGTGGTCGAGGACCTGGTTGGGCTGCGCTCGATGGTCGCCGATGGTGATGCTGGGGCGCTCCGTCGCTTCCTCGCCACCACCTCGGTGGCCCGCCAAGCCCTGCCTGCTCGCCAGAGCGTGCCGGTGGAGTTGGCCATCGTTCGCGTCGTCGTTCCCGACCGCCCCGGGGTGCTGGCCGAGGTCACTCGGGTGGCGAGCGACCTCGGGGTCAACGTGGTGGACCTGCAGATCGCGCACAGCGTGGAGGGGTCCGCTGGTGTGCTCTTGCTGACCGTGGGGGCGGCGCTGTCTTCGACGCTCGTGGAGGCACTGACGGCGCTTGGCTACGCGCTCTCCGTCGAGCACCTCGGAGGGGCGCGATGAACCTCGTGGTGGGTGCCACGGGCCACCTCGAAGGCGAGGTGCGCCCGCCCGGCGACAAGTCGATCTCCCACCGAGCGTTGCTGCTGTCGGCGATGGCCGATGGGATCAGCACCATCACTGGGCTCTCCCACGGTCAAGACGTGGCCGATACGAGGGCGGCCATTGGAGCGCTCGGCGCGTCGGTGCGGGTTGAGGGCCAGACCACCGTCGTCGATGGACGTGGTGGGCTCCTCGCCACCCCAAGGCCGTTGTGGTGTGGGAACTCTGGCACCACCATGCGCCTGCTGGCGGGACTGGTGGCCGGTACTCCTGGGATCCATCGCCTCGAGGGCGACGCCTCGCTCTCTCGACGGCCCATGGACCGAGTGGCGATCCCGCTGCAGGCCATGGGGGCCGTCGTCGAGGGCGAGGGCGAGAGGGTGCTGCCGCCCCTCCGCATCACCGGTGGCCAGCTCCGAGGCATCCACTACGCCACTCCCGTGCCGAGCGCCCAGGTGAAGTCAGCCATCTTGCTGGCGGGGCTGACGGCGCAGGGTCGAACCACCGTGGTCGAGGCCACCCCCACCCGGCGCCACACCGAAGAGATGCTTGTCGAAGCAGGAGCAGCGCTCACCGTTGCCGAGGACGCCGGCACCATCGTGATCACCCTCGAGCCGTCCGCGCTGCGTGGCGTGGATTGGGTGGTGCCCTGTGACCCAAGCCAAGCGGCCTTCGCCGTCGTGGCGGGGCTCTTGGCGAACAGCGGCGAGGTAGTGGTCCACGACCTCTACCCAGGCGCAGAGCGCATTGGGTTCCTCGACGTGCTCGAGCGGATGGGAGGGTCGCTCCTCCGCACCGAAGCAGACGGTCGACTCGAGGTCCGGGCCTACCCGTCAGCGTTGACGGGGACCGAGATCCATGCCCGAGAGATCCCGTCGCTCGATGAGGTGCCCATCTTGGCCATTGCTGCCCTGCGGGCGTCGGGGCGCACTCGATTCTGTGGGGTGGGGGAGTTGCGGGTGAAGGAGTCCGACCGCCTCGTTGCCACCGCCCGGTTGGTCGAGGCACTGGGGGGCACCGCCACCATTGTGGGCGATGACCTCGTGGTTGAGGGCGGCCCAACCACCGCCTCGTTCAGCTTCGACCCGGACCACGACCACCGATTGGCCATGGCGGCCGCCATCGGGGTGCTGAGCGCACAGGCAGGGGTCACCGCCACCATTGCTGAAGCCGAGTGCATCGCCACCAGCTACCCGAGCTTCGTGCGAGATCTGTCGATCCTCGGTGTGGCGGTGGCTGACGTCCTCGAGTACCGAAGCCCGCTCGAAGGAGCCTCTGACGACTAGCATCGCTCCGTGCCTGAGACCTCCCGACCGGTCGTGATCGCCATCGATGGTCCTGCGGGAGCGGGGAAGTCCTCGGTGGCCAAGGCCCTGGCCGAGCACCTCGGCATCGAGCGCCTCGACACCGGCTCCACCTACCGAGGGGTGGCCGCCGCTGCCTTGCGAGCAGGTGTCGACCTGTCTGACGTCGAGGGTTTGGTCGCCCTCGCTCGTTCCTTGGAGATCGACGGCGAAGGCGCGGTGGTGGTCGACGGTGCCGATGTCACGGCCGACCTGCGCTCGGCTGAGGTCAACGTGGCCGTCTCGGTGGTGGCGGCCACGGCAGCGGTCAGGGAGGTCCTCGTCGATCGGCAGCGCGCCTGGGTGGCCGAGCGTGGCGGGGCAGGGGTGGTTGAAGGGAGAGACATCGGCTCGGTGGTCTTCCCCCATGCAGACGTCAAGGTCTACCTCACCGCCTCTGAGGAGGAGCGGGCCAAGCGCAGGCCAGATGAGGGGTCAGCGGGAGTGGCGCGTCGTGACCGCATCGACACCCAGCGTGCTGCGTCTCCGCTCACCTTGGCTGACGGTGCGCACCTGATCGATACCACCAGTCGGAGCATCGCTGAGGTGGCTGAGGAGGTCTTGTCGTGGCTGTGAAGGATCCAGGAGCACGCAGCACGCCGGGGAAGGGCATCACCTTCACCATCGACCCCAAGCGTGGCCTGTGGTACCGCTTCGTCAAGGTCGTGGTCATCGGGGCGTCCAAGCTGCTGTTCCACCCCGAGATCATCCAGGACGAGCCCATCCCCGCCACCGGTGCGGTGCTGATTGCGCCTGTGCATCGCTCGAACCTCGACTTCATCTTCGCCGTGTACCTCACGGACCGGAAGGTCTTCTACATGGCCAAGGACTCGCTGTGGAAGTCGAGGCTCCTCGGGGCACTGCTGGTCTCCCTCGGTGCCTTCCCGGTGCACCGCGAGTCGGCTGACCGTGAGTCGTTGCAGCGGGCCGAGCAGGTGCTGGCGATGGGCGAGGTCCTCGTGATGTTCCCCGAGGGTACGCGCCAGAGCGGCGATGGAGTCGCCGAGCTGCACGAAGGAGCGACCTACCTCGCCTCGAAGACCGGTGCTCGCCTCGTACCGATGGGCATCGCCGGTACCGATGTCGCCATGGCCAAGGGGGCGAAGTTACCCAAGCCCACCAAGGTGGTCGTGGTGACGGGTTCCTCCATCGCACCCGCGGACAAGGGCGAGTCTGGTCGAATCTCGCGCTCGAAGGTCAAGGCCTCCACCGCTGAACTCGCCGAGGGAATCCAAGCGGTCTACGACCGCTCGAGAGAGCGGCTCAGCGCTCGCGCAGCCGGGTCCTGAACACCACGTTGGCGTAGCGGAACCCGAAGAGGAGGTCGTTCCCCTTCTTCGTGGTGCCGTGCGCACGGGGGTACCACATGGTGGGCTTCTCGCTCACCCGCCAACCGCGGCGCAAGGCCGTGATGATGAGCTCGGCGGTTTGGTACTGCACCTGCTCAAGCCTCGGGACGACGTCAGCAAGCATGGTCGTGCGCAGGGCCCGGTAGCCGTTGGAGGTGTCGGTCAGGTTCGCGCCGGTCATGGCGTTGACGATGGCGGAGAAGAACCGTACGCCGACCTTGCGGAAGGTGTTGTTGGTCTTGTCTTCGCCCAGTCGACGCGAGGCCACGACGAAGTCAGACTCATCGTTGACGAGGGGCTCGAGCATGACCGGGATCTCCACCGGATCGTTCTGCCCGTCGGCGTCCAGGGTGACCACGTAGTTCACCCCGTGCTCAATGCAGAGCTGGTAGCCCACTCGCAGGGCGACGCCGTGTCCCAAGTTGACGGGGAACGCGAAGGTGTAAGCCCCAGAGTTGCGTGCGATCTCAGCGGTCTTGTCCTCGCCACCATCGACGATCACGAGGGTCGTCACCGGCATGCCGCAGGCCTCGGTCGGCATCTGGGCCAAGACGTCGCCGATGTTGTCCTCTTCGTCGTAGGCGCAGATCAGCGCCACCATGGGGGCGAAGGTGACGTCCCCGTAGCGCTCCTTGAACTCGGCCCGAGCGTCGTCGATGACGTAGCGCTGGATCGCGGCGAGGCGACGCTTCTCGGTGTCTTGCTTGTTGGAGGCCATGGTGTCCTTACATTGAGCGCGGCTGGGCGAACACCCGGCGCACGATGGGTTCGAAGTGCTCGAGGGGAAGCGTGTCGTAGCTGGGATCGAAGCTCGTCTGGTCCCAGTCGTCGGCGAATCGCTCGGCCAAGGAGTACCACGGAGCATCGACGTGGTTCGACCGCAGGGTCGGGTCCATGCCGAGGTAGCTGTAGTAGTGCTTCCCTTGGAAATCCTGGTGTGCCTCGATCATCGAGGCCACCTCAGCCCGCACGTAGGGGCGCAAGATCTCCGCTGCGATACGGGGGTGGTTGGCGACTGAGATCACCTTGCCGATGTCGTGGCACAGCGAAGCCACGATGACCTCGTCGTCAGCGCCATCGCGCTCCGCACGGGTGGCGGTTTGCAGCGAGTGGACCAACTGGTTCACGGCGAACCCATCGGTAATCGACTCGAGTTGCGCCAGCATGGACAGGATCTGCTCTGCGACGCGCGGCCAGTTCGCCACCGTCTCGGAAGCGATGAGCCGCCACTCCTCCTCGGTGGAGTGGTCCATGGCGGTGAAGGTCGCCTGGCTGGATGCTGAACTGAGCATCCGCTCATTGTTCCACGAACTCGAGCCCGGGTGCGCGCACCAACCCCTCAGGCGGAGAGCCCCGCGAGGACCGTGGCAGCGGACCGTTGGCGGTCTCCGGCAACGGGGTCTGAGGCCTCGGGGGACTGAACGCCGTTCAGGATCTCAAGGGTGGTGGCGAGGCCCCGCAGGAGCTCTCGGAGCTCAGGTGGGGGAGGGAAGTACTCATCCTCCTCGGTCACCGCCGCAACCTCGACGCCCTCGAGTGGTTGGAGGGCGTCGATCACCGCTTGCACCAAGCTCTCGGGTGCTGAGGCACCGGCGGTGATCGCCACCACGCCATGGAGGTTCACTGGCAGTTCGGCCACGTCGTTGATGCGGTGGACCTCAGGGCATCCCTTGGCCCGTGCTACGGCTTCGAGGGCGACGGTGTTCGAGGAGTTCGAGCTACCGATCACGATCACGGCGTCAGCGTCTCCAGCGACCGCCTTCAGGGCGGCTTGGCGGTTGGTCGTGGCGAAGCACAGGTCAGAGCGGTTGGGCATCCACAGGTCAGGAAACCGCTCCTGGGAGCGCTCCATCAGGTGGCGCCACTCGTCGTGGCTCAGGGTGGTCTGGGCGAGTAAGGCCACCGGGGTGCCCGCCTCGACGAGGTCGTCGAGGGCGTCGATGTCTTCGTCCCTCTCGATGAGGTGGACGGCGTGGGGGGCCACCGCCATGGTCCCCACCGCCTCCTCGTGACCGGCATGGCCGACGTAGAGCACGGTGTAGCCCTTGTCTGAGCGCACCTTCATCTCGTGGTGGACCTTGGTGACGAGGGGGCAGACCGCATCGACCACGAGGCCGCGCGCCCGAGCAGATGCCACCACCTCGGGGGCAGAACCATGCGCCGAGAGCATGAGGGGTGCCCCGGCGGGCACCTCGGCAACGTCGTCGACGAAGATCACGCCCTGGGCTCTGAACTGATCCACCACGAAGCGGTTGTGGACGATCTCGTGGTAGCAGTAGACCGGCGGCGGGAAGACCTTGACCATCCAGGCCAAGGCCTTGATGGCCTTCTCCACGCCAGCACAGAAGCCTCGGGGCTCTGCCAGCACGACCTTGTCCACCGCCATGGGCTCACCCTACCGGTGGGTGCAGGCACCAGGCACGATGCGCGAGGTGCTGCCACGGCGAGGCGAACTGCGATGGGCCACGAGGCCGGTGGCGGTTGCCACTAGCCTGTAGCGATGGCTTCCCCCGTCGTGACGGCGGTCGCCGCCCAGTCTCCTGCTGCCAACGCTGGGATCGACGTCGGCGACGAACTGCGCTCCATCAATGGCGTTGAGCCGATGGACGTCATCGAGTACCACCAGTTGACCGAGGGCGAAGACC
>CAINFA010000106.1 GCA_903847955.1 uncultured Actinomycetes bacterium
CCCAGACGCCCTACCACTACTCGACCTACGAAGAGGAGGACGAGGTCGCCCCCTCGCCTCGGCCTCGGGTCGTCATCTTGGGTTCTGGGCCGAACCGCATCGGCCAAGGCATTGAGTTCGACTACTGCTGCGTGCACGCCTCGCTGGCCCTGCGCGCAGCCGGGTACGAGACGGTGATGGTCAACTGCAACCCAGAGACCGTCTCGACCGACTACGACACCTCGGATCGGCTCTACTTCGAGCCCCTGACCGAGGAGGACGTCCTCAACGTCATCGACGCCGAGCGTGGTGCAGCAGGGACCGAGGGGTCTCTCGTGGGGGTCATCGTGGCGCTCGGTGGCCAGACGCCGCTCAAGCTGGCCTCGGTGCTCCCTCGAGACCTCGTGCTCGGTACGGCACCGGCCTCGATTGACCTCGCCGAGGACCGCTCGTTGTGGAGTGAGCTCTGCCAGCGCCTCGGCATCGCCCAGCCCCCGGGCGGCACTGCGGTCACCGAGGCCGAGGCCGTGGCCACCGCTCGGTCGATCGGCTACCCGGTGCTCGTGCGTCCGAGCTACGTGCTCGGTGGTCGAGCCATGGAGATCGTCTACGACGAAGCCAGCCTGAGGACAGCCATGGGGCGGCTGCTCGGGACCACCGAAGGCGGCCCGCTCGGGGGCGTGCTGGCTCGAGATGGCGGCGTGAGCTCGTCGCGCCCGGTGCTCATCGACCGCTTCTTAGAAGACGCCATCGAGGTCGACGTCGACGCGGTGCGTGACCGCACCGGCGCCATCGTCATCGCTGGGGTCATGGAGCACGTCGAAGAGGCGGGAGTCCACTCGGGGGACTCGGCGTGTGCGCTGCCACCCCAGAGCCTCAGCCCAGCGGTCCGTCAGGTCATCGAGCAGCACGCGCGAGACCTCGCCCAGGCCCTCGAGGTCGTTGGCCTGCTCAACGTGCAGTTCGCCGTCAAAGATGGCGAGGTCTTCGTCCTCGAGGCCAACCCGCGCGCCAGTCGCACGGTGCCCTTCGTGGCCAAGGCCACGGGCACCCCATGGGCCATGGTGGCCGCCAGGGTCATGGTGGGCGCAACCTTGGACGACCTCGTGGGTGAAGCCATGGTCGACCTCGATGCCCCTGACCCCAACCATGTCTCGGTGAAAGAAGCGGTGCTGCCGTTCAACCGGTTCCCAGGGGTCGACACCATCTTGGGTCCCGAGATGCGCTCCACGGGCGAGGTGATGGGGGTCGATACCTCCTTCGCCCTCGCCTTCGCCAAGAGCCAGATGGCTGCAGGGACCACCCTTCCCAAGCGTGGCACGGTGTTCATCTCCGTGGCCGACAAGGACAAGCCGCAGGGCCTCGAGGTGGCTCGGCAGTTCGCCGAACTGGGGTTTGGGTTGTGCGCCACCTTCGGCACCGCCGCCTACCTCCGGGACCACGGGGTCCACGTCAGCCAGCTGGCGGCCAAGGTGGGCGAGGAGGGGCTGGCTGCCGACGCGGTGGACTTGCTGACCTCGGGGCAGATCCAGATGGTCATCAACACGCCTCGAGGGGTGGGGCCGAGGTCTGATGGCGTGCACATCCGTGCGGCTGCCGTCGCCGCCCAGGTGCCGTGCTTGACCACGATGGCCGCTGCTCGGGCCGCAGCCCAAGGGGTCCGGGCCATGGCCGAGCACCCCCTCGTGGTGCGCAGCCTGCAGTCGCTGCACGCTCGACCTGTCAGCTGATGGCGCCCGCGGTGGACCTCAGCACCACGGTGGGGACCGTCGAGCTCACGAGCTGCATCCTCACCGCCTCAGGCACCGCGGGCTACGGCACCGAGCTGTCGGGCTACGGCGATCTCTCGGCGCTGGGTGCTGTGGTGACCAAGTCGCTGTCGGTCGGCCCCTGGCCGGGCAACCCCGCACCCCGGGTGACCGAGGTTCGATCAGGGATGCTCAACAGCGTCGGCTTGCAAGGTCCTGGCATCGCCGCCTGGATCGAGGAGTACCTCGGCGCCTTGGTGGCAGAGGGTGTCACCGTGGTGGCCTCGATCTGGGGTCGGACGGTGGGGGAGTACGCCGAGGCTGCGCGCCTCCTCGATGGGCTTGGGTTGGCCGCCATTGAGCTCAACGTCAGCTGTCCCAACGTTGAAGATCGCTCCTCGATGTTCGCCCACTCCGCCGAGGCCACCGCAGCGGTGGTTGAGGCCACCACCATCGCCACTCCTCGGTGGCTCAAGCTCTCCCCGAACGTGGCCAACCTGGTGGAGATCGCCCGGGCGGGGGTGGAGGCCGGGGCTGATGCGTTGGTGCTCACCAACACCTTGCTCGGCATGGCCCTCGACCCACGCACGGGCCACCCCGTCCTCGGGGCAGGCGGTGGAGGCCTGTCGGGACCCGCCGTGCACCCCGTGGCGGTGCGGGCGGTCTACGAGTGCCGGGCCGCGCTCCCCGAGGTGCCCATCGTCGGCGTGGGTGGGGTGTGCTCGGGGAGCGATGCCATCGAGTTGCTCTCCGCTGGCGCCCAAGCGGTCGAGGTGGGCACCGCCACCTTCGCCGATCCGAGGGCGCCGTGGAAGATCGCCGCCGAGGTGGCCCGCCTGCTCGAGGACCAAGGGGTCAGCGAGGTGGCCCAGGTCATCGGTCGGGCCCACCAGCTGCCCTGAGCGTCCCGGCGAGCTGGAGGTCACCACGGCTAGGTTGAAGCCGTGGTCGTGCCACCGGAGATGCCCGGGTTCCCGATGTGGCAGCTCAACCCGTGGGACCTCGTGCTGGTCGCGCTCGGGGTCGTCAACGAGCTCGGCGTCCGTCGCCTCGCCCAGCGGCAAGGGGCTACGAGTCGACGGGCCACGAGGCGCCGGAGCTGGTGCTACTACGCCGGGTTGGTGCTGCTCGGGCTCGTCATCTCTGGGCCGCTCGAGCACTGGGGCATGGTGTGGCTCAGCGTGCACATGGTGGGCCACGTGGCCGAGATGTTCTACCTCCCGGTGCTCCTCGTCGTCGGTGGACCCCGAGTGCCTGCCCTGTTCGCCCTCGGGGTCGACCGTCGTCGCCAGGTCCTCAGGTGGTACTACCGGTCCGCATCGGGCGCGCCGGTGCGCGCCACGGTGGCAGTGCTGACCACTCCATGGGTGGCGATCGTGGCGTTCAACGCCACCATGGTGCTCTGGCACCTCCCCGCGGTCTTCAACGCCGCCATGTGGCACCCGTGGATCGACACCTGGGTCATGACGCCGAGCTTCCTCGTGACCGGCGTGCTGTTCTGGCGCCTCCTGCTCGGGTCGCACCCCTCGCCCCCGAGGGCCACGACCCAGCTGCAGCTGGTGGCGATCGCCGTGACCGCTATGGAGATGTTGGTGGTGGCCATGGCGCTGTCGGTGCTCAGCCATGGAGCGTGGTACTCGATGAACCTCGCCATGCTCGGACCCATCGATGCGCTGCGAGACCAGCACCTCGCAGCGGGCATCTTGTGGATCTGCGGAGACCTCTGGGCGGTGCCAGCCCTCGTGCTCATCGCCAGGCGAGTGGTCGATGAGCGCGGGAGCGTGTCGATGGCGCTCGAACACGCGTTGGGTCGCGCCTAGCGCTCCTCGTGGTCGCGATCGTCGGCCTCGAGCTGGGCGAGGTAGGCCTGCCACGCATCGAGGCGTTCGTTCGCAGCGGTGTCGGTAGGGGAGGTGCGTGGGGTCGCCGTTGCAGCACTCCTCGCCGGGGACGAAGCCCTCGGGAGGCGGTCGTAGCCGTGGTAGATCCGCCACCACATGTAGGCGCCGAAGCCGCCGAGGACGGGCCACTCCACGACGTAGACCCAGCTGAGGCCATTGCCGTCGACCGCTCGCCAGGTCTCAACCACGAGCGCAGCGAGGCAGACCGAGATCCCACACGCGGCGGTGAGGTGGAGCCGCCGGGCCGACGAACCGGTCAACGTCACGTTGGTGGGTCCCGTGGTGTCGTCCGCATCTGCTGAGGTGGCCACGCGTTGACCGTAGTGCCACCACGTCGCAGCGAAGCGGTCGACGCTCGTTGGGCCCACGGCTGGTCATCAGTGCACGCGCGCGGTGACTCCGGTACGCTGCCGAACAGGAGCAGTTCAAACTTGGGGGGGTGGGAGCTTGCGCAGAACGATCGGAGCGGTCGGGTTCGTCGCCCTGTTGTCTGGCATCGTCGCACTGGTGGGCCTGGGCTTCACCAACCAGACCTACCACTCCTCGATCGGCACCCTGCGGGCAACCACCTCAGCCGCCACCACTGCCTGCGGCAAGCCGATGGTGGCCCAGCAGCTCTCCTTCGCCACCTACGCCGACTCGTCGGGCACCAACAGTGCGGGCCAACTCGTCCACCCCGGCGGGAACCCGAACTGGCCGAGCTACGGACCCTCGAACATCTTCTCGGTCAAGGCCCACGCGTGCGTGACGATGACCATCACCCAGTTCGACTCGGGCGGCGCGCTCAACAACCCCTACTTCGATTCGATCCAAGGCACCGTTGGCGATGTGGCCACGATGGTGTCCAACCAGCCCTCGGTGAGCGGGTGCCCTTCGGGCCAGAGCTTCACCTACAAGGGCACCTACCACCAGATCTCACCGTGCGACGTCGGCCACACCTTCACCATGCGAGCCCTCCCCGGCGTGGACCCCGGCTTCTTCCTGAGCGTGCCTCTTCCGCTGGCAGGCAATGGCAACAATGAGTGCGACCTCGACTCGTGCCCGAAGGTGACCGTCACCTTCTCCTTCATCTCGGGACCCAAGGGCACCTACGCCTGGAACTGCGAGTTCCCCTGCGGTCTCAACGTTGGCAACTTCGGAGCGGTCATGTCGGCCTATGGCTACATGTCGGGGTACCTCCATGTCGTCTGAGCACCCCGACCTCAGCGCCGACGCCACGGTGGCATCGCCGCCACTCAAGCCCGATGCCAAGGAGAACAAGAAGAACGTCACCGTCATCGCCGCACTGTGGCTGGTGCTCACCGCCATCGGCATCGCCCTGTCCATCTGGTTGACCTCGGCGTTGCTCCCGAGCTCGATGTCGACCGAGATGGGTGGTGTTCGCTCCACCGTCTTGGTGTTCTCCTTGGCCGCCGCCCCGGTGGTGGCCTTCGTGCTGGCAACCTCGATCTACTCGCTCTTGGCCTGGCGCAAGGCGCCGGGATCTGCTGATGTGCCTCCGCCTGACGCGCCGCCCCTCCGGGGCAACGCCGCAGCCACGGGGATCTGGCTCCTCACCTCCTCGGTGCTCGTGGTCTTCTTGCTGGTCTGGGGTCTGTCGGAGTGGTCGGCACAGCAGGTGGTCCAGCCCAACGACCTCGTGGTCAAGGTGACGGGCCAGCAGTGGATCTGGAACTTCACCTACCCCGATGCCAAAGTGGACTCCCACGCACTCGTGGTGCCCCTTGGACGCCAAGTGCAGTTCAACGTGACCTCGCTCGACGTCACCCACGGCTTCTGGCCGGTGCAACTCGGCCAGCAGGTCGATGCCAACCCGGGTCTCGTCACCACCATTCGGGTGACCCCGACCCACCTCGGGCACTTCGTCGTGCGCTGCAGCCAGCTCTGCGGGCTCTACCACGCGTACATGTACGCCCAAGGTGACGTCGTGACCGCCAAGGCGTTCGAGCAGTTCTTAGAGCACCACGGCGCCTCAGCTGCAACGTCGGCGAAGGTGGCATTGCTCGCTGCTCGACAGGGAGGGCAGTAGCTGATGACGACCTTGAGCGACAAGCCGCTGCTCGAACACACCGTGCTCTCGACTGCTGCCGGCCGGCTCTACCGCCGACAGAACGTCTTCACCGCCATCGCGACCGGCGTCGTGCTCGCCGCCCTCGTGTGGTGGATCACCAACAGCATCTTCTCCGGGGGCGCCTGGGCCGACGACATGACCACGGTGTGCATGCTCACCGCGTGGGTGGTCGGGTTCAACCTCGGCATTGGCACCTTCAACGCGGTCATCTACTGGATGCTCGGCATCGACCAGACCCATGAGGACGAGCTCTACGCCGCAGGCGTCGGGCAAGGGCGAAAGCGGTACCTCAAGTACTGCACCGACCACAAGGTGGTGGGGACGCAGTACCTCGTCTTGGTCTTCGTGCTGTTCTTCGTGGGTGGCACCTTGGCCATGATGATCCGGACCCAGCTGCTGAGCCCGCACTCATCGTTCCTGTCGCCCCAGACCTACAACTCGATCGTCACCATCCACGGGATGTGCATGATCATCGCCACCATCATCATGGTCTCGGGTCCCTTCGCCAACTTCATCATGCCGATCATGATCGGCGCCAAGGACATGGCCTTCCCTCGCCTGAACGCCATGAGCATCTGGGTGGTCATCTCGGCCGTGCCGTGCCTCGTGTGGACCTTCTTCCTCGATGGGGGCGTCAACGCCGGTTGGACGACCTACGCGCCGTTGTCGGTCCAAGACGGAACGGCGATGGATGCCTTCGCCATCACCATCATCGTCTTCGTGGTCTCAGTGACCGTGGCGGGCATCAACACCATCGTGACCGTGGCGACGATGCGGGCCGAGGGGATGACCTTCGGGCGGCTCCCGGTGTTCGTCTGGGGCTCGGTCATCGGTGGCGCACTGGGCCTGTACGCCATGCCGGCCTTCTTGATCTCGATGTGCTCGATGATCGCCGACCGGGCGACTGGGACCAGCTTCTACGTCGCCTCTGGCGGCGGAGTGGGTTGGCTGTGGGAGAACACCTTCTGGATCATGGGGCACCCCGAGGTGTACGTCATCTTGATCCCACCGGTGGCGGCGATGATCGAAGTGATCGCTACCTTCGCCCGCAAGCCCGTGTTCGCCTACAAGGTCATCATTGGCGCCTTCGCCGGGATCGCCGGGTTGTCGATCATGGTGTGGGCGCACCACATGTTCACCACCGGCTGGGCTCCGGACCTCGCAGGCCCGTTCATGTTGACCACCGAGTTGATCTCGATTCCAACGGGCATCATCTTCTTGTGCATCATCGGCACCTTGTGGCGGGGGAGCATCTGGACGCGCCTGCCGATGTACTTCGTCTACCTCTTCTTGTGGAACTTCATCATTGGCGGCGTCACCGGGATCTACCTCTCTGATGTCCCGGCCGACAACTACTTCCACGGCAACATGTTCGTCACGGCCCACTTCCACTACACCTTGCTCGGTGGAGCGATGATCGCTGGTGCGGCCGGGCTCTGCTACTGGTTCCCCAAGGTGTCGGGCCGCATGCTCGATGAGCGCATCGGCAAGGTCGCGTTCTGGATCATTGCCGTGGCGTTCCAGGTCACCTACATGGCCCAGTTCATCGCCGGCGCCAAGGGCATGCCACGCCGGGTGGCCAACTACGACCCGATGTACCACGTCGAGAACTTCGTCTCGAGCCTCGGCGCCTACGCCCTCATGGTGGGCTGGATGGTGCTGCTGTACGCCCTCGTGGTCTCATGGATCTCTGGTGAGCACGCACCAGCGAACCCCTGGCACTCCAAGACCTTGGAGTGGCACGTTCCCACCCCGGTGCCGCTCGAGAACTTCTTGGTTGATCCGGTGGTGACCGGTGACCCCTACGGCTACGGCGAGCAAGGGCCCGCTGCCGCCCACGTCACCTTCGAGTACGACGGCGATCGAGGGGGGCACCCGTGACGACAACGGCCACCGACGTCCACGATGGTGCTGAGCACCACGGCCACTTCACCCCAGAGCAGAAGGACCGCAAGGAGCGCATGGCGGTCTGGCTGCTCATCGGCGGCGATGCAGTCTTCCTGGCGCTCGAGCTGTTCACCTGGTTCTACCTGCGGGCGCTGAACGTCTCCGACGGGTGGCGGTACAGCTTGGCCACCTCTTCGAACCAGTACCCGCACTGCCCTGGAGATTCGTGCAGTCCGATCAACTTCACTGGGGAGATTCCCAAGATCGGCTCGAGTTGGACCCTGATCGTCACCGTGCTGGCCCTCGCCGCTGGCGCCGCGGTGTGGTGGGCCGAGGCCATCGCTCGCAAGCGGGTGGGTCGTTCGATGCTCGTGGGTGCCTTGCTGCTCACCACCGTGCTGGCTCTGGCGGCGGTGGTGGCCCAGTTCGTGCAGTTCCAGCACCTGCCGGTGGTCGAGGTCATCAACAACGCCACGGGCAGCCCGATCAAGATGCACCTCGGGACCATCATGGGCACCTACGCCTCTACCGCGCTGTTCTACATGGGTGCGAACATCGCCCACTTCCTCATCGTGCTGCTCGTTGCCCTCGGGCTCACCCTGCGGGCCAGCAGAGGGAAGTACGACGCCTCGTTCTACGAGATCCGCCTCGGTCGGCTGTTCTTCGTCTGGGTGGGTCTCTCGACGCTCGTGCTGTCGTTGGTGTCGATCCTCTTTGCCTGAGCTCGACGGCGCAACAGTCGGCGCTCGAGCGCCGGGTCGCACGGTGAGGATGCCATTCCTCGAACGGCTCGAGGACGCCATCACGAGGACCGCGCCGCTGTGCGCGGGCATTGACCCTTCGCCGGCCCAGCTGGCCAGCTGGGGGCTCGAGGACTCTCCGACGGGCTTGGCGGAGTTCGTGGCGAGGTGCCTCGACGGCTTCTGCGATGCTGCTGCCATCGTCAAGCCCCAGGTGGCCTTCTTCGAGCGCTTCGGTGCGGCGGGATTCGCCGTTCTCGAGGCCCTGCTCGAAGCGGCCAGCGAGCGAGGGGTCCTCGTCCTCGCAGATGCCAAGCGCGGGGACATCTCCACCACCATCGAGGCCTACGCCGATGCCTGGCTCGCTGAGGGCTCTCCGCTGGCTGCCGATGCGGTGACCGCCACCGCCTACCTGGGCCTCGGCGCCTTGGAGCCGTTGTTCGACCAGGCGGTGCAGACGGGCCGGGGGGTCTTCGTGGTGGTGGAGAGCTCAAACCCCGAGGGGCGGGCGCTCCAAAGAGCCCAGATGGGGGCGACCACCGTGGCTGGTTCGTTGTATCGGGGGCTCGCCGAGTACAACAGGACGACCACCCACGGAGCGCTCGGCGCGGTGGTGGGGGCGACCAACGACGTCGACCACCAGCTGCTGGCCTCCCTCGGCGGGGCGATCTTGGCCCCGGGCCTCGGTGCCCAAGGGGCGACCCCAGGAGATCTCGGGGACCGTTTCGGGGGGCTCGGGATTGCGGTGCTGGCATCAGCTTCCCGATCGCTCCTGCTCCACGGCCCTGATCCAGCCGCCTTGGCTGCGGCGACGCGGGCCTTGGGTGACGAGGTACGCGCCGCACTTGGGTGACGAGAGTTTGCGTGGCGTTCACACTTCTGACGGATCGGCCACCGACGAGGTTGCTATGGTGCGCCCATGCCGCAACCACCTGCGCTCTCCGATGCCCAGCGACAGGCAGCCCTCGCCAAGGCCGCTGAGGTCCGCCAGCGTCGGGCCGAGGTCAAGGCCCGCCTGAAGATGGGCACCTTGACCGTGGCCGAACTGCTCGAGTTGGCCGACACCGATGAGGTCTTGGGCAAGATCAAGGTGCTCGCCGTCCTCGAGTCCCTGCCAGGGGTGGGCAAGGTCAAGGCTCGCAAGTTGATGGACGCCGTTGGCATCGCCGAGAGTCGTCGGATCCAAGGGCTCGGCGTGAACCAGCGAGAGGCACTGGAGCAGGTCACTGCCCGCTGACCACGCCATCGTCGTCTTGGTCGGACCCGGAGGGGTGGGCAAGGGGACCGTGGCCAGTCGCCTCATCGAGGCCGACCCACTGCTGTGGCTCTCGAGGAGCTGGACCACGAGGACTCAGCGCCCCGGTGAGGATCCCGAGGCCTACGTCTTCGTCGATCGAGACCAGTTCATGGCGCACATGGCAGCTGGCGGCTTCCTCGAGTGGGCCGAGTTCCTGGGCAACCTCTACGGCACCCCGCTCCCTGCTCCTCCAAGAGGGCGAGACGTGCTGCTCGAGATCGAGGTGGATGGTGCCCGTCAGGTCGTGGCCCGCCACCCCGACGCCACGGTGGTCTTGCTCGTCCCACCGTCGCTCGAGGTCCAAGAGGCGCGGCTGCGAGGGCGCGGTGACGACGACGCGCACGTCGCCCGCCGCCTCGCCAAGGGGCAAGAGGAGATCGCGGCTGCCAAGGCGTTCGCCACCGACATCGTGGTCAACGATGACCTCAACACCGCGGTGGCCGAGGTGGCCGGTATAGTGGAACGTCTGCGTTCCGCCCGACGGAACCCACCTTCACCGACGACGAATGAGGATTGACCCATGGCCCAGAGCCGACACACCCTGATCGAGCCCCCCGTCGAGAACCTGCTCGACAAGGTCGACTCCAAGTTCACCCTCGTGTCGCTCGGGGCTAAGCGTGCCCGACAGATCAACGCCTACTACAACAGCCTCGGTGATGGCATGGGGCGCATCGTCCCTCCCCAGGTGACTTCGACCTCGGGCAAGCCCTTGTCGATCGCCTTCGAGGAGATCGCCGCCGGCAAGTGCGCCTTCGTTCGGGTGGACCCCGAGGAGGAGGCCGCCGAGTTGGCTGCCTTGGCCGCGGCTGAGCTCGACGCCGCTGACGTCTTCGGCGAGGCGCTGGCCGCAGTGCCGGACCTGCCGGCCGACCCGGCCTAGCCCACCTCATGGGGAACGGACCCGGGGGCGCACCCTTCGTCGTCCTCGGGGTCGGTGGCGGCATCGCCGCCTACAAGGCGGTCGAGCTCTGCCGGCTGTTGGTCGACGCTGGGTGCCACGTTGCCCCGGTGATGACCGAAGCCGCCACGCAGTTCGTCGGACCGCTCACCTTCACCGCGCTGGCGTCGGAGCCCTGCCAGCGGTCGGTCTTCGGCGAGGCCTCGCCGATCCCGCACACCCGGCTCGGTCAGTTGGCCGACCTCATCGTTGTGGCCCCCGCAACTGCCGACCTGCTGGCGAGAGCGGCGGCTGGCTTGGCCGACGACTTGCTCACCACCACCTTGGTGGCCACGCGTGCCCAGGTGCTCTTCGCCCCGGCGATGCACACCGAGATGTGGGAGCACGCCAGCGTCCGTGAGAACCTGGCCACCTTGGTCCGTCGGGGTGCGGTCATCTGCGAGCCCGACGTGGGGCGGTTAGCAGGAGGCGACGTCGGCGCAGGGCGCCTGGCGGCACCGGCCGCGATCTGCGGGCGTGCGCTCGAGGTGCTCGGCGCGAACCAGGTGCGTGACCTGCTCGGGCACAAGGTGGTGGTGACCGCTGGTGGCACTCGTGAGGCCATCGATCCGGTTCGCTTCCTCTCCAACCGCAGCTCGGGCAAGCAAGGCCTGGCCCTCGCCGAGGAAGCGGCTCGCCGGGGGGCCGAGGTGGTCCTCATCACCGCTGCCAAGCTCACGCCGTCGATGCCCATGGAGGTGGTCGAGGTGACGAGCGCCGCCGAGATGGCGGCAGCAACCAAGGCTGCGGCGACCACCGCACAGGTGGTGGTCATGGCCGCTGCGGTGGCGGACTACCGGCCCCGTCAGGTGGCGCCGACCAAGTTGACCAAAGATGGCGGCATCCCGGTCCTCGAACTCGAGGAGACCGAGGACATCTTGGCCGCCCTCGTGGCCCAGCGGACACCAGGCCAGGTGCTCGTGGGCTTCGCCGCTGAGACCCACGACGTCCATGCTCGAGCGACGGCCAAGCTGGCCCGCAAGGGGTGTGACCTGTTGGTGGTCAACGACGTCTCTCAGCCCGAGGTGGGCTTCGACCACGACACCAACGCCGTCAGCATCGTCGATCGGTCTGGCGAGGTGGTCGAGGTGCCCCTCACCACCAAGGTGGCGGTGGCCCGGGCAGTGTTCGATAGGGTAGCGATCTTGCAGACGAGCCAAGGAAGAGCGAGGACCACGTGAGCGCGCGCACTGTATTCACCTCGGAGTCGGTGACCGAGGGTCACCCCGACAAGATGGCCGACCAGGTCTCTGACACCATCCTCGATGCCATCTTGGCCCAGGACCCCGGCGCTCGGGTGGCCTGTGAGACGCTGCTCACCACCGGACTCGTGGTGGTGGCTGGAGAGATCTCGACCACTGCCGTGCTCGACGTGCCCCACCTCGTGCGCGACACGGTGGTGGACATCGGCTACGACGACGACGCCAAGGGCTTCAACGGTCGCAGCTGCGGCGTGCTCGTCACCTTGGACAAGCAGTCCCCTGACATCGCCCAAGGCGTCGACGCCGCCCTCGAGCTGCGCGATGGTTCTGGTGGCGAGGACCGGCTGAACTCCCAGGGTGCTGGTGACCAAGGGATGATGTTCGGCTACGCCTGTGATGAGACGCCAGACCTCATGCCCTTCCCGATCTGGATGGCCCACCGGCTGTCCGAGCGCTTGGCGCAGGTTCGCCGCTCAGGCCAGCTGGCCTACCTCCGACCTGACGGCAAGACCCAGGTCTCAGTGGTCTACGAAGACGGCCGACCCGTCGCCTTGACCACGGTGCTGATCTCCACCCAGCACGCCCCGGGCGTCGACCTCGAGCACACCTTGCTCCCCGACTTGACCGACCAGGTCATCACCCCGTTGCTGCCCGGTGACCTCGATGCCAGCGACCTGCGCATCTTGGTGAACCCGACCGGCATCTTCGAGCTCGGCGGGCCCCACGCCGACACCGGGCTCACCGGCCGCAAGATCATCGTCGATACCTACGGCGGCATGGCCCGCCACGGTGGCGGCGCCTTCTCGGGCAAGGACCCCTCCAAGGTCGACCGCTCCGCTGCCTACGCCGCTCGTTGGGTGGCCAAGCACGTGGTGGCCGCTGGCGCTGCCAAGCGCTGCGAGGTCCAGGTGGCCTACGCCATTGGTGTGGCCCAGCCGGTGTCGCTCTTGGTCGAGACCTTCGGCACCGAAGCGGCGGACCCCGAGAAGATCGCGTCGGTGGTCTCTGAGCTGTTCGACCTCCGGCCGGCAGCGATCGAGCGTGACCTCGACTTGCGCCGTCCGATCTACCGCAAGACCGCGGCCTACGGCCACTTCGGGCGCAACGACGCGAACTTCACCTGGGAGCAGACCCCCCGGGTCGACGACCTGCGCAGCGCAC
>CAINFA010000107.1 GCA_903847955.1 uncultured Actinomycetes bacterium
GATGTCGATGGAAAGGTGTGGACCCCCGTTGATCTGATCCGCAGGTTTCGGGTTCGAATCCCGAGGGGCGCACCACGCAGTCTGTTCACCTTGGGTGGACGCCCGCTCACAGCATCTGGTTCCGCATGGTGCCAATGCCCTCGATCCAACTCTCGAGGACATCACCAGAGGCCAGGTAGCGCGGGGGCGTCCTGGCGGTCCCCACGCCTGAGGGGGTTCCGGTGAAGATGACGTCGCCCGGTAGCAGCGGGAGCACGCCCGACAAGGTGGCGATCAGTTCAGGCACCGAGAACACGAGGTCAGCGGTGGAGCTCTGCTGGACCACCTCGCCGTTCACCGAGCACCCGAGCGCGAGGTCCATGGGGTCCTCCAACTCATCAATGGTGACGAGGTGCGGTCCCATGGGTCCGAACCCGGGTCGAGACTTCCCGAGCGAGAAGTGGGCGCCAGCAGCCCGCTGGAGCACCCGGTCGGAGAGGTCTTGCCCAATCGTGAGCCCAGCGATGTGCTCCCATGCCCGGCTCGCGTCCACCTGCTCGGCGCGGGTGCCGATGACCACCACCAGCTCAACCTCCCAGTCCACGGTTGGCACCCCGAGCCGAACCTCGGCGAAGGGGCCGGTGAGGGCCGAGGGGAACTTGGTGAAGGTGGCCGGGAAGCTCGGCAGCTCGGCACCGGTCTCGGCAGCGTGCGCTCGGTAGTTCAGCCCCACGGCGAAGACCTGGGTAGGACTGGGCGACGGTGGGCAGAGCAGGCTCGGGTCGATCTCGAAGGTGGGTCGGGCATCCAGCCCGTCGGCGAAGGTCCGAAAGGCTGCCCAGTGGGCGTACGCCGATGCCAGGTCGGGACCGAAGCACTCGTGGGAAGCCTCCGCCACGTCGATGCCGCCCCCATCGACCACGAGGGTCGCCCTGCCTGCCACGTTCGCCAGCCGCATCACGTACCCCCTTGGAGTGGTGGACGGAATCTACAGCGAGCCCCCGAGGGGGGCTACCACGTCAGCCCGAGCGTCTCGCGCATCGCTGCCTCGAAGGCAACGTCGTCGAGCTGGCTTCGCATCGCCAACACCAACTCGGCGTCAGGGCCGACTGGTACTCGAACGGCTGTGGTGGGATCTTCAATCGCCGCCACGATGGCCCGTGCCACCGTCTCAGGCCCGGGCCGACCGCCGCCGGTGATGCGAAGGTCGGTGCCCGACCACTGCTCGGAGAGCTCTGCGTAGGCCGGGTTGACCACCTTGTCCCCTGAGGACTTCATCCCCGGTGCGGTGTAGCCCGGCTCGATCAGCACCACTCGAATGCCGAAGTGTCCCGCTTCGAGGTGCAGGGACTCCGAGATCGCTTCGAGGGCGAACTTCGACGCCGAGTAGGCCCCCTCGAATGGGGTCGAGACCCGCCCTTGGATCGACGACACGTTCACCACCACGCCCGAGCCCCGCTGCCGCCAGCTGGGCAGGACGCCGCGGATCATCCGAAGCGCACCGAGCACGTTGGTGTCGAACACCTGCGCCAACGCGCTGGGTTCGAGGTCCTCCACGGTGGACCAGTGGTTCACCGCGGCGTTGTTGACGATCGCATCGAGTTCGCCTGCCGCCTCGAGGGAACGGGCCACGGAGGTCTCCGAGGTCACGTCGAGCTCGAGGTGCGCAGCAGCCCCGAGTGGTTCGAGCATGGAGGGGTCCCGGGCCGTTGCCACCACGTCGTGGCCCGCCTCTACGAGGGCGGTCACCGTGGCCGCGCCAATTGCCCTCGCTGCACCTGTGACCAAGATCCGCATGTCGCTCCTCGTTGTCGAGGCGTGACGCTACCGCTCCTCACCAACCCTTGCTCGATGGAGGGCGAGGGTCTCTGACATCTATCGGTCCCCTCTGACGACGTTGCTCTCTGGTGTTCTTCGTCCTGTGCGATGGATGGAGGCACCTTGAGACGCTGCATGGTTGGAGATCTGGCCCCGTCCACCGTCGAACGCTTGCCGGCCATGGCTGACCGAGAACACCCCGAGGACTAACATCTCCTCCGATCACCTACAGCGTCGTGCCACGGGCAGGGGCGGTGAGGTGCACCGCAACCACCACCAACCAAGCCCCTGGGCCCAACAGGAGAACCGTGACCGAGGACCACACCGCCGCCCAAGTCCTGAGCATTGAGGACGACGAGGCCATCGGGGACGCCATCGAGGCGGTGGTGGTCAAGCATGGTCACCACTGCGTGCGGGCCGCCAACGGCAGAGATGGGCTCAGGTTGTTCTTCGAGGACCGACCCGACCTCGTGGTGCTCGACCTCGGCCTGCCGGTCATGGATGGATGGCAGGTGCTCGAACGCATCCGCGAGCTCTCCGACGTTCCCATCTTGGTCCTGACGGCACGGGACCGAGAGAAGGACAAGGTCCGCGGCCTCAACGAGGGGGCTGACGACTACTTGACCAAGCCCTTCTCGGTCAACGAGCTCGGCGCGCGCATCGTGGCTCTGTTGCGCCGCGCCCGGCCAACCCCAGGCGCCGAGGTGGTGCCAGCGGAGACCTACACCGACGAGCTCATCTCCATCGACTTCGGCGCCCGCACGGTGACCTCGCTCGGCAACGAGGTGCAGCTGACCGCCCTCGAGTTCCGCCTGCTCGAGACCTTCGTTCGCCACGTGGGCCAAGCGCTCTCCACCGAGCAGCTCCTCCGGCTGGCGTGGAGCGACGACACCGGCGTGGGGCCCGAACGGGTGAAGTTCTCCGTCCTCCGGCTGCGTCGCAAGTTGGGGTGGCACCAGGGAGAAGATGGCCCTCTGCGGGCGGTGCGGGGCTACGGCTACCGCTACCGCCCCGAGTCCTAGGCGCCTTTGCCACAGGCCCAGAAAGCAATAGGCTCACTCCAAGACCTTCTGAGGAGACCCATGGCACCATCGCAGCTCACCCGTCGCTCGAGCCTTGCGCTCGGCCTCACCGGTCTGGCGGCCCTCGCCGCCGCCGCCACAGCCGGGGCCACCACGCCCTTGGCCACGGTGCACCGCACCACCTTGGGCGCGCACTTCGCCGAGCCGTGGGGCATCACCACCGGACCAGCGGGCACCTACGTCGTCGACGAAGGTCACCGCACCGTGGTATCGCTGTCGGCCACCAACCAGTCCACCCTGGTCGAGCAGCACCACCTCTGGTTCCCCACCGGCATCGCCGTTGGGGCCAACCGCATCGTCTACGTCGCTGACGCCGGCAAGGACCGGATCGAGAAGGTCTTCCCCTCTGGTGCGATCGCCTACGTCGGCATCGACCTTTCCAACCCCTGGGGCGTGGCCGTGGCATCGAACAACGACCTCTACATCGCCGACAGCGGTCATGGTCGAATCGTCAAGTTGACCCCTGGCGGCATTGAGACCACCGTGGCCGACGGCTTCGTTGACCCCGTCGGTGTTGCGCTCGGGGCCGGCGGCACCTTCTACGTCGCCGACCAGTTCTCCCAGCACATCACCGAAGTGTCGGCCAATGGCTCGAAGAAGAGCCTCGGTTCGAACTTGGCCGACCCCGTTGGGATCGCCGTGGCATCCAACGGCGACGTCTACGCCACCGAAGCCAGCAGCGGTGCGGTCGTGCGCATCACCAGTTCAGGCGTCCAGAGCACCATCATCACCGGCCTGTCCGAGCCCTACGGCGTCGCCATCGACCGCGCCAAGCTGCTCGTGACGAGCTCGGGCTCGAACGCTGCCTACGCCTACTCGCTCAGCTGAGTCCCCTACCCACTGTGGCCGTCCTCGGCGTGCTCATCGCAGCGGTGCTCGTCATCAGCGTGGACGCCCTGCGTTCTCGGAGGCGGTGGGTCAGTGCAGCTCGAGCCGTGACGAGTGGTCCCGAGGCGGACAGAGCAGCCGGTGTTCGAGCCCTCGCCACCTTGCCAACCAGCCAGCTGGTGGACCTCGCGCTCTACCTCATCCACCACGATCCCTCCCCCGAGGTGCACGCCGCATTAGTGGACGCCATCGGTTCGAGCCAGCGAGTCACGAGCGCCTCGAGCCCAGCTGCGGTTGAGATCAAGCTCTGGGCCCGGGCCGCGGCGGCCTAGAGCGCCAGCCCAAGCCGCCGCCGCAGCCGACGCCAGTGGCGGAGCACCACCTTGCGTGGACCTGGCACGCACCACAGGCCGAGCAGCCCCACCATGGTGGCTGAGCACCACAACGACACCGTCTCAATCGGGGTGAGCCCGTAGCGGAGCGTGACAGGCACCTGCACCCCGGGGTTGCTGATCGGCACGTAGATGAAGCCCGGTCCAGCTGGCTCGAGGCCCACCCTCCGACCAGCCACGGTGGCGGTGAAGTTGGCGAAGAGGTCGTCTTTGATCAAGACGCCCGTTGCACCTGGTCCAGCCACGAGCGATACCTGCCCGTCGCCGGCATCGCGCACCAGGGTGGTCGTCGGAGGCTCGCTGGCAGCGGGCAGTTGGAGCAGCTCCACCAGGGTTGCTGCTTCACCCCCCGCCACCGACGGATCCGTCGACGCTTCCACGGCCACGTGGTAGGTCAGGTTCAGCCCAGACCAGGTCAGTTCCCCACGCCCGAGGTGCTCGGTGACCACGATGGGTGCCCCGGCCGAGCGAGCTTCCACCTCGGCGCCGCGGGGCACGCTGTTGGCAACGTCGACCGTCCAAGACCCCGAGGGAGTCGGGGGTGCCAGGTGCTCGAGGTGGGCGCGGAGTGCTGCGAGACTCCCGCGTGCTCGCCCATCGAAGGTCCAGTCCCACGTCTGGGCCAAGCTGACGCTCGCGACATCCCGCACCCCACCAGGGCCGCCGGCGGCCTCGAGGGCTTGGAGGGGCGCCTCATCACCAGCGGCTTCGATGAAGAGGTGGCCGCCTTGGTCGACGTAGTGGTGCAGTGCCACTGCTGCAGATGGGTCCGCCAACGACGGCAGGTTCCCCACCAACGCGACAGCGCCGAAGCGGTCGAGCGCTGTGGCGGACACCCCCGTCACCGATGCACCAGCCTCGATGGGCACAACCGCTCCAGGACCCTCCCCTGCCTCGTCGAGCGCATCGAGGACCAGGTCGTAGGTGGCGCGATCGGGAGTGAACACGCCAAGGGTTGGCGCAGCAGTGGCCTCGACGATGGGTGAAGGGTGGACCACGGTGAAGGTGCCGAAGGGCGGTGACCCCACCGGGGCCGAGGCCGGGTGGACGAGCGAAGGCTCGGCGTTGTAGGACGCGACGACCTGACTCGAGGGTCCCGCGATCACCCATCCCAAGCCGTACCACTCGAGCAGTGCTCGACGCTCAGCCAGAGAACTACGGGGGTCGGTCAAGGCCGTCTCGAGCACGTACTGCGCATCGTGGTGCGGCAGCTGTTGCTCGATGTACCCCCGGGTCTGGGGCACCGTCGACACGTCGTCGAGCCAATCGGTCACGAGGTCGTTGGTGGCCCCCACCCGCAAGAGCTGCTGGCCATCACTGGCAGCGGCAGGGAGCAGCGCCAAGAGTTGGTGGTGGGGCGCCTCGAGGTCGCTGAGCGCAGGGGCGAAGTTCGAGACGCCTGCGAACAGCAGCAGCACCGATGCCACGAGCCCTCCGACCCCCACCACCCTTGCGGCTCGGGCAGGCAGGGACGTGACGAGGTCGTGGCCACAGATCCCGAGCACCACAGCCAACGGCATGGCGGCCGAGACCAGCAAGATGGTCGGGCTGAAGCTCGAGAGGTTCAGGCGCCAGCCGGGGACAAGGTCAGGGAGGTCGTACAGCGCCACGCTGCCTGGCACCACCATGAAGACGAGCGCGGCCCACAGCTCCGGGCGAGGTGCTCGTGCACCTCGCGCTGATCGACGCATCCACCACTGCAGGAGGCTCGCGCCGAGGAGTAGGGCGGTGACGGGAGCAACGGCAGTTGCGAGACTGGCCATCGAGGGTGTCGGGATGCCCACCACCGCATCGAACGACAGTGGCTTGCCATGCCCGAGGGAGAACGCCGACCCGGGGTCCTCGAGGTACTGCGGCAGGGGGCTCAAGAACATGGGGATGTACAGAAACGCCACGAGGCAGAGGACCACGACGACCCAGCACCCCGCCCGCCGCAGCCGACGCTCGAGGGGACCCGGATCGAGCACCACCATGAGGCCCGCACCGAGGAGCAGAGCGAAGGCGCCAGCCTCTTGGTGGCTGAGCAGCGCCCACGCCCCGAGGAGGGCGGCAGCGCTGAAGCCCCAACGCGACGGTCGACGAGCATCAGCCACCACCACTGCGGTGGTGGCGGCCATGGCGGCCACGCCCATCAACCGGGCGTACTCGCCGAGCAGCAGCGTCTGCTGCCACAGTGCTGGGGTGGCGAGCAACACCATGGCCGCGACCAGCCCGGCCAGACGAGCGCCTGTCAGCAGCCGCACCACGGCGTAGCACGCCACCACGAGCAGCAGGCTGAGGCCAATGGTGACCGCCATCAGCGCGTTCGGGAGCGACCACCCAGTGGACCAGGCCACAGCAGCGACCACGAGGTGGTACGCCGGGCCGTAGATGCCGGGGATCATCTGCGAACCGGAGTACCACGAGGCGTTGTAGCCAAGGTGGGGCCAGTGCGCGAGCAGCAGGTGGGTGTAGGAGAGGTGCCCGAGGGCGTCGTAGCCCTTGGGGAAGCCGGTGAAGTCATGGCTCGAGATGCCGACGGCGAGGGTTGCCCCAACCACGATCCCAAGGGCCAGGAGCTCACCGAGCACCGCCCAGACGCCCCGAAGGCGCACCAGTGGCTCTCGGGGATCAGGGTCGACGAGCGGCGCCCCACTGCCGCCGAGGACACCCGTTCCGAGCAGGTCTCGGAGCTCGGCGGGGGTCGAGAACGCCACGATGGGCCCGTCGTGCTCCCCGGTCATCACCGGTGCAGTCTTCCACCTCGCACGCCCCCTCGGGCGTGCACCTCACCCCAGGAGCGGTTGCACCTCGCGACCAATCAGCCGCACGTGGTCGAGGTCTGCGAGGTCGAGGATCTGGAGGTACAGGGATTGGGCCCCCGCATCCCTCCACTGCGCCAGCCGCTCGGAGACCTCAGCTGGACGCCCGCAGGCTCCGTAGGTCCTCAGGTCCTCGACCGACCAGCCCATGGCAGTGGCTCGACGAGCAATGGTGGCGTCGTCCTCACCGCAGCACACCACCACCGCCGAGGAGCGCCCGAGGCTCGAGGGATCGCGTCCGATCGCCTCGCACGCAGCGTCGACCCGTGCGAACTGAGCCTGGGCAGCGTCGGGGGCGAGGAATGGCGTGTTGAACTCTTGGGCGAACCGAGCGGCCAAGGCGGGGGTCCGGCGTGGGCCACCACCGCCGATGATGATCGGTGGGTGCGGCACCTGAGTGGGCTTGGGGAGCGCTGGGCTGTCGGTCACGTGGTAGGGGCCAGCCGTCAAGGTAAGCGGTTGACCAATCGGTTGGCGCCAGAATGCCTCGAGCAGCTCCAGCTGCCCTTCGAGGCGATCGAACCGCTCAGCGGTCGAGGGGAACGGAATGGCGTAAGCCTCATGCTCGTCGGTGTACCACCCTGCCCCGAGCCCCAGCTCAATGCGCCCCGAGGACATCTGATCCACCTGGGCCACGGTGATCGCCAGCACCCCTGGTAGGCGGAAGGTGGCCGAGGTCACGAGGGTGCCCAAGCGAATGCTGGTGGTGTCACGCGCGAGACCAGCCAGGGTCACCCACGCGTCGGTGGGGCCTGGCAGCCCCGTGGCGGCGCCCATCTTGAGGTAGTGGTCGGAACGGAAGAACGCATCGAAGCCCTCCTCCTCGGAGCAGCGAGCCATGGCCAACTGGTCGTCGTAGGTCGCGCCCTGCTGGGGCTCAGTGAAGATCCGGAGTCGCATGGCCCCATTGTGGACCCCACGGCCTCCGTGCACCACCGTCCACATTGGGGCGCAGGCTGTAACGCCAGTAGCTGCCGTGGGACCATGGGACAGGAGGTGGGCCATGGACGAGCACCCGCAGGTTCTAACCAACGAGGAGCTGGAGGCGCTCGCCATGGGAGAGCTCGAGCTCGACGTGGCTGAGTCGACGGTGGTCTACGACGCCATGCCAGGCTTCATCGGCGCTGAGCTGCCCAGTTGGTACATGGGTCCAGCCACCGTGAGGGTTCGTCACCACCCTTGGCGAGCACCCGTCGTCGGGGTCATCGTGGCCGCCTTCTTGATCATCGAGGCCTTCGGGCTGTGCGACACCTACGGCTTCTTGACCTGGGCCTGAGCCGGTGGCCTCCCGCATGGGGTGTTGGTAGGTTGAGCC
>CAINFA010000108.1 GCA_903847955.1 uncultured Actinomycetes bacterium
CCGCCCGCGCCGCCCTCGGGACCACGCGAGCGTTGTTGGGGGTCAGCGGCTCGTGCTGTCTCTGCTGAACGATGGTCACCTCGTCTCTGATCGCTTTGTCCATCGCGTTGGTGAGCTCCAAAATGGCACGCACCTCGACCGCTGTGATCTTGTGGCCCTGCATTCGCAGCCTCCGCGCCAGCCTGCATCCCGGGTCCGCGCGCCGGTACGCGACGCTCGCTTTGTATTCGCACGGCCGGCACGTCCAGAACGAGCGCTCTGGGCTCCGAAAGTGACCGAGGTCCAGAACGAGGTTGCAGCGCTTGCACGCGTGCACGCGCGGGCCCCCATCGGCGGCCGCGGTGGGCTGGGGCGCTCGAGTAACCGCCTCGACCGATGGGCTCGCGCACGGGTCCTGCGGGCTCTCACCGGCCCCCGGCAGAGGCCCGGTCCCCGGCTCGGCCGGCAGCACCGCCGGCGGCAGCACCACCGGCGGCTCGGTCGGTGGCGTGAGGTTGTGTGGGTCCATAATAGTATATGTCGGCGGATGCACGTAAATACACCCCGTTATGCAGGTCTGAGCAATCGCGGGTTTGCGGTCAACCCTAACCTCGCACTTTGGTGCATTTTTTCCCCGCGAGAAAAAATCCTACGTTCGGGACACGTGCATGGGTCGTCCCACCAAAAACTGCAGAATGCCCCTCATAAGTATAAACGCTCCGACCATGTGTAAGAAGTTGAGTCGTCGCGACCACACGCCACGACCACCGGCACATGGCGGACGACATGGGCGATGGGGTGGAGGAGCCACCTCCACCACCGGCATTTGCTTCAGTCGAGATTTCCAACCTCTACGCGCTCTCGGTCGTGATTCACAACTTTGACAAGATCAACGTGCCGAGGTGGGCGGCCACCGAGGACGGCAGCGATGATGCCTCCGGGATCGCCAGCAAGATTCGGACCGCCAACAAGTACCTGGCGAGCAGCAAACTGCAGGGGGACGACATGACGGGCCACCTCCGAGTTGCATACGAGTACAGTGAGACGTGCCGCCCGATCAGTGTCGGCCGTCGGTTCGCCTCCTGGCCTAGCCTGCAAGGCATGCCGCGCGAGGTCCGCGCGACCATCGCGCACGAGCACTATGACGACATCGACATGAAGAACGCGCACCCCACTCTCTGCGTGCAGTGGTGCGAGCAGCGCGGCATCGACGTGACGGCCATCGAGTACTACGTGCAGAACCGCGACGCGTGCCTGGCGGAGCTGATGGAGTCCAACCAGATTTCGAAAGACGACGCCAAGCAGGTGACGCTGGCCATCCTCAACGGGGGCACAAAGGACTACCGCAAGCTCGCCACCAAGCCGCTGTGGCTGAAGGGCATGGCGGAAAACGTGGAGAGCATGCACCAGGCGGTCATGGCCCACCCCGAGTGCCAGGAACTGGCCAAGCTCGTGCCCGAGGACGACGACAGGCCTCGTCCGGGTCGGGTTTTCAACCAACTCATGTGCAAGCTGGAGGACGAGGTCCTCAAAGCGTGCTGCGGCTTCATCGAGAACAAGCACGGCGCGGGCGGTCTCGAAAACCTCGTTCTGGTTTTCGACGGATTTATGGTGCTCAAGAGGTTCAAGTTCACCAGCGAGGACACGCTGTGCGCCTTGAACCGGCACGTCGAGGAGGTGACCGGCTTCACGGTGCAGTTTGTCAACAAGCCGATGGAGCCCATCAGTCTCAGGGGGCTGCGCGCTCCAGGCCCCAACAACATCCCGAAGGCGGCGGTGGAGTACGCCCTCGCCATGCACAACGGGAGATACGTCAATATCTCACTGGTCGGACCCTTCGGCCCGCCGGGGCGTGTCTACGCGAAAGACGCGGAGCTGCTGGTCGGCAAGGCGTCCGCCTCATCCAACAGCGATGCGGCGCAGGCTGCGTTCGAGGGCGCCGCCTGGGCGTCTGCCGATGACTCGTACAGCCAGGGCGGCTGGCC
>CAINFA010000109.1 GCA_903847955.1 uncultured Actinomycetes bacterium
CGTCCGTGACGTGCTGGCCAAGTCGCTCGGTTCCTCCAACGGGATCAACGTGGCCCACGCCACCATTGCCGGGCTCAAGGGCCTCAAGCGCCCTGACGAGCTTGCTGCTGCCCGTGGCAAGACCCCTGAAGAGGTCACCCCCGGTGGCGTGCTCCAGGCCTACCGTGAGCGCAAGCGCAACACCGAGCTGTTCACCGAGGTGCGGTAGCGATGGCAGAGAACCTGTTGCTCGTCACCCAGACCCGTTCGGCCATCGGCACCAAGCCCAAGCACCGCGGCACCCTGCGGGCGCTGGGCCTGCGTGGCATCGGCCAGTCCAACGAGCTCCCGGATCGTCCTGAGATCCGGGGCATGATCGCCCGCGTACCGCACCTCGTGTCGGTGACGGAGGTTTCCCGATGAAGCTGCATGACCTCAAGCCCAATGCCGGTTCGACCAAGTCCCGCAAGCGGGTCGGTCGCGGTATCGCCGGCAAGGGCGGCAAGACCGCTGGCCGTGGCACCAAGGGCCAGAAGGCCCGCCGCCAGATCCCGCACCAGTTCGAGGGTGGCCAGCTGCCGTTGCTGCAGCGCATCCCGAAGCTGCGCGGCTTCAACAACCCCTTCCGGGTGGAGTACACCCCGGTGAACCTCGACGCCATCGCCGCCCTTGGGCTCGAGACGGTGTCCTTGGAGGACTTCGTCACCCACGGCCTCGCCAAGCCCAAGGACCTCATCAAGGTCCTCGGTCGCGGTGAGCTGACCTCCAAGGTCGACATCACTGCCCACGGCTTCTCCCAGAGCGCCGAGGCGGCCATCACCGCCGCGGGTGGCACCGTGACCAAGGCTCCGATGCCCTTCGGCGGCGGCCGGCCGGCTGCGTCGGGCAACGCCCACGCCAACCGGTAGCGTCTGCCTCCACGATGCTCTCTCGCCTGGCCAACATCTTCAGGGTCGCCGACCTCAGGAACAAGGTCGTCTTCACGCTGGCCATCATCGCCCTGTACACCTTCGGTGCCAACATTCCGGTGCCGGGGGTGTCTTGGGCTGCTGTTCAACAGCTGAGCGGGCTGTCGAGGTCGTCCTCCATCGCCAGTTTCCTGAACTTGTTCAGTGGCGGGGCGCTGTCGAAGATGGCCATCTTCGGACTGGGCATCATGCCCTACATCACGAGCTCGATCATCATCCAGCTGCTGACCGGGGTCATCCCCAAGTTGGCGGAGTGGCGTGATCAAGGGGCGGTCGGCCAGAAGCGCATCACCCAGACCACCCGGTACCTCACGGTGTCGTTGGCGCTGCTGCAGGCCACCGGTCTGGTCTACGCCTTCCACGGTCACGACCAGGCGCTGCTCGGCACCACCATCGACCTGATCCCCAACTACTCGGTCCCGCTCGCCGCCTTCATGGTGCTGCTTCTGACCGCTGGTACGGCCATGGTGATGTGGTTGGCCGAGTTGATCACCCAACGCGGCATCGGCCAGGGGATGTCGATCTTGATCTTCTCCAACGTCGTCGCCGCCATCCCGGTGGGTGGGCGCTACGTCTACGAAGAGGGTGGCGCCTTCAAGTTCGGCGTCATCTTGGCGGTCTCGATTGCGCTGCTCTTCGTGATCGTCTTCATGGACCAGGGCCAGCGCCGCATCCCGGTCACCTTCGCCAAGCGTGTGGTGGGCCGGCGGACCTACGGCGGGAGCTCGACCTACATCCCCCTCAAGGTCAACCAGTCGGGTGTCATCCCGATCATCTTCGCCTCGTCAGTGCTGTACATCCCGGTGCTGCTGTCGAACATCTTGCCCTGGCAGGGCTTCCAGCGCTGGGTCAACACGCACCTGACCCCGACCAGCTTCTTCTACATCGGGGTCTACTTCACCTTGATCGTGGCCTTCACCTTCTTCTACGTCTTCATCGCCTTCGACCCGTACCAGCAAGCCGATCAGATCCGCAAGCAAGGTGGCTTCGTTCCTGGCATCCGCCCCGGGCCACCCACCGAGCAGTACTTCTCGAAGATGCTGATCCGCCTCACGGTTGTTGGTGCCGTCTTCTTGGCCTGTGTGGCTGTGGTGCCGTCGATCCTGATGGCGCTGTGGCACATCAACCGGTTCCCCTACTACGGGACCACGCTGCTCATCGCGGTGGGTGTGGCGCTTGAGACCATGCGCCAGATCGACAGCCAGCTGATGATGCGCAACTACGAGGGCTTCCTCAAGTAGGCCTGACTATGACGCCAGGAGTGAGGCTCGTCGTCCTCGGGAAGCAAGGTGCCGGCAAGGGCACCCAGTGCGTACGGCTCAGCCACTACTACGCCGTGCCCCACATCTCGACGGGCGACATGCTGCGGGCCAACGTCCGCACCAAGACCCCCCTCGGGCTCGATGCCAAGGCCCGGATGGACCGCGGCGAGTTGCTGCCCGACACCTTGATCATGGACATGGTGCGCGAGCGCCTCCAAGAGCGCAACGTCTCGGCCCGAGGGTTCATCTTGGACGGCTGCCCCCGCACCGTGGTCCAAGCCGAGATCTTGGCCGAGATGCTGGCCCCGATGACCCTCGACCTCGTGGTGGAGCTCGACGTGCCCACCGAGCTCGTCCTCGAGCGCATCGCCTCGCGTCGGGTCTGCACCGACTGCGGGCACATCTACTCCACGAGTGAGCCGCCGGTGGTCAAGTGGGTCTGCGACGTCTGCGGCGGCAACGTGGTCCAGCGCGACGACGACACCGAAGAGGCCGTGCTCCGCCGTCTGGCCGCCTACGAGGCCGAGACTGCCCCCTTGGCGGACTGGTACCGAGCGCACGACCTGCTGACCACCATTGATGGCGTGGGCAGCCCTGACGACGTGCTGGCCCGGACGATCGAAGCCATCGAGTCCCGGCGGGGCTGGGGGCGTTCGTGAGGCGCAAGGCTGACGAGCTCGACAAGATGCGTCGAGCCGGCAAAGTCGTGGCCGAGATGCACGAGGCCACCCGTGCGGCCATCCGTCCAGGGATCACCACCCGAGAGCTGGATCTCGTCGCTCGCGAGGTGCTCGAGCGCCGTGGGGCGAAGTCGAACTTCTTGGGCTACCACGGGTTCCCTGCGGTGATCTGCACCTCTCCCAACGCCATGGTGGTCCATGGGATCCCCGGCGACTACGTCTTAGACGAGGGCGACCTGATCTCCATCGATTGCGGCGCCATCATCGAGGGCTACCACGGCGATGCGGCGTACACCGCGGGCGTGGGCACCATCAGCGCTGAGGCCAAGCGGCTGATCGAGGTCACCGAGGCCTCGCTGTGGGCCGGCATCGACCAACTCCGCGAGGGCAACCGCCTCCACGAGGTCGGCCGGGCCGTGCAGAAGGTGGCCGAGGCAGCGGGCTACTCGGTGGTCAAGGACTACGTGGGGCACGCCATCGGCACCGCCATGCATGAAGAGCCCCAGGTGCCCAACTACTGGCCAGGCAGCCCCGGTCCAACGCTCAAGACCGGCATGGTCTTCGCGGTCGAGCCCATGGTCAACGTCGGCACCGAGGAGACCTACGTGCTCGAAGACGGCTGGGGCGTGGTCACCCAAGACGGCAAGTTGTCGGCCCACTTCGAGCACACCATCTGCGTGACCGACGATGGTCCGGAGGTCTTCACCGTTGCCTAGCACCTTGCAAACGTTGGGGTGTGGACCTCGGCTGGCATTTCTCCCAGATGTGGGTAGAATGGTCAGCCGTCCCTGCGCGGCTCCCTCCACGGGGTCGCTGGGCAACTCCACCACCGCAGTTCTGGTGAGAGGCGCGCGTGGGACGGAGTTGAGGAGAGAGTCACCTGCCGAAGCCTAAGGAAGACGCCATCGTGCTGGAGGGAACGGTCATCGAACCGTTGCCGAACGCCATGTTCAGAGTTGAGCTCGAGAACGGCCACAAGGTCCTCGCGCACAGCTCGGGCAAGATGCGGATGCACCGCATCCGGATCCTCCCCGGTGACAAGGTCCAAGTCGAAATCACCCCCTACGACCTCTCGAGGGGTCGCATCACCTACCGCTACAAGTAGCCCGACCAGTGAGAAGAAGGACATGAAGGTCCGACCAAGTGTCAAGACGATGTGCGACAAGTGCAAGGTCATCCGGCGGCACGGCCGCGTCCAGGTGATTTGCACCAACCCCCGCCACAAGCAGCGCCAGGGCTGAAAGGAACACCATGGCTCGTATCGCCGGCGTCGACATCCCCCGCGAGAAGCGGTTGGAGATTTCGCTCACCTACATCTACGGAATCGGTCCCACCAAGGCCAAGGAGATCTGCGAGGGCACGGGGTCTGACCCCAACACCCGCGTCCGTGACCTGACCGAGGACGAGATCAACAAGCTCCGCAGCTACATCGACGCAGAGCTCACCGTCGAAGGTGACCTGCGCCGTGAGGTCCAGATGGACATCAAGCGCAAGATGGAGATCAACTGCTACCAGGGCATCCGGCACCGCAAGGGTCTGCCGGTCCATGGTCAGCGCACCCACACGAACGCCCGTACCCGCAAGGGCCCGAAGAAGACGGTCGCTGGAAAGAAGAAGGTGAAGAAGTAGTGGCGAAGCCATCGAACCAGGCAGGCCGTAGGCCTCGCCGCAAGGAGCGCAAGAACATCGCCCACGGCGTTGCGCACATCAAGAGCTCCTTCAACAACACCATCGTCTCGATCACCGACCCCGACGGCAACGTGCTGGCGTGGGCCTCGGCGGGCAACGTCGGCTTCAAGGGCTCGCGCAAGTCGACCCCCTTCGCCGCCCAGCTCGCCGCCGAGCAGTGCGCCAAGCGCGCCATGGAGCACGGCGTCAAGAAGGTCGACGTCTTGGTGCGTGGTCCGGGCTCTGGCCGTGAGACCGCCATCCGCTCCATCGCTGCTGCCGGCATCGAGGTCGTCGGCATCAAAGACGTCACCCCCATCCCCCACAACGGCTGCCGCCCGAAGAAGCGGCGCCGGGTCTAGTAGGAGAACTCACCCATGGCCCGCTACACCGGACCCGTCTGCCGCCTCTGCCGTCGCGAGCGGACCAAGCTGTTCTTGAAGGGCGAGCGTTGCTACTCGCTCAAGTGCCCCGTCTCTGAGGCGGTCACCGACCGCCACAGCCGCGCCTACCCGCCCGGTGAGCACGGTCGTGACCGCATGCGTCAGGGCTCGGAGTACCTCGCCCAGCTGCGTGAGAAGCAGAAGGCCCGCCGTATCTACGGCGTGCTCGAGGCGCAGTTCCGCAACCTGTACGAAGAGGCCAGCCGCGCCCCCGGCATCACCGGTGAGAACCTGCTGCGCATGCTCGAGCTCCGGCTCGACAACGTGGTGTTCCGCGCCGGCTGGGGTGCGAGCCGCAGCCAGGCTCGTCAGCTGGTCCGCCACGGCCACATCACCGTCAACGGCAAGCGCGTGACCATCCCGTCGTACCGTGTCCGCAAGGGTGAGGTCATCACCTTGAAGGCGGCCACCCGGGAGAACTTCAACGTGCGGCGCAACCTCGACACCTTGGAGCGCTCGCTGCCTGCATGGCTCGAGAAGAGCGATGGTGGCTTCGCCATCACCGTGCTGGCCGCCCCCGAGCGGTCCCAGATCGACGAGACCGTCCAAGAGCAGCTCATCGTCGAGCTCTACTCCAAGTAACGCCCCGCCCGACCCTTCGCCATCCCCACAGGAGCACCACCATGCTGATCATCCAACGCCCCACCGTCGAAGCGCTCGGCGAGCCCGAGCAGAACACCCAGCGCTTCGCCATTGGGCCACTCGACCCGGGCTTCGGCCACACGCTGGGCAACTCCCTGCGTCGCACCTTGCTCAGCTCGATCCCTGGCGCTGCGGTCACCCAGGTGCGCTTCGAGGAGGCGCTCCACGAGTTCGCCACCATCCCCGGGGTCAAAGAGGATGTCACCGACATCATCTTGAACCTGAAGGACCTGCTCGTGGTGGTCCACAGCGATGACCCCATCACCTTGCAC
>CAINFA010000110.1 GCA_903847955.1 uncultured Actinomycetes bacterium
CGATGTCGAGCAACGGGTTCTTGCCCGTGACGGCGAACACGTCGTCGGCGATCTTCTTGACGATGCGAGCCCGGGGGTCGTAGCTCTTGTAGACCCGGTGACCAAAGCCCTGGAGGACAACCTCTCCGGCCTTGACCCGCTCGATGTAGGCATCGACCCGGTCCAAGGTGCCGATCTCCTTGAGCATCTTGATGACCGCCTCATTGGCGCCGCCGTGGCGGGGGCCGTAGAGAGCGGCGGTTGCTGCAGCAGCCGCGGAGTACGGGTCGGCGTGCGCTGAGCCCACCACGCGCATCGCCGTGGTGCCGCAGTTCTGCTCGTGGTCGGCGTGGAGGATGAACAGCACGTCGAGCGCCTTGGCCAAGACCGGATCGGCCTGGTACTGGGGCTCGGCCACCTTCCACATCATCGACAGGAAGTTCGAGGTGAAGTCGAGGGAGTTGTCGGGGTAGACGAAGGGCATGCCGATGCTGAGCCGGTGGGCGGCGGCCGCCAGGGTCGGCATCTTGGCGATGAGCCGGATGATCTGCTTGTGCATCGACTCAGGGCTGTGGATGTCCTTGGCATCGGCGTAGAAGGTGCTCAGCGCAGCCACCGCAGAGACCATCATCCCCATGGGGTGGGCGTCGTGGTGGAAGCCCTCCAAGAAGCGCTTGCGGACGTTCTCGTGGATGAAGGTGTGGTAGGTGATCTCGTGCTGCCACTCGGCGAACTGCTCGGTGGTGGGCAACTCGCCATTGATCAGCAGGTAGGCGACCTCGAGGTAGTTCGACTGCTCGGCCAGCTGCTCGATGGGGTACCCCCGGTAGCGAAGCACGCCGGCCTCGCCGTCGAGGTAGGTAATCGCACTCTCGCAGGCCGCAGTGGACATGAAGGCGGGGTCGTAGAACCAGACCCCAGGCAGCAGCTTGGACCACTCCTTGGCCGACACTCCACCGTCGACGATGGGCACCTCGACCGTGTTGCCTGTCCTGTTGTCCGTGATCGTGATCGACTCAGCCACCGAACCTCACCCCTCTGCACTCTCGCTCGCTGCTCATGCTAGGTGGAGCGGGCAAGGGTGCCAAACAGCCAATCTGGCTACTGCGGGGCGACTTCGACCTGCACCGTGTCGGCCACGGCCGCCGAGAGCGGCTCTCCGGCGCGCGGAGCCACATCGATGGTCAAGGTGTACGAGGCACCTGGGAGCACCGTGACGTCGTTGAGCTTCACGGCGGTTGCCGAACTCGCGAAGAGCGAGGCGGAGGTGCTCGAGCGGGCCACCACGAGGCCTCGGCGAACGAGGGTCATCGAGATCGACACCCCTGGCTCGGCCACGTTGCCACCGTTCCTGACGATCGCCGCCACAGACAACGCCGTCGTGGGCAACACCACGATCCGCTGGGAGGTCGAACCCGGGAGACTCGAGGGGCTGGTGGTGATCGCCACCACCCCCAGCTCGTGGCGTTGCACCAAGCTTGGGGCACTCGTGATGGCGGCGATGAACTCGCTGCGCTCGATCGGACTCTGCAGCGGCAGCGTCGGCCACCAGCTCGACGCGAGGAGTCGCACGTGGCCCGGCCCGGCCTCGAGCCGGCGGCGAGCGAGGGTGAGGTCACCATCGGCGGCCTCCACTCCAGCCGCCGCCGCCGCTAAGAGCGTGAGAGCCCCCCTTGGCGTCCATGGTGGGGGAACGCCACCGAGGCGCTTGGTGGAGCCGGCGATGGGGAGCGGGGCCATCTGCAGCAGCCCATCGACCGTCGTCCGGATCGTCTCGATGCCTTGGGCCCGCAACGCCAACGCGTGGTTCACCAGGTCAGCTGCTCCACCACTGGGCGCGGGCTGCAGGGCAATCGACGCAGCTCTGCTCTGGGCGGCAGAGAGTGCCACCAGCTGATCGAGCGCGGCTTGGAGGTTGAGTCGGTCCTTGGTGGGTGACTGCACCAGCAGCCCGTCGAGCCACGTGCCGGTCTGGTTGGAGTCCGCCAAGTTCACATCGGTCTGCGCTGCGAACGAGCGGTTGATGGTGGCCTTGAAGCTGGTCGAGTTCGCCGCGCTATGGGCAGTAGCGGCGAGCAGCGCAACGATCAACGTTGAAGCGATCAACCCGAGCACCACCCGTCGTCGGAACGACGGTGCGCTCGATCTCCGGCGGCGCCGTGGTTCGCTCAACACCGGCCTCCCTGCGCTGTGGTGCAGCAGGTGAGCCTAGCCACCAACGTCTGGTTCGCTCGGGCGCTCGCGATCAACCGTCCTGACGAGTAGGGGGCGCCGCTGGTTCGAGCGCCGCTGGTTCGACTGGCTCGGCGGGGGCCAGCTCGGCCGAGGACAGGCCGCGCACCAGCTGGGTCACCGGCTGGACCTCGACGAGCTCTGACACCGCTGGTCCGGCGAGCTGCTCTCTCGAGAGCTCTCGGGCGGTGACGAGCAGCCTGGTCTCCACCGAGCCCACTAAGGAGTTGAAGCTGTCCACGGTGGAGGTGAGGGACCGCTGCACCTTGGAGAGATGCGTACCAACGGTCTTGATCCGGTCGTAGAGGTCGGCGCCGAGCTTGGAGATCTTGCGGGCATTCTCCTCGAGGTCTTCGTGGCGCCAGTTGTACGCGACCGTGCGCAGCAGGGTGATCAAGTTGGTCGGGGTGGCGGGAATGACGTTGTTCTTGAGGGCGAACTCCATCAGCGTGTCGTCGAACTCAAAGGCGGCGTTCAGCAGGGGCTCGCCGGGGATGAAGGCGACCACGAACTCCGGCGAGTGGTCGAACTGGTTCCAGTACTCCTTCTTCGAGAGTTGGTTGATGTGCTCTCGCACGTGGCGGGCATGGCGCTCGAGGTGAACGCGACGCTCCTCCTCGGTGGTGGCTTGCGAGGCGTCGAGGAAGGCTTGGAGCGGGACCTTGGAGTCGACAACGATGGTGCCCCCACCGGGAATCGAGATCACCATGTCAGGCCGGAGCTTGCCGTCGGGACCATCGGTGCTGACCTGCTCAGTGAAGTCGCAGCGATCCACCATGCCGGCGAGTTCGACCACGCGTCGCAGCTGGAGCTCACCCCACCGGCCTCTGGTCTGAGGCGCTCGAAGGGCCGTGACGAGGTTTTGGGTCTCGCGCTGCAGCTTCTCCTGGGACTCCTTGAGTCCGCCCACCCGCTCGAGGAGTTGCCGGTAGGCACCCTCGCGCTGCACCTCGGTGGCCTGGAGACGCTCTTGGTACTCCGCCAGGGTCTTGCCGAGCGGCTCGAGGAGGTCCTTGATCGCCGTCTGGCGCTGCTCGAGGTCTGTGGTGGCGGCCACCTGGGACTCGGCCAACTTCATCTGGGCCAGCTGCAAGAACTGCTCGGAGTTCTGTTGCAGCGCCACCTGGGAGAGCTCGGCGAAGGTGCCCCGCAGCACCGAGTCGTGCTCAGCGATGCTGGCCTGAAGCTCGTCGTAGCGACTGGTGGCGGCCTCGACCGCAGCCTCGGACCGCGCAGCCCGCTCCGAGGCGGCTGCCACTTGGGATCGCAGCGTCTCGAGCTCAGCGGCCGTTGCGGTGAGCCGGGCCTCGGCGTCTGCGGCCCGCGCTGTTGCAACGGTGCTCGCAGCAGCGGCATCGGCGGCTCCACGACCCTTGAGCACCACCCCAATCGCAAGGCCTGCGAGCAGACCGAGCACTGCTCCAACCAGCACGGCTGCAACCACAACGGCCTCCCCTCGAACGCACCTCAAGGTACACCGGGGGTGTTCGGCCACCTCAGGGCTAGCGTGGGGTGATGCCGCCCAGGTTGCCCTTCCACCTCGCTGATGCGCATGAAGACGGGGCAACGGCACCCCGAGGGGCAACGGCAGGAGCACCATTGCAGGTCATCACGGACGTCGACGTCCGCTTCGTTCGGATCTTCGCCCTCGTTGGCGAGGCCATCGCAGGCGCAACCCACGCCCTGTTGACCGGCGACCGGGAGGTGGCAAAGCAGCTCGTCCGCCAAGACGAGGTGATCGATGCTCTCACCGACGAGATTGCCGCCATCGCCCAAGCAGCCCTCCAGGGTGCAGAAGGGACCGTCGAAGAGCGCAGGACCTTGATCGCCGTGCTGCGGATGCTCCCCGACCTCGAGCGCAACGGCGACCTGGCCGAGCACATCGCTCGGCGGGCTGCGAGAGGGCTCGGCGCTGAGATGAGCCCACGGAGCCGCGGACTGGTCGAGCGCATGGGAGAGGTCGCTGCCATGATCTGGCGCGCGACCGCTGATGGGTTCGCCGAGCGCATCAGCTCCGCCACCCACATCGAGGACCTCGACGACGAGCTCGACGACCTCCACGTCACCTTGACCGCCGAGCTGGTGGCCGGAACCGTACCGCTGCCGGTCGCCATCGAACTGGCGATGGTGGCCCGCTTCTACGAGCGGTTCGGCGACCACGCGGTCAACCTGGCCAAGCGGCTGGCCAACCTCATCGCCGGAGACACCACCGCACCGCGCACCGGGGCCGATTGACCACAGGCGTTAACCGCAAGCCACCCCGGCACTGAGGACCTTGAACAGCGAGGTCAGCCGGGCGACCACCGACGATGACGCTCGCAGACGTCCAGTCCTCGTCGCGCTCGATGCCTGGAGTGCTTGGGTGATGGCGCTGACGTCGGCGGAAGGATCCATGGCCGTGATGGAGTGGCCCAACGCTTGGGTGTACGCCGAGGAAACCACGCCGTGGTAGCAGTCGATGGACGACCGACTCGACTTCACGTTCTCGAGGACGTAGTGGTAGATCCCCGCGGGGTAGCCCGGCACGGCCGAGAAGATGCCGTTGCACGCGTCGAGCGCAGCAACCGGCACGGTGGCGCCGCCTTCGGCCACGTTGTCGTAGATCCCGTAGCCGTCGAAGGCGAAGCCCAGCAGGACCGGCGCCTTCGCCAACGCGTTGGTCTCGGCCACGCCAGGCGTGGTGGCCGAGGTGAACGAGGTGACCGGCACCACTTGGCTCGTCGAGCCGGCGGTGGCGTAGGCCACGAGGCAGGCCGGCAGCCCGTGGTAGTGGTACTGCCCACCGGGACCAGGGTGCCCATTGCAGCTGTCGAGGAACGACGCCGTCACCCCGGCCTTGGTGACCTTGAAGTTGTCGGCGGTGGCAACCGTGGCGGCGTTGGCCTCGTAGGGGTTGTAGAGGACCGCGCCATCGAGCAGGACGCCAATGGCACCGAGGTTGGCCGAGGTGGTGGTCGAGTACTGGGGTGTGAGCGGAATGGTGTATCGCAGGTGCTGGTTCCGCAGCGTGCTCGTGGTGGTGACGACCGAGGCACCCACTGCGCTGACGTTGAACACGTTCGAGGGCACGGCGTAGTGCGAGGCGGTGAAGTGCGACGCTGGGATGCCGGTCGAGGTGAAGGTCCAGTCACTCTGGCCGATGCTGGCTGCGACGTTGCTCGTCCACTTGAGCGAACTGACCGCAGTTCGCTCGCTCTGGGGCGTGGTCACGCTGACCGCATGGGGGGTGACGTGGCGCACGGCACTCGCCATGGCCGTTGCTGAGCAGCTCAGACCGGTCGCAGTTACGAGGGCGAGGACCGTCGCGGCAATGGGTCGTGAGGTCATAGGGCACTCCAAGGCTTGGCGGTACCGACGACCCTAGGGTGCTCGATCCCTCTTGCCAAGGGGTGCGCTGCGCCTGACGTGGCCTGCAGCCCTCTTCGACGGCTAGGCTCCGACCCCAAGCTTGAGCAGCTCTTCAGCGATCTGGACCGCGTTCAGTGCCGCTCCCTTGCGCAGGTTGTCGCCAGCGACGAAGAAGGCCAGCGTGTTCGCAAAGCCCTCAACCGCCCGAAGGCGACCAACGATGGAGGGGTCAATTCCAGCCGCGTCGAGCGGGGTGGGCATCGAGGACAGGACCACCCCTGGTGCGTGCTCGAGGAGGGCAGTGGCTGCCTCGGGTGACAAGGGACGCTCGAAGGTCGCCAGCACCGAGACCGAGTGGCCCGTGAACACCGGTACCCGTACGCAGGTGCAGGCGACGTTGAGGTTCGGCAGGTGCAGGATCTTGCGGCTCTCGTTACGGTACTTGCGCTCTTCGTCGGTCTCTCCCGAGCCATCCTCGAGCAGGCTGCCGGCGATGGACAGCACGTTGTGGGCGATGGGTCCGGGGAACTTCACGAGTTCGGGGTACGCCACCGCTCGGCCGTCCATGGTGAGCGCATCGGCACCGTCGACGGTGGCGGTCAACTGGCGGGCCAGTTCGGCCACGCCTTCACGACCTCCACCAGAGACCGCCTGGTAGGTCGAGGCCACCATGGAGGTGAGCCCGGCCGCGTCGTGCAGCGGCTTGAGCACCGGCATAGCCACCATCGTCGTGCAGTTGGGGTTGGCGACGATGCCCTTTGGGATCGATGAGAGATCCTCGGGGTTCACCTCGCTGACCACGAGGGGGACCTCAGGATCCATGCGCCACGCTGAGGAGTTGTCGACCACGATCGCACCATCGGCGGCGATCTTGGGCGAGAGCTCCCTCGAGCTCGTCGCACCCGCTGCCGACAGCACCACGTCGAGGCCGGCGAAGCTGGCGAGCGACGCGTCCTCCACGACGATCTGGCGCCCGGCGAAGTCGAGCTGCTGGCCGGCAGATCGGGCAGAGGCGAAGAAGCGCACCTCGTCGCAGGGCAGACCCCGCTCCTCGAGCAGCACCCGCATGACGGTGCCAGCTTGTCCCGTTGCCCCTACGACGCCGATTCGCATCGGCTCAGTCTAGGAGCCCGGACGCGAATCAGACGTCGAGCTCGAAGGCGTGGTGCAGCGCCCGCATCGCCTCTTCGACCACGTCCTCACGCACCACGCACGAGATTCGGATCGACGAGGTCGAGATCATCTCGATGTTGACGCCTAGGGCGGCGAGGACCTCGAACATCTTGGCGGTCACCCCGGGGTGACTCTTCATCCCCGCGCCGATGAGCGACAGGCGGGCCATGGTGTCGTCGAAGCTCACCGATCCGGCACCAATCTCAGCTTGGAGACCCTCGCAGGTCGCCACCGCCTCGGCCAGGTTGACCTTGGGCACGGTGAAGCTGATGTCGGTGGTGCCGTTCTCGGCGGTGTTCTGCACGATCATGTCGAGGTTGAGCCCGACGTCGGCCAAGGCTCGGAACAGCTGAGCTGCCACCCCGGGGCGGTCCGGCACCGCACCCACGGTGACCTTCGCCTCAGAGGTGTCATGAGTCACTGCGGTGACGACGGCGTGTTCCATATCCTCATCTTCCTCCACCACCCAGGTGCCAGGCTCCCAGGTGAAACTCGAGCGGACGTGCAAGGGCACGTGGTGGTTGCGGGCGTACTCCACCGAGCGCAGCATGAGCACCCGGCCACCGGTGGCGGCCATCTCGAGCATCTCCTCGAAGCCCACCTTGGAGATCTTGTGGGCTTGGGGCACCACCCGGGGGTCGGCGGAGAACACGCCGGTCACGTCGGTGTAGATCTCGCACGCATCAGCGTGCAGCGCTGCGGCCAAGGCCACGGCAGTGACGTCGGAACCGCCTCGACCCAAGGTGGTGATGTTGCGCTCACGCGAGACGCCTTGGAAGCCAGCGACGACGGGCACCAAGCCCTCATCGAGGGCCTCTTGCAAACGGTCGGGACGGATCTCCAAGATCTTCGCCCGGGTGTGGTCCGAGTCGGTGATGATCCCTGCCTGGCTCCCGGTGAACGAGGCAGCCTTGACGCCCAGCTCGGCCAGCGCCATGCACACCAGCGCCATCGAGATCCGCTCACCGGTGGTGAGCAGCATGTCCTCTTCACGTGCGGGTCGGACCGAGGAGACCTCGCTGGCGAGCCGCAAGAGGTCGTCGGTGGAGCGCCCCATGGCGCTCACCACCGCCACCACTTGGTTGCCCGCCTTGATGGTGCGGGCGATGTGGTCGGCAACGGCACGAATGCGCTGCGCGTCACCAACAGAGGTGCCACCGAACTTCTGCACGAGGAGCGTCACCCGTCGAACGCTACGAGGTCTCGACGCAGAGGGTCAACCTGAGCGACCGCCAGCG
>CAINFA010000111.1 GCA_903847955.1 uncultured Actinomycetes bacterium
GAGGAGCACCGTGAGCACCATTGAGTACGTCATCGGCCGCGAGGTCTTGGACAGCCGCGGCAACCCCACCGTCGAGGCCGAGGTGATCTTGGACTCCGGTGCTCGAGGGCGGGCCATCGCCCCCTCCGGTGCCTCCACGGGTATCCATGAGGCGGTGGAGCTCCGAGACGGAGGCGACCGCTACCTCGGCAAGGGCGTGCTCGATGCCGTCGCCAACGTCAACGGCGTGATCGCCGACGCCATCGAGGACCTCGATGCCTTCGACCAGCGCTCCGTCGATGCCGCGCTGCTCGATGCTGACGGGACCCCGAACAAGTCGAACCTCGGCGCCAACGCCTTGCTGGCGGTGTCGCTGGCCTCGGCCAAGGCGGCTGCCCTCGAGGCGGACCTCCCCCTCTACCGCTCCATCGGTGGGTCCAATGCCCACGTACTGCCTGTTCCGATGCTCAACGTCATCAATGGCGGCGTGCATGCGCAGAACTCGATTGACTTCCAAGAGTTCATGCTGATGCCGGTGGGGGCGAGTTCGTTCAGCGAGGCATTGCGCTGGGGGGTTGAGACCTACCATGCGCTCAAGGGCGTGATCTCGGCTCGCGGCTTGGCCACTGGTGTTGGCGATGAGGGCGGGTTCGCCCCAGACCTGCCGAACAACGAGGAGGCATGCAAGATCCTCCTCGAGGCGATCGAGAAGGCGGGTCGTGTCCCTGGTGAGGAGATTGCGCTCGCGCTCGACCCGGCGACGAGCGAGGTCTACCGAGACGGTGCCTACGTGCTGGCCGGCGAGGGCCGGACGCTGAGCTCGGCGGAGATGGTGGACTACTGGGCCGACCTCGTGAGTCGCTACCCCATCGTCTCCATCGAAGACGGTATGGCTGAGGAGGACTGGGACGGCTGGAAGTTGCTCACCGAGCGGCTGGGCGGCATCGTCCAGCTGGTGGGCGATGACCTGTTCGTGACCAACGTGGACTTGCTGGCCCGAGGCATCACCACCGCAACGGCCAACGCGATTCTGATCAAGCTCAACCAAATCGGCACGCTGACCGAGACCCTCGAAGCAGTGGAGTTGGCCAAGATCCACGGCTACCGCTCAGTGATCTCGCACCGCAGTGGTGAGACGGAGGACACCACGATCGCCGACCTCGCGGTTGCGACCAACGCCGGGCAGATCAAGACCGGTGCCCCCGCTCGTTCGGACCGGGTGGCGAAGTACAACCAGCTGCTCCGCATCGAAGAGGAACTCGGCGATGCCGCTCGGTTCCTCGGGAGCTTCGCCCTCCGAGGTCTCCGTGGCACCCCAGCCAGCTGAGCACCACCGAGCCCGTGGGCTCGGTAGGAAGGCACCCAAGGGCACGGTCGCGTCCCGCCGGCAGTGGTCATTCTTCGTCGCCTCGGTGTTGACAGCGGCGCTGATCGTGGTGGCGTGGTTCCCGCTCGACCCGCTCAGCACCCAGCGCTCGACGCTGTCGAGCGACACCGTCGCACTGTCGACGTTGACCGCTGAGGACCACAAGTTGGCCGATGAGATCTCGCTGCAATCGACGGTGGCGGAGATCGACCGCATCGGTCGCATCTACCAAGAGGTTCCCGCTGGACAGGAGCTCTACGAAGTCCTCCCGCCCAGCCGCAGCCCGGTGGCATCTAACGGTGGACCAGCACCCTTCGCTGGCGACCCGGGCCTCCAGCCCTTGGCCGCTCCATCTGGCTCGGTGCTCCTCGACGACGCGTTGGCGGCATCGACACCAGCCGCGCTCAGCGCCCCGGCCGTCCACGCGTCGACCCCTGTGGCGTCGGGTGGCTCCTCGCTGTGGTCACGAGCGGTGGCCACCCTCGAGTTCTGGCGTTGAGCACCCTCGGAGCGACGGACCTCGAGAGGGTCACGGCCTACCTCGGCCGTGAGCCCGAAGGTGCGTTCACCGTCGTGGTGCGTTCCGCCTCGGGGGACCCCGTGGTGATCGAGAACGCACCACTGCTCCGCGATGGGCGGCCGATGCCGACTCGCTACTGGCTGGTGGACCCTGAGCTCAGAGCTGAGGTCAGTCGGCTGGAGTCCCAAGGAGGGGTCAACCGGGCCGAAGCCGAAGTTGACGAGGCTGCCATCGCAGCAGCGCATGAGCGCGCGGCGAGGGAGCGAGCGGCGTTGCTCGAGGGGCACGTTGGTCCCGCCCCGAGCGGCGGTGTCGCGGGCACTCGGACTGGGGTGAAGTGCCTGCACGCGCACCTCGCCACCTTCCTCGTTGACGGGACGGACCCGGTGGGGCGCTGGACGGCGAACCAGCTCGGGCTCGCGGTGCACCCAGGCGAGGACCACCATGGCTGAGGTCCTCGCTGCGCTCGACTGCGGTACCAACTCCACTCGGCTCCTCATCGCCAAGAGCGACGGCACCGTGCTGCACCGAGCCATGACCATCACCCGACTCGGGCAAGGCGTCGACGCGACGGGAGCTCTCGACCCCGAGGCCATCGGTCGTGTCCTCGCAGCACTCGAGGAGTTCCGCACCGCCATGGACCACCACGGCGTAGTCCGAGGACGGCTGGCGGCGACCTCGGCGGTGCGCGACGCGTCCAACGGCAACGTGTTCCTCGAACGGGCGACCGAGGTCAGTGGGGTCCGAGCCGAGGTCCTCGCAGGCTCCGAAGAAGCGGCGTTGAGCTACCTCGGTGCGACGGCTTCCCTCGGTCCTGCCACCGGACCGCGCCTCGTGGTCGACGTGGGCGGGGGCTCTGCCGAGCTCGTGCTCGACACCTTGGAAGGCCTCGAGTCCATCTCGCTGCAGTTGGGCTGCGTGCGGATCACCGAGCGATGCTTCACCGGACCTCCGCCGACGAGCGCTGAGCTCGACCATGCCCGTGCGGTGATCGGTGCTGAGCTCGACCGAGCCCGCGCCGCCATGCCGCACCTCGCCACCAGCCGGCCTGTGGTGGTCGGCTTGGCCGGCACGGTCGCCACCTTGGTCCAGCTCGACCGAGGCATCGAGCACTACGAGCGCACAGCTGTGCACCACCAGGTGGTGACAGCCGAAGCACTGCAGCGCTGGATCGACCAGCTCAGCCACGAGGACCTCGAGACGAGGATGGGTCACGCAGGGATGGTGCCTGGTCGAGCCGATGTGCTCCTCGGTGGGCTCCTCGTCCTCGAGGCGGTCCTCGCAACCTGTGCGGCCGGTTCGTTGCTCAGCTCTGAGGATGACATCTTGGATGGGCTCATTGCCTCGCTGCGATGAGCCCAAGGTCGTTGCGGGCCAGAGGTTGGGGTGCGACCATCAGTGCGTGGCTCCCGTCAGCACCCCTCATCGATACCCGGGCGGTGGACGGTGCGTGAGCGTTGGTGGTTTCGCCGTCGCAGCGAGCCAGAGGCGGCCCCAATGGTCGTGACCCGTCGCCAAGACCTCCACCACCTCTCGCTGCGGACGCAGCGCCTCGAGCTGCGCACCATGACTGATGCCGACTTCCCAGCCTGGAGCGAGGTCCGGGTTCGGAGCCGGGACTGGCTCACCAAGTGGGAGCCAAGGCTGCGCGGGGCTCCAGGGATGGCAGAGGACCGCTCCAGCTTCGCCGCACGGTGCTCCGCTCGCGAGCGGGAGCGCCAGCTCGGCGTGGGCTACGGCTTTGGGATCTTCGATGCCGAGGGCTTCAGTGGAGAGATCACCTTGTCCTCGATTCAACGAGGTCCCTTCCAGAATGCCGTCATTGGGTACTGGATCGACGTGGCCAAGGCTGGGCGAGGCTACATGCCCGAAGCGTGCGTGGCCGTGCTCGACTTCGCCTTCTCGTCGCTGTCCTTGCACCGGGTTGAGATCGCGATCATCCCGCGCAACACCGCCTCACGCCGGGTGGTCGAGAAGCTCGAGATCCGCCTCGAGGGCATCGCCGAGCGCATGCTCGAGATCGACGGCGTGTGGGAGGACCACGCTCGCTACGCCATCACCTCTGAGGAGTGGGACGTCCGCGGGCCAGAGCTGACGGGGCGCTACCTGACCTCGTGAGCGAGGCGGATTGGCGCCAGCTTGGCGAGGTCTCGGGGGCTGAAGTAGCGAGCCCGCACGCTGGGCGATACGAGCCCGGCCCGCAGGTGTGCGTTTCGCTCCGCCTCGAGGGGGCCGTGGGCGAAGGGCAGCAGCACGATCGTGCCTGAAGAGGTGGCGCCCACCACCACGTTGCTCGAGCCGACGAGGGTGCCGAGCTGGGCAGACAGTTCCTCGATGCTCGACGCCGTCTCGAGCGTGTAGCCGCTGATGGGCCGCGGTACCTTGAGCTGGGCTCGTGCGGCGAGGAGGTCGCCGAGCATCGACAGCGGATCTCTGAGGGGTCGGATGGAGGATCCAGCCACCTCCTCCCAGCGCACCGGCACCTCTGCGACCTCCAAGCCGAGCCGTCGGGCTCGGCTGAGGACCTCGACGTCGAACGCGAATCGATCGATGGTGCCGAGGGCGAACAGCAGCTTGGCTGCTGGTGCGGTGAAGGCTTTGAGTCCACACTGGGTGTCCGCGACGTCGAGGTGGCTGACGACCCGCACGGCCCGATTGAAGACCCGGCCACCGATGGTTCGCAGCTTCGAGGCGTAGGTGATCGAGCGGCCTGCGCTGGCCCGAGAGCCAATCGCCACGTCGGCGTGCCGGAGCACGCCGAGCATGGGGGAGAGCGCTCGGGGATCGATGGACATATCGGCATCGCCGAAGGCAACCGCTCGGCCCATGGCAGCTGCCACCCCGGCGCGCACCGCGGCCCCCTTGCCCAGGTTCTCCTCCAGCCGCAGCACCGATGCTCGAGGGAGCTCTCTCGCCAAGGAGGCAGCAACCGCAGAGGTGGCGTCGCTCGAACCATCGTCGACCCAGAGCACTTCGGTCTGCTCGAGGTCCACCGCACCGTCTGCTGCTGCACCTTGGAGCCGCTCGAGGCCACGAGTCAGCCGATCTTGCTCGTTGTAGGCCGGGATGATGAGGCTCAGCTCGGGCCGTCGGTCACCGCCGCGTCGGCTGCTGCGGCTCGGTTCGTGCACCGTCTGATTCTCACACACCGAGCCTGAGCATCGGCTGGGTTGTCAGGGGCGGGCAGCGCCGATCAAGCCGTAGGTGAAGATGGACGCGAACTCCACCGTCGCGCCGGTGTGGGGCGCCTGGACGATGGTCTGCGTACCGTACGGGCCTGCGCCGGCGTACATCACGACGTGGTCAACCTGGTGGTCGTGGTCGAGGTTGAAGTAGAAGAGCAAGTCGCCAGGCTGGAGTGCGGTGAGGCTCACGTGGGGCAGCGCTTCCCACTGAGCAGCAGCGACCCGAGGGATGCTGACGCCGGCTTGGGCCCACGACCACTGGGTAAGCCCAGAGCAGTCGAAGCCCTTCGAAGGCGTCTCGCCTCCCCAGACGTAGGGGACACCGAGCTGGCTCTCGGCAGCGTTGAGCGCTGCGAGGCCGGCCGAGGATCCGCTGGCCGTGCCGTTCACCTTGGTGACCCCGCCGGCCGAACCCGCCGCTTGGTTAGCTGCCGTATTCGCCGCATTCGACGCGCTCGAATTGCCAACCGAACTGGCCACCCCGGCAGCCGCTGCTGCTGCCGCGGCTGCTGCAGCGGCGGCAGCACGGCTCTTGGCTGCGGCCGCTGCGGCGGCTTGCTGCTGGGCGATGCGGACCGCCTCAGCTGCCACTGCCTGTGCCAGAGATCCCTTCACCGAGTCGAGCTCTTTGGTCAGGGCGCGCTGGTTGTCCTCGTTCTCGGTGACCAGTGATGCCAGCTCTGCGGACGTCGCCTTCTCGGTCGATGCCTCGAGCGCCAACGTTGCACTGGTCTTGGAGAGTTGGGCGTGCTCGGTGGCCAAGGTGTTCGCCAACTCGTTCAGGTTGCCAGCAGCACTCTGGGCGTAGACCGCCTCAGCCTCGGTTGAGCTCGAGGGCCCTTGGAACAGCGACGCTCCAGCGACGCTGCCGTCGACGTAGGTGGCGATGGCATCGGTTTGGAGGAGGTCCGTGGTGGCTGCTGCAGAGGCGGTCACCTTGGCCAGCCGCTGCGCGTTCGCGGCGTAGGCCACCTTGGTCTGGTGCGCCGCGCTCAAGGCTGCGTCGTAGCGCTGCGACAGCGATTCTTGGGCCTGCTCGTCGGTGGCGATCTGCTGCTCGACGGCCAACACTTGGTGTTCGAGACCCGAGATGGCGGTTGGAGACGGGGCGCGACGCTCCCCTTCGGCCACGAGGGGCACCGAGCAAGCGACGAGCACGACGGCGACGCCAACGGCTCGGGGGAGCCATCGCTGCACCGCTGCGCCCCGACATGGCACAGACGTCACGACTCCACGCTACCGGGCGAGGGACGCGATGGGAAGGCCGCCAGCGGCCAGAGGTGCTGGGGTCTGCGAAGATCTCCCAGTGGTCGTCTCCGGGGACGTAGCCCAACGGCAGAGGCAAGGCGCTTAAACCGCCCCGAGTGAGGGTTCGAATCCCTCCGTCCCCACTTCGTTGTCGAAATGACAACGTTTCCCCAGGTCAAAATTCATTTTCTAGGGGTGGCCTTTGACCTAATCGTTGGCCAACCCGTCGGTCCGCGATGACAACGTGTGTGATCAGCACCAAGCATCCCCGAACGGCACCTTGGCCCGCACTGCAGCGCCGTTCCCGCGCTGACCTCGGCAGATCTCCTCGCAAGTTGCGGGTGCATCCTCCAAATGTCGCAACCCCCATCCACGATGTCGATGTGAAAGTCAAGGACCTGATCAGAGAGCTCGAAGCCGACGGCTGGAGTCAAGTTCGCCAAGTTGGCAGCCATCGTCAGTTTCGCCACGATTCCAAGCCAGGGACCGTCACGGTGTCGGGTGGACTGGGAGAAGATATGGCGAAGGGAACCGTTGGTAGCGTGGTTCGACAAGCGGGGCTCGCCCGGAGGCAACGATGACTGAGTACGCGATCGTGATCGAAGATGCTGGCAGCAACTTCTCTGCCTACGTCCCAGACTTGCCTGGCTGTGTCGCTTCTGGTTCGACCGTCGATGAGGTCACCGAGAGAATCCGAGAGGCAATGGCCCTCCACCTGGAATCGTTGCGTGAGCACGGCGAAGCTGTTCCGCCGTCGACCTCCCGGGTGAGTTCGGTCAAAGTCGCCTAGAGGGTGGATCGAAGGCACGCATCTCGGTTTGGCAACGCTGCAGCCGCGTCCCCGACCGCCGGGATTGCGTGGCACCTTCAGGGCTGCGCTCAGCCGGGAGCCGTCGCGAGGACGAACGCTTGTGAACTCGTTTCGTGTTCCAAGGAAGGTGCCCTGACGACCGTCGCGTGTAGGTCGAAGCCGACCTCTTCGAGTCGCGCTACGACGTCTGCCACGTGGTGCCGGTAGCTGGTCAGAGGTAGCTGGGTGCCGAACGCATCATCTCGGTGCACCGGATCACCGTTCGCTTGGAAGGCCACCAGCACGACACCCCCGGGCACCATGACCCTCGCCAATTCCTTGCATGGCTCGCTGAGCCGGTCGGGCGGCGTGTAGATGATCGAGTACCAACTGACCGCGCCGCCGAGTGTTCGGGTTGCGAACGGGAGCGCGTCGAGCCGACCCTCGTGGAACACGATGTCTGGGTGGGTTGCTCGAGCGACGGCGAGCAGGGCAGACGAGACGTCGACGCCCACGACGTCGAGGCCACGATCGGCCAAGTACCGCCCGACTCGGCCTGGTCCACATCCGAGGTCTGCGACCCTCGTCGGACCCCGCTCCTTCACGAGCTCAACGAAGGCCTCGAGGAGTGATCGATCGACGGCACCTTCCGTCGATGCACTGATGCTGGTACCGACGAACTCCACGTACGTCTGCGCCGCTAGTTCGTAGACATCCCGCGCTGCCGTGACGTGCTCGTCGTCGGGCATCTCTCAAGGCTACCGAAACCTTTCGTGCACTGACGGCGCTGAAGCCGCCGACGCGTCCCCGACCGCCGGATTTGTCACTCGACCTCGAGGGGGTTCGAACTTCGTCCCCTTAGTTCACCAGGCCTCATCGCGACAATCGGCCGAATCGTCGAATTCCCCGGATTCTCAAGATCAGACGCAGCGTTTCCCCAGGTCAGGAGACCAGAGGGGGTTTGAACATAGTCCCGCTAGCTCCACGGTGCAGGCAGTGCGGTGGTCCCCCGAGGTCAGCGCGTACTGGGATCTGTTGAAGATCTCGGTGCATAACCCGCACCATGGCGACCGTTGGTGCCATGACCTCGGTACTCGATTCCCTCAGCCGTTCTAGCGCTCCCTCTTCGCCAATCACCGTCAAGGTGCTCGGGTCCCTTGACGTGCTCGGCGCCGAGCGACCCTTCCATCGAGCCGGCACCAGGGAGCTCGTGGCGTACCTCGCACTGCATCCCGACGGCGTCAGGACCGACCAGTGGGTCACGGCGCTGTGGCCTGATCGTCAGGTGGCGGCGCCGACGATTCACTCCACGTCCTCTGCGGCTCGTCGATCACTCGGGCGCACGATCGATGGCCGCGACCTGCTGCCGCATGCCCACGGGCGACTCCGCTTGGACCCGTCGGTCAAGCTCGACCTCGACCTGGTCGAGTCCGCTATTGAGGACACCCCAGAGGTTGCCGAGCGAGCGGTAGAGCTGATCGATGGGCGGCCCTTCGCCGAGCTCGCAACGCAGACATGGGTGGTGACCGAGGGTCACCTGGCGAGAGCCGAGGAGGCAATCTCAAGCTTGTGCCGGATCGTGGCACGACGCAAGCTACGCGCCGGCTCGCCCTCGGCTGCCCGGAGCATCCTGCGTCGAGGCGTTGAGGCAGTGCCATACGACGAGTCGCTGTGGCGTCTGTTGTTCGAAGCAACCGCCGCTGAAGGCAACCTCCTCGGGCTCGATCGCCTCGTCACCGAACTGGCCGTCACCGCCGGAGCCCATGGTGGTCACGTCCGAGGGTTCCCTCCGCGTGGACTTGAGTCCTACCTCCACCGATCGACCTGGGAGCTCTACCTCAGGCTCCGGGGTGCAACGGCGGTGCTGGGCCAAGCGGGGCCCCCAAGGGGGTAGATTGGGTGACTCATGGCACGCAATCAAACAGGTTCAGTCGTCAGCCGCGCCGCCTCGACGGGCGGTAGCCGTCGGTACCGGGGCACCCAAGGACCATCCAACTTCATCCTGGCGATGGTGCTCATCGTCGTGCTGGGCTTTGCCTCAGTGGTCTGGGCGCGGGCGGACTACCAGAACCGTGCGGCGGCGACCACCGTCTCGGTGCCGCCGGCAATTGGCCAGCAGTGGTACTCCGGCGTGGCGAGCTACGTCTGTGGCACCGAGCAAGCTCCCTTCACCAAGTCCACCGCGGCGCAGTCGCCGAGTGGCCTCAAGGCGCTGGGCAACGGCGTGGTCTCGATCATGCCCACCACCTCGGCCGACGCTGGTGCCAAGGCGACCTTGGGTCAGTTCATTGAGGAGTGGAACACCAACCGTGGCGTGACGCCGGTCACCTTGGTCCCTGGATCGCTGAGCATCGGTGGACACACCTACGCCGACGGTGATGTCTGCCCCAAGGGCACCCCTGATGCGGGGCAGAAGGGTGTCGTCCGGATTGCCCGCTGGACGTACTCGGGATACTTCGCCAACCGGTTCACCGCCTACACCGATCCTCACAAGGTGAAGTTCGCCAACAACGCGGTGATCTCTATCAGCTTCGGCCCGGTGGAAAAGTCCATTCCTAAGCCGCCAGTGTCGCTAGTGTCTGCCGTGTTGAATGGCGGCGTAGCACCGAACGCAAAGGGATAGGCATGCGGGCGATCATCTTGGTCGGTGGTGAGGGAACCAGGCTCAGGCCGCTGACGTACACCTCGCCAAAGCAGATGCAACCCATCATGGGTCGACCGATGATCGAGTGGGTGCTCGACCACCTGGCCAGCCATGGGATCGACGAAGTGGTCTTGAGCCTGGGGTACCTTCCCGACGCCTTCGTCGAGGCCTACCCAGGCGGCACCTACGGCTCCATCAAGCTCACCTACGCCGTGGAGCCCGAGCGGCTCGACACTGCGGGTGCCATTGGGTACGCGGCGCGCTTCGCTGGCCTCGATGACACCTTCGTCGTCTTGAACGGCGACGTGATGACCGACCTCGACCTCACTGAGCTCGTGCGGTTCCACCGTGACCGGGGTGCCCTGGCCACCATCGCCTTACACGAGGTGGAGGACCCGTCAGCCTTCGGCGTCGTGCCCACCGACGACGACGGCCGAGTGCTCGCCTTCGTCGAGAAGCCCGCCCCTGGCGAGGCGCCCACCAACTTGATCAACGCGGGCACCTACGTCCTCGAGCCCTCCGTGCTCGACCTCATCCCCGAGGGTCGAAAGGTCTCCATCGAGCGCGAGACCTTCCCTCTGCTCGTCGAGCAGGGGCACTGCTACGCCACCCCTGATGCCTGCTACTGGCTCGACGCTGGAACGCCCAAGGCCTACCTGCAGGCCCACTACGACTTCCTCGACGCCAAGCGAGGCGATGCTCGGTACCCCGGTGCGACCTTGGTCGATGGGATCTGGCGGGAGGATGCGTCCCCCATCGCAGGTGCGGTGAGCGGCGGGAGCTACCTCGCCGCTGAGGTGGAGATCGCCGAGGGCTCAAGCGTGCACCACTCGGTGATCGGCGCTGGCGCCAAGATCGGTCCTGGCGCCCGCATCGTTGATGCGGTGATCTTCCCCGGCGCTGTGATCGGCGCTGATGCGGTGGTCGATGCCTCGATCGTGGCCGCCGGTGCGATCATCGGCGACGGCTCGACGTTGACCGAGGTCACCGTGATCGGCGCAGCACACCAGGTTGCGCCTGGTTCGGTCCTCACCGCGGAGCGCATCCCCGCCTAGGGTCGTCATGCGACTCCTCGTGACCGGTGGGGCGGGTTACATCGGCTCGCTCACCGCCGAGCGTCTCCTCGAACGCGGCCACGAGGTCGTGGTGGTCGACGACCTGTCGAGTGGCCACGCCGAGGACGTGCCGAGTGGGGCGCACTTCGTTGAGGCATCGATCGCTGACCGCAGTGTCGTGGCTGCGTTGTGCGAAACGCACGGGATTGAGGCCTGCGTGCACTTCGCCGGACGCATTGCCATGGGGGAGTCGATGGTGGTGCCCGAGCGGTACTGGGCGACCAACGTGGGTGAGACCCTCGTGCTGTTCAAGACCTTGATCGACGCAGGGGTCGACGCCGTTGTCCTGTCCTCGACGGCTGGTGTCTACGGCACGCCCGACCAGCTGCCCATCGATGAGCAGCAGCCAACCGTGCCAGCGAGCACCTACGGCCAGACCAAGTTGGTCGTGGAGCAGGTCGCCCAGTCCATGGCCGCACTCGGGCGACTGCGCTTCGTCGCCCTCCGGTACTTCAACGCTGCTGGGGGTGCACCCGGCCATGCCGAGCGGCATCGCACCGAGACGCACCTCATCCCCTTGGCCATCGCCGCCGCCGTCGGGCACCGCCCTGCGCTGCAGCTCTTCGGCACGGACTACCCAACCCCTGATGGCACCTGCATCAGGGACTACATCCACGTCGAGGATCTCGCCGAAGCCCACGTGCTGGCGGTGGAGGCCTTCGATCGAGGCCTCACGAGTTTGATCGCGAACCTGGGCACCGGGACCGGCTACTCCAACCGTGAGGTGCTCGCCATGGTGTCCACGGTGACCGGCCGAGAGGTTCCCGTGGTGGAGGCCGACCGCCGTCCAGGTGATGCCGCCGAGCTGGTGGCGTCCTCAGCGTTGGCGACTGAGGTACTCGGCTGGGTCCCTCGGCACTCGAGCCTCGAGCAGATCGTCGCCGACGCATGGGCTGGTTACCAAGCCGCCTTCGGCACCCTTCCCCTGGCCTGACCCCGAGGTCAGCGAGTCGGACTCGTTGAAGGCTGGTGGCCTCGACCGTCTTGGTCTGGGGTCAAGTGCCGCCGCAGGTTCAGCAGCAGCATCGAGCCGAGCAAGGCGGCGGCGGCGATGAGCAGTGGCCAGAACTCCCCGAGCTTCAGGCCGAAGACGGCAGCGGTAATCGCCGGTGCAGCGGTGAACGCCAGACTCCAGGTGAGCCCAGACGCCGCGTTGTAGCGGCCCCGGAGGTGCTCAGGGGAGAGCGCGTTGACGATGGCTGGACCCACCGGGGTCATCACCGTCTCGCCCAGAGCGAAGATCGCCGCGCCACAGCACTGTGCCACTACCGCAATGGGGCCTGGCAGGAGGCGGCAGATGGCCAAGATCGCCCAGAAGCTTGCCCAGAGCACTCCAGCGATGGCCATGACCCGGGTTCTACTCCTGCCGTCGATCTGGTTGAGGACCACGAGTTGCGCCACCACGATCGTGGCCGTGTTGCAGAAGAAGCTCAGCCCAACCACGTGCACCGAGAGGTGCAGGTTGTTGACCACGTAGAGCGAGAACCCGGCATCCACCGAGCCTTACCCGGTGATGGCGATGACCAGCGAGGCCACCATGTAGGCGCGCAGCCTTGGATCTGCGAGGACCTCTCGCCACGCCCCCTGCGGGGGCGGGGGATTGTCGTCGACGCGAGGTTCGACGTGGCCGTGGTGCCGCAAGGAGACGAGCAAGACGGCGAGGCCGAGGTTGGCGGCAGCTCCCCCGAGGTACAGCGCCGTGAAGGTGGCCGGGTGCGACAGGCTCACCACGGCCGCCGAGACCAGTCCACCGATGCCGACGCCGAGGTTGACCACCATGAAGCTCACGCCGAAGGCACGTTGCTGCTGCTCGGCGTCACCGAGGCGTGCCATGAGCACGTTGCCCGGACCAAAGACGCCAGTACCAGCGAGGTTCACCCCGATCGCGGTGAGCAGCACGATCCACCACGTCCGGGCGAAGGCCCACGTGGCCTCAGCGCCGCTCGAGAGCAGGGCCATCGTGATCATCACCTTGATGGGTCCGAAGCGATCGGTCAGCGAACCAATCAGCGGAGTGGCGACGAGGCTCACCAGGGCGGTGAAGAGCAGCGCCGCACTGGCGAAGCTTACCGAGAAGTGCCGAACGTTGTGGAGGTAGACGACGAACATGGCCAAGGTCAGCCCGAAGCCGAAGCAGGCGAGCAGCACGCACAGGTAGTACCGCTTGAGGGGCGGTGTCACCGCGCTCCTGAACTCGAGGGGCACCAGGGTCTCGAGCAGTGGCGGCACGCCTGCGAGGCTAGGGCGTTGGTGCCCGTCGCACCGACGTGGCGGCTGGTCTCAGCGGAAGAGATCCTCGGCGGTCGAGCGAACGATCTCCTCGCGCACCGACGATGGCCTGAGCCAGCTCGGATCGACCCCCCTGATGATGGCGACCGGAATGCCCGCATCTTTGCCCATGACCAGCTCGGCGGCACCGCAGAGCTCGTCGGCCACGCAGACCTCGGTGGCGGCCAGCACCCGTCCGTTGGCATCGGGGGTTCCCCGCAGGTCAATGACCGCAGCGATCCCTGCCGCCCCCAGCGCAACGTCGGTCACGCCTCGCCGCCAGGGCCGCCCGAAGGTGTCTGAGATCAGCACGCCGACGTCGGTGCCGGTGCGCTGCTTGAGCCCTGCTCGGATTCGACGGGCCGAGCGGTCGGCATCAACGGGGAGCAGTGCGGCGACGCCGTCGTCGACGTTGGAGAGGTCCACGCCCGCATTGGCGCAGATGAAGCCGTGCACCGTCTCGGTGATCCGCAACTCGCCGCGTCGGCGCAGGATTCGGACCGCCTCTCGCTCGACGAGTGCCACCTTGGCGTCGGAGTCCTCGACGTCGATTGCCACCAGCTGACCCTCCGCTTTGGAGACCACCTTCTGGGTCACCACCACCACGTCACCGTCGCACAGCGTCGGGTTCTCCTCGAGCGCCATCGCGGTGGCAATGACCGCGGCGAGGTCTGCACCTGGGGTGATCTCACCGATACCGGTGATCCCCATCAGCGACAACTGGCTCACTGCACCGCCCCCAGGGCGACCTCGGCGAGGTGCCGCGAGGCGGCAAGGGAGTCCATGATGGTGTCGGTGACGACGCAAGCCATCCCGGCCGCGACGACATCGGCTTCAAGGTGTGCGTCGGCGCGGTCGATCACCAAGGTGGAGGCGAAGGGGGCGTAGAGCCGGGCGATGCCCGCCACGCTGGCCTCATGCCCGAGTTCGGTGAGCAAGCGGTCCGCTGGACCCTTGAGGGCACGGCCACCGACGATGGGTGAGATGGCCACCGACCGGCCCCTACGACCTTCGAGGGCGGTCGCGACGCCTGGAATTGCCAAGATGGGACCGATGGAGACGATCGGGTTCGATGGGGCAATCACGAGCACGGTCGCAGTTGCGATGGCGTCGAGGACACCGGGTCCAGGGCGAGCGAGGTCAGCACCGTCGAACCTGACCGACCTGATCGCCACGTCGTGGTGGTGGCGCACGAAGTACTCCTGGAAGCTGAGTTCCACGCCGTCAACGCTGGTCAGCATCGTGGGCACGGCATCTTCAGTCATCGGTAGCAACCGAACGCTGACGCCCAAGGTGGAGAGCAGCGACGCCGTGATGTCGGTGAGGTGGTCCCCTCGACGGAGTCGCTCGGTGCGGTAGAGGTGGGTCGCGAGGTCGAGATCACCTAAGGCGAACCACGCTTCGCCGCCGAGCTCGGCCAGCCGGGTCTTGGTCCTCCAGGTCTCCCCCCGCAGCCCCCAGCCGGTCACGGTGTTGTCGAGACCGGCGAGGGTGTAGGTGATGGTGTCGAGGTCCGGGCAGATCCGAAGGCCATGGAGGTCGAGGTCGTCTCCGGTGTTGACGATGGCCGAAATGGTGGATGGCTCGACAACCTGAATCGCCCCCGAGAGGAAGCGAGCGGCCCCGACGCCACCGCACAAGGTGGTGAGCATCGGCTCAGCCTAACGGCGCGGCTCGTCGCCACGAGGTGGGGTCAGACCTGAGACCATGGGTGACCGAGTAGAACGGTGGCCACCGAAGGAGGAGGAGCGTGAGCCCGATCGACAGCCCTCGGGTGCTCCCGGGGCGAGGCCCCTGGTCACCCCGCGCCGTGGGCTCGTGCTCGAGATGGCTGGCCCGTGATGCCTGACGTGCACCCAGATCGCCAGCTCACGGTGGCCTTCGATGCCACTCCACTGCTCGGCACGTTGACCGGGATTGGCCTGTGGGCCAAGTTCCTGCTCGGCGAGCTGGCGCACGCTCGGCACCTCGAGCTCAGTGCCTTCGCCGTGAGCTACCGACGTGAAGGTCTCGAAGCGCTCGTGCCCGAGGGGGTCGCGCACCACCACCGAACGATGGCGGCGAGGCCGTTGCAGCTCAGTTGGCGCCTCGTGCGCCGGCCAGTCATGGAGCGCTTCATCGGCAAGGTGGACGTTGTCCACGGGACGAACTACGTCGTGGGGCCGACCAAGCGGGCTGCCCGAGTGGTCAGCGTGCATGATCTGACCGTCGTTCGGTACCCCGAGTTGGCGACGCCTGCGACCCTTCGAACCCTTCCGCTGATCACCCGCGCCATCAAGAGCGGCGCCTTGGTGCACACCCACACCGAGGCAGTGCGGGCCGAGGTGATCGAGCACTTCGGTGCATCGAGCGACCAGGTGGTAGCCATTGCTCCAGGGGTGGTGCCCCTCGCCGCACCGAGGGAGATCACTGGCCTGCTGCCGCCGCACCTCGATCGGTACATGCTCTCCATTGGCACGGCCGAACCGCGCAAGGACCTCCCCGGGCTCGTTCGGGCCTTCGACCAAGCCGCTGGGGATCTCGAGGGCATGGGGCTGGTGCTCGTGGGCCAAGACGGCTGGGGGGTTGACGCCCTCGAGGCAGCCATCGCCACTGCCGCCCATCGCGACCGCATCATCCGGCTGGGGTACCTCGACGATGCCAAGCTCTCGTCGGTGCTCCGAGGTGCCACGGCCCTCGTCTACCCGAGCTTGTACGAGGGCTTCGGCTTCCCACCCCTGCAGGCGATGACCGTCGGCGTGCCGGTGATCGCCACGACCAACGCCTCCCTCGTCGAGGTGCTCGGCGATGCGGCCCTGCTGGTCGAGCCGCGGGACAGCGCATCGCTCGCCCACGCCATGGTGGCCGTCTCGAGCCACGTCGCGCTGCGTCGCGACCTCGAGATTCGCGGGCGTCGTCGGGCGGCGCGGTACAGCTGGGAACGATGTGCAGCCGACTTCGAGGACCTCTACCGCCTGGCGGCGACGCGTGGCTGAGCGTCGCCTGGTCATCGCGGCGGAGCAGCTGCGTCGTCGAGTCCCTGGGGGGCTCGGCACCTACGCCACCGGGTTGCTCAACGGCTTGGTCGACCTCGCTCCACATGGGCTCGAGGTGGTCGTCGCCGCGAGCCGTGGACCCGGCGACCCCGACCCGCTGGCTCGCCGTGGCGTCACGCTCGAGTGCTCGGTGCTGCCAGCCAAGCCGTACCAGGTGCTCTGCGATCTGGGTGTGGTGGGCTTCGGTGGACCTGGCGTCGACGTGGTCCACACCACCGCTCTTGGGATGGGCCGGGTGCGGGGGCCATCGGTGGCATCGATCCTCGTGGCGGACCTGTCGTGGCGCGACAGCGGGGTTACGACGGGGTCGCGCGCCAAGCGCTGGCACGAGCGGGCATTGCACCGAGCGCTGCGCCGGGCGGACCGCTTCATCGTCCTGAGCGAGCCGGTGGCTGAAGCGCTACGCGCCGCCGGTGCGCCAAGAGAAGCGGTGGCAGTGATCCCCTGCGGCACCGACCACCTCCCGGCTCCAGACCTCGATGCCGCCAGGATGCTGCTCGAGGAACACGAGGTTGAGGGACCCACGGTCCTGTGCGCAGCAACCGCCGAACCTCGCAAGAACCTCCGACGACTCCTCGAAGCGTGCCAGCAGCTCTTCGGTGAAGGGAGGTCGCTGACCGTGGTCCTCGTCGGACCCCAGGGTTGGGGTGACGCTGGTCTCAACGAGGCGCACGGTGGGGTCCGCGTCGTGCATCTGGGTTTCGTGGAGCCGGGCACCTTGGCCGGGCTCATGGTCGAGGCGACCGTCTTCGGCTACGTCCCCGTCACCGAGGGCTACGGGCTGCCCCCGGTCGAGGCGTTGAGCCTCGGCACCCCGGTGGTCTGCTCGACCACCACGCCGTCGGTCGCGCACCTCGCCGCTCCAGGCGTCCGACGGGTTGATCCACGACGTCCAAGCGACATCGCCGCTGCGCTCGACGCGGTACTCGCCGACCCCTCTGGCGCCCGGCGCAGCGTCGAGGCCCAGCGGGGCGACCTCGAGCAGACCTGGGCGCAGGTGGCCCAACAGCACCTCGATGCATGGGGGATCGGTGGCTGAGCGCCTCGTCGTCAGCCTCGACGTCTCTGCGGTGCCCAACCGCCCTGCAGGCGCCGGACGCTACATCGCGGTCCTCGCCGAGCACCTGGCCGCCCGCGGCGATATTGACCTCGTGGTGTGGTGTCGGTCCGACGACGCCACGAGGTGGCGCCAGCTCCTCGGGTCTGGCGCCACGATCCGGGCCGAGGTGCCCCGGTCGCGTCCGCTCCGCCTGCTCTACGAGCGGTTGGTACTCGGTCATCGGATCAACGCGCTCAGTCCCTCGGTCCACCACAGTCCCCACTACACCTTGCCCGGAGCGCTTCGAGTCGCGAGCTGCGTGTCGATCATGGACACCACGTTCTTCGACCACCCTGAGCTCCACGAGGCATCGAAGGTGCCGTTCTTCCGGAGCGCCATTGTGCGCTCAGCTCGCCGGGCCACTCGGTTGATCTGCATCTCGGAGTTCACCGCCGATCGCCTCGCCGAGGTGGTGGAGGTGCGCGTGCCGATCACCGTGGCGCGTCTTGGGGTGGACCTCGAGCGCTTCACGGACCACGTGCAGCCCAGTGACCTTGAGGTGCGGGCTGACCTTGGCCTCGACCCCTCCCGGCGCTACGTGGCCTTCGTCTCGACGCTCGAGCCTCGGAAGGGCATCATCGAACTGCTCGAAGCCTTCGATGCCACCGCCTCGGCGCATCCAGAGGTCGACTTGGTGCTGGCCGGTCAGCCGGGCTGGGGGAGCGACGCGATCGAGGCCGCCTTCGCGCGACTCGCGCACCCAGCGCGGGTCCGACGCCTGGGCTACGTCGAGGATGTGGCGCTGCCTGCGCTGATCCGCGGGGCGGTAGCCCTTGCCTACCCCTCCACCGCCGAGGGATTCGGACTCCCCGCTCTCGAGGCCTTGGCGTGCGGCACGCCGCTGATCACCACCGCCGGAACGGTCATGGAGAGCTTGGTCGAGGGGGCCGCCATCCTCGTGGCCCCCCGATCCTCGCCTGACCTTCGTGCCGCCCTCGAGCAGCTCCTCGGTGCTGGACCCGATCCAGCCCTCGTCGCCCACGGGCTCGACGTGGCACGGTCCCACACCTGGGCGAGGTGCGTCGACGCGCACGTGGCTGCCTACCGTGCAGCAGTGGCCGACGCTCAGGGAGAGCGCCGGCGGAGTAGGTAGGGTGGCTCCGTGCGAGCGCTGATCACCGGGAGCAGAGGGTTCGTCGGCCAGTGGCTCACCCGCCACCTCGAGGCCTGCGGGGACGTGGTGACGCCGTCGGACGCCGAGGTTGACATCGCCGATGTCGCCGCCCTCTGCGTGCTGTTCGAGGAGGCGCAGCCCGCGGCCATCTACCACCTCGCTGCCAAGAGCCACGTTGGGGACTCGTGGGTGGATCCCACAGAGGTGCTCCGGGTGAACGTGCTCGGCACCGCTGCAGTCCTCGCAGCGGCTCGGGCAGTTGCCCCTTCAGCTCGGGTGCTCGTGGTGTCCTCGGCGGAGGTCTACGGCCACGTGGGAGCGGAGGATCTGCCCCTGACCGAGGAGTCATCGGTGCGGCCGGTCTCGCCCTACGCCGCCTCAAAGGTGGCGGCCGAAGCCGTGGCGATTCAAGCCGTGCTCGGCTACGACCAGGACGTCGTGGTGGCGCGACCGTTCAACCACGTCGGACCAGCCCAGAGCCCCATGTTCGCCGTGGCAGCGCTCGCCCAGCGCGTGGTGGCGGCGGAGCGGTCGGGCGCCAACCGCATCGCGGTGGGCAACCTGGCGGCCAGACGGGATTTCACCGACGTTCGAGACGTGGTGGTGGCCTACCGCCGCCTCATCGAGCTCGGCGAACGCGGCGAGACGTACAACATCTGCTCGGGGGTCGACGTGGCCATCGATGAGGTGGCAGCGATGCTGCTCGAGCTGGCGAAGACCTCTTGCGTCTTCGAGGTCGACTCGCAGTTGACTCGGCCTGCTGATGTGCCCGTGCTCCGCGGGAGCGCAGCCAAGCTGTCCGAGCGCACTGGCTGGTCACCGCAGATTCCGCTTCGCAAGACGCTCGAGGACACCTTGGCCTACTGGCGCACCCAAGACGTCGACGGCTGAGCCCAGCGGCGGCGTCCTTGGTGCAGAGGGCTCAGCCCTCGGCCTTGACCTGCGGCTCGAGGACCTTGGTGCGGAACTGGCTGTGGAGGTCCTTGGCTTGGTCGCGGACCTTGGTCACGGCATCGCGGGCAGGGGCAGGGAGCTTGGCCTCGAGGGGTGCCAAGGCGCCCTCCACCAGGTCGGCGGTGCGTCCCACGCTGTCGTCGACCTTGATCGCTGAGCGAGCGGCCACATCTTGGACGGCCTTGAGCTGATCCTTGACTTGGGCGATGGGCAGGTCCACCGGGGACTTCTCGAGGAGGGACTTCGAGGTCACGGTCAGCTTCTGCACGCCCATGACGCCGAGGCCGACGGCGGTGTAGCCGAGGTCCTTGACCTTGGTTGCGGCGCTGGTCGTGGTGGTCTTGGTCTTCTCAGGCTCGGTCATCGCACACTCCGTGGTTCGTCGATGCACCATTGTACGCAGTGTGCATAACATTTGCAAGCAGGGAGGGCGAGGTGGGCTCAGGTAGCCTTGGTCCACCCATGGATTCCCTCGCCCCCTCGGTCGTCGCCGTCGTCGCCTCCCGTGAGCCGGGGCCGTGGTTCGAGCAGACCCTGGCGTCGCTGGCGGCGCAGGACTACGAGCAGCTGTCCATCTTGGTGCTCGCTGGCGGCCAGGAGGACGCGGTGCGGGCATCGGTGGCTGCCCACGCTCCGGGTGCCTACGTCCGCATGGTCGAGGACTACCGAGGCTACGGGCCAACCTCGAACCTCGCCATCGAGATGGTCGATGGGGCGACGTTCTTCCTCCTGTGCCACGACGACTGCTCGATTGCCCCTGATGCGGTGCGCATCATGGTCGAGGAGTCGTTCCGTTCCAATGCCGGCATCGTGACGCCGAAGCTCGTGACGATGGCCGATCCAGGTGTGCTGCTCCACGTCGGCCAGGTGGCTGACGTCACCGGTGCGGTGGCCGAGCGCGTTGGGCGCGGTGAGGTCGACCACGGCCAGCACGACGCCGTGCGGGAGGTCTTCGTGGCCCCCGGGGGCTGCAACCTCGTTCGTGCCGACTTGTTCAGCGCCCTTGGTGGCTTCGATCCAGGCATCTCGGCAATGGGTGAGGACCTCGAGCTGTCCTGGCACGCCCAGGTCGCTGGTGCACGGGTGGTCGTGGCGCCAAAGGCCGTCGTGGCCCATGAGCACCTCCGCTCGAGCGGGCAAGAGGAGGTCGAGGAAGGCCAGAGCCTCCAAGGGCTCCAGCGCCGCCATGAGGTCCGCACCATGTTGACCTGCTCTTCGATGGTGACCTTGGCGTGGGCTGTCCCGATGGCCCTCGTGCTCGCCGGGCTCGAGTGGCTGGTGGCCAAGATCGGCCGGGACGACGCCCGGGCCAAGGTGGTGGTCTCGAGCTGGCGCCACAACCTGGCCCGCACGCCCGACCTCAAGGTTCGCCGAGCCTCCATCGCAGCGGGGCGTCAGCTGAGTGACCGCGAGCTCCACCGACGCCAAGCACGAGGATCGATCCGGCTCAAGACCTTCGTGACCCGACTCTTCTACCAAGGCATGGCGGTGGCGAGGGGTTCGGCGACCGAGGACGCAGCGGTGGGCCTCGACGACCTCGACTTGACCGGCAGCATCGGGTCCGCCTTCTCTGAGAACCAAGACTTCGACGAACTCGATGACCTCGGGCATCGGATTGGTGTCCACGGCACCTCGCGGAGGTTCCTCGGTTCGCGCAGCGGGCGCATGGTGGCGGTCGGACTCCTCATGGTCCTGTACCTCGTGGGCTCGAGGAACCTCGCCTTCTCGCCACTTCCCTACGTGGGGCTGTTCTCGAAGTTCCCCAGCTTCACCGGTGCCTGGTCGCAGATGTTCTCGAGCTGGCGTCCGGTGGGGGTTGGCACCTCGCTACCCGCCCCATCGGGGTACGGCACCTTGGGTGCACTCGGCGTCTTGACCGCAGGGCACATGGCGCTGCTCGAGGACCTGCTGGTCGTCGGTATGGTGCCGCTCGGCATGCTCGGTGTGGCGCGCCTCGTGAGCCCGTTGGTCTCCCCCCGAGCACGGTTGGCAACGGCAGCGGCCTACGGGGCTATTGGCCTGTGGGGTTCGGCGATCCAGCTCGGCCGCCTCGACGGCCTCATCGCGTACGGAGCTCTACCGTGGCTCGTCGTGTGCACTGGTCGGGTGGCCGGGGCAGCGCCGATGGCGATGCCGGTGACCGACGCCCGGCTCGGCGACAAGGGTTGGTCGCGCTCGGCTCGGGGCCGACTGGTCTGGGCCGCGGTGCTGAGCGCCATGGCGATCTCGCTGAGCCCCGCACTCGCAGTGGCGCTCCTCGTGGTCGCCCTGGGTTACGCGATCGGCGGGTTGCCGCAGGGTGCTGCCGATGGCCTTCGGTACAGCTGGACCACGGTCAAGGTGCTGGTCGGGGCGGTCGTGCTGCTCGGACCCTGGGTCGCCGGCATGGTGCTGCATCCCACCGCAGCGGCTGGCGTCTTGGGGTTGCCGATCTCCACCTCGAGTGCCCCATCGCTCGCTGCGCTCCTGCGGTTCAGCGTTGGGACGGCAGGTGCGAGCCCTGTGAGCTGGGCCTTGCCGATGGCCGCAGTGAGCCCCCTCGTCTTGGTCCGTGGAGCCAGACTCGTCATGGCATCTCGGCTGGCGATGATCGCGGTGAGCTCGTGGGGGTTGGCCTACCTCGTGGCGAACCACCTGCTCGGAAGCTTCGCCCCGCAGTTGACGGTCATCTTGGTGCCCGGCGCTGTGGCAGTGGCTGGGCTCGCTGGGTTGGCGATCTCCGGGTTCGAGGTTGAGCTGGCTGACTTCGCCTTCGGCTGGCGCCAGGGGGTCGCCGTGTTCGGCGTGGCCGCCAGTCTGCTCGGCATGGTCCCCTTCGTGCTCGCAACGGGGAGTGGCTCATGGGGACTCTCGACGAGTGGCATCACCGGTGAGGTTGAGGCCGTGACCGCAGCGACCGCCACCGAGGGAATGCGGGTGCTGTGGCTCGCCGATCCACGGGTGCTCCCCATGCAGGGCTGGTCCATCGAGCCCGGTCTGGCCTTTGGCACCACGACCTCGACCACCGAGAGCTCAACCTCGCTCTTCGCAGAGGTGGGCCCGGGGGACGCCAGCCACCTCGCCGATGCCGTCAGGGAGGCGATGGACGGGAACACCACCACCTTGGGACGTCTGCTCGGTCAAGGAGCCATCGGCTACGTGGTGGTCGACACCTCGGCGACGCCCTCGATCACCGACCTCAGCCACTCGAGCACCTTCGCCGTCCCACCGAGCCTGGAGCGAGCGCTCTCGCTCCAGCAAGACCTCAGTCAGGTGTCCACTGCAGGGGGGATCACGGTCTACCGCGTCACCGACGCCATCCCGCTCCTTGCCCTCCGCCAGGAGCCCGCTCCGTTGGGAGTCCCCTCCAGCGCAGCGGCAGTGGCTGGTTGGCTGCCCATCGGCACCCCAGCCCCTGACAGCCTCGGTACCCTGAGCGTCGCCCCACGCGGGACGGTGCTCGTCACCTCGAGCCCCTCCAGCGCGCTGCGGTTGAGCGTCGGTGGACGGCAGGTGCGTTCGACCCCTGGATTCAGCTCCGCGGCCCAGTTCGCCTCGGCCGGCGGCACCGCTGCGCTCACGAGTTCGATGCTCCCGCGCAACGGCCTGCTCGCTGGGATCGACGTGCTGGCGTGGGTGGCGTGTGGTGCGGCGTTGCTCGGCGTGGTGCGCCCGAGGCGCTCGGCCGTCACTCCCCACGAGGAGCCCTCGTGACCGCGCGCCGTCGTCGCAGCACCGAGCCCGGGCGCCTGAGGGTAGCTGGCTTGGTGGGGGTCTCCATGGCCGTGCTGGTCGGGGGTGCAGCGGTGAGAGGTGCCGCCACCCCTCCCACGCTCGCGCCGCTGTCGGGGACCCTCGCCGCCTCACCATCAGCCTCGTCCTCGGCGTGGGTCTGCGGCGCAGCCCCCACCACCGATGTCGACACCATCGCGCTCACGAACACCACCGCCAGCCCGGTATTCGGCACCGTGACCGAAGTGGGCAGCGGAGCCCCGAGCGCTGCCCGACCGGTTGCCATCGCCCCCCACAGCACCGCCAGCATCAATCCCGTGCGGGGGGCAACGGGAGACTTCGTGTCGACGCTGGTGTCGCTCGATGGTGGAGGGGTTGCCGCTACCAGCGTCATCGAGGCCGATGGGTTGTGGACGACGTCACCATGCGTGGCCACTGCCACCTCGTCGTCGTACCTCGCCGGAGGCACGACGGCCAATGGTGCTGACACCTACCTCACCGTCACCAACCCGACCGCCACCTTGGCAGTGGTCAACGCCAGCTTCGTCACGCCGACCCAGGTGCTCCAGCCCCTGCCGTACCAGGGGCTGGTTATCGCCCCAGCCCACTCGGTGACGCTCAACCTCGGCGCCTACGTCCAAGCCCAACCCAGCTTCGGAATCGCCGTCACCGCCACGACTGGGCGGGTCGTCGCCAGCGAGTTCGAGCACGGTGCCGGGCGCGTCAGAGCGATCTCCTTGGTCGAGGGAGCCCCAGCGCTCATGGACGATGCGGTGATCGCTGGTGCGTCCAACGTGGCCTCTGCGTCGACCATCCTCGAGGTGGCCAACCTGTCGGATACCCCAGAGACCGCAAGCCTCGGCATCACCCTCCCCTCGGGGCCCGTCGCGAGCGAGCACCTCTCGCTCGGGGCGATGACCGTCACCGACCTGAACCTCGGTGCGAGCTCGGCGATTCCGAAGAACTTCGCCTACGCCGCTCGGGTCACGACGAGTGGCCCTGGGGTGGTGGTGGCGCGCATCACGGCGACCTCAGCGGGCGAGGTGCGGACGCGGGCGGTGCTGGCGGGCCAACTCGCTGTGGCTGGTCCGACGGTGGCAGTGGTGCCTCCTGCTGGCGTGGGTGTGGATCGCCAGGTCGGTTGGGTTGGGGTCCTGTGCCTCGGTGATGGCCCCTTGACGTTGTCGGTGGCAACCATGAGTGCTGGCAACTTGGTGCCAGCACCTCGAGCCCCGCTCAAACTCCACGGTGGGACCTTCGTTCCCCTCGAGGCACCCACCATTCCCACCATTGGCCGCCAAGAGGCGTTCGTGGTGCGTGCGTCAGGGCCCATCGCCATCCTCGGGGCACTCATCCCGAGCAGCCTGCCCGCCGGTCAAGGATCAACCGGGATCACCGTGGCGAACTGAGCGCTCGCCACCTCGTCAACCGGGTTGACCAGGTGGCGGCGTCACGTTCTCAGCTTGAGGCGTTCGGCGGCCAGGTTGGTGCGGGCCACGAGGCGGGAGGCTCTGGAAGCTCGCCAGCAACGTTGGCCAGTGCCCCAAAACTCGGAACCTCGTCGTGGCCGCCAGGGTGGACGGGCTCTCCGTAGGCCTCATCGACGAGCGCGGTGACCACACTGCCGTCGATGGTCTCGTGCTCGAGCAGGGCTCGGGTCACGGCCTCGAGACCCTGGCGGTGCACGGTGAGCAAGTGCCGCGCCCGTTCCTCCTGCTCGCGCAGGATCTTGGCCACTTCCTCGTCGATGAGCTTGCCGGTCTCATCGGAGTAGTCCTTGGTGTGCATGAGGTCTTCGCCGAGGAAGACCTGTCCCTGGCTGCCCCAGGCCATGGGTCCGATGATCGAGGACATCCCCCACTCCCGCACCATGCGCCGGGCCAACTCGGTGTTGCGCTGCAGGTCGTCTGAGGCACCGGTGGACAGGTCGCCGTAGACCAAGAGCTCGGCAATCCGCCCGCCCATGCGCATGCAGATGGCGTCTTCGATGTACTGGCGGTTGTGCAGGTGCCGCTCTTCGATGGGTAGCTGCATGGTCACCCCCAGTGCCATGCCCGCAGGGATGATGGAGACCTTGTGGATCGGGTCAGCCTGATCGAGTACGTAGCCCAAGATGGCGTGTCCGGACTCGTGGTAGGCCACCCGCTCCTTCTCTTGGTCCGAGAGGACCGTCGAGCCGCGCTTGGCTCCCATCAAGATGCGATCTCGGGCGCTCTCGAAGTCCACCATCTCGATCACCAATGAGCCCCTGCGCACGGCGTGCAGCGCAGCCTCATTGACCAAGTTGGCGAGGTCGGCGCCGCTCATCCCGGGCGTGCCCTTGGCCACGGTGACGAGGTCGACTGACGGGCCGATCTTCTTGTTGGCGCAGTGGTTCTGCAAGATGGGCAGGCGCTCGTCGAGGTCGGGGAGTGGCACCACGATCTGGCGGTCGAACCGACCCGGCCGCAACAATGCGGGGTCGAGCACGTCGGGACGGTTGGTGGCGGCGATCAGCACCACGCCCTCGGCAGGGGAGAAGCCGTCCATCTCCGACAGCATCTGGTTGATGGTCTGCTCACGCTCGTCGTGACCGCCCCCGAGCCCCGCTCCTCGCTTGCGGCCGATGGAGTCGATCTCGTCGATGAAGATGATCGCTGGGGATTGCTTGCGGGCCGTCTGGAACAGGTCACGCACCCGAGAGGCCCCGACGCCGACGAACATCTCGATGAAGTCCGATCCCGACACGGAGAAGAAGGGGACGCCCGCCTCGCCCGCCACTGCACGGGCGAGCAAGGTCTTGCCGGTTCCTGGCGGGCCCACCAAGAGCACACCCTTGGGGATCTTTGCTCCGATCTCGGTGAAGCGGGCCGGGTTCTTCAAGAAATCCACGACCTCGGAGATCTCCTGCTTGACCCCGTCGTAGCCGGCGACGTCAACGAAGGTCTTGACCCCAGGCTCTTGCTGGAACTGCTTGGCCGACGACTTCCCGATCGACATGATGCCGCCCATCTGGGCGCGTGACATGCGGTAGACCAAGAACACGAGGCCGCCCATGATGCCGAAGAGCACGATCTCAGGTCCCCACTGCGACAAGAAGGTGCTCGAGGAGGGGAAGGTGACCTCAACCCCGTTCTTGACCAGGAGGTCGACGTCGGTGGTGATGGGCGTGGCGGGAGCATTCACCGAGTAGGTGAGGCCGTCTTTGAACTCACCGGACACGTTGCCGGTCACCTTGTCGATGGCTGCGGTCTTGATGAGGTGGTTCTGCGCGTCAGCGAGGAAGGTCGAGTAGGGCAACGAGATGCTCGAACCCGAGGACTGCCCCACGCCGTGGAACAGCACCACCGACAGCACGACGACGATGAGGGCCGGCCAGAGCCAGCGTTGGGTCGGAGACGGCCTCGACGGCGGCGTGGACCCGGGTTGCTTTGCTGAGGAGGGACCCTTGCCTTTGAAGAACGCCACGCTGCCATGTTAGGGCCGACCTGCGGCGCGATGTCCCCGGACCCTGAGCGACCGAGGTGCTCAGCGAGCCGACGGTAGCCTTCGATGATGATCCCGAGCCCTCAGCGGACGCCTCGAAACCCGGTGCCAGGGCCAGGGGTTGAGTCAGGCGGGGTCCTCCTCGCACCGACGAGGTTGCTCGCCCTCACCCCGTCGCAGGGGGCGGTGTGGTTCTGGTGTGCATTCGGGGGCTTCCTCGCCGGCACGCTCGTTGCCCAGGTGCTCCTCCAGGTGGTGGCGCAGCTGACCGGCCACGGTGGGCAGGTCAACCGCATTGCCTCTGAGGCCGTCTGGCCCGCGTGGTACGTCACCTCTTCGTTGGTGGGCCTTTGGATGGGCATGCTCGGTGGTTGCCTCGTGGCGGTCCGGTTGACGAGGACGGGCCCGTGGCGAACGGCGTTTGGGGTCGCCTTCAAGCCAGTGGATCTCGTCGGCCTGCTCATCGGAGTGGCGGCCCAGTACGGCATCACCGCTGCCTACCTGTCGCTGCTTGGGAACTCCACCAACCTCAATGGGCCATCGAATCGGCTGACGGGCGGATTCACGGGGTCTGCGGTGTGGATTGTGGTTGCCCTTACTGTCGTTGGCTCCCCTGTGGTGGAGGAGCTGTTCTTCCGAGGCCTGCTCGTACGCTCCCTCGGATCGTTGTCACTCGGCCGGCTTCCTAAAGGGCGCCTCATTGGCGTCTGCATCGCCGGGACCGTCCTCCTCGATGGCCTGGCGTTTGGGGCCGCCCATGGCGAAGCGCTCCAGTTGGTGGGATTGGCCGTCTTCGGCGCCATCTTGGCGGGGTGCTACCTCGCAACCGGGCGAATCACGATGGGGCTCTTCGCCCACATCGGCTTCAACGCGGTGGCGCTGGCATCGGTGGTGGAGACCACGCTGCGATGGCACTGAGCCCACGACGCCACCAGGGCTGGCTGGCCAGCACCCAGGGTCGACGCGATCAGTGGCCCCTGCTCGTCACCACCGTGGTCATCTTGGTGGTGGTTGGCATCACGGTCTGGCAGCTCGGGGGTGCATCAGCGCTGCTGTCGAATACCACGACCACCGGCGGGGACACCGGTGCGCACTACATCGTGCCGCACTACCTCAGCACGTTCCTCGACCACGGGCACCTGACCGGGTGGTTCCCAGGGTGGTACGACGGTATGCCGCTGTACACCTACTACTTCATCCTTCCGGACCTCCTGACCGTGTTCGGGACGCACCTCGTTGGCTACAACGTCGCCTTCAAGCTGTCGACCGTGCTCGGATCGCTGCTGTTGCCGCTGTGCGCCTGGGCCCTTGGACGGGGGTTCGGCTTGCGCCGGCCGTTCCCAGAAGTCCTGGCTGTGTTCACCCTGCCCTTCTTGTTCGAGCAGAGCTACACCATTGACGGAGGCAACCTCTTCTCGACCTTGGCCGGCGAGTACGCGTTCAGCCTGAGCCTGTCGTTGGTGCTGTTGTTCCTCGGGCTGTGCGCACATGGTCTGCGGACCAAGCGCAACAAGCTGCTCGCCCCGCTGGTGCTCGCCACTGCACTCGCCGCACACCTCCTGCCCGTGCTCTACGGCCTTAGTGGGCTTGGGCTCTTGGCCCTCATGGAGCTGATCCCTTCCACGCCCTTGTCGGACGACGGCATGGGCTGGGCGAGAGGCATCGTCACCCGGCGGCGTTCGACCCAGCGCGACCGCCTCGATCGGCTGGGTTGGTTGGGGGTCACCCTAGGGATCGGTCTCGGGCTCATGGCGTGGTGGCTGGTGCCCTTCGTGGCCTTCCAGAAGTACGCGAACCCCATGGGCTACACCAACATCTCGATCGGGTTCTCGCTCTACGCTCCAACGGCGGACCTCTGGGTGGTGGTGCTGGCGGTCGTGACCGCCGTGCTCGGATTCACCGTGCGCAGTCGCTTCGCCATCTTCGCCACGGTGATGACGGTGGTGTGGGGGGTGGCGGTGGCTGTTGACCCCCAGGGTTCGATCTACAACGCGCGGCTGCTGCCGATGTACATCGTGTCGCTCTACCTCTCAGGAGCCTGGAGCTTCTCCTACGGCGCAGTCCGACTCGCCACCGCGTGGCGGCGGTACAAGCTGGGACGCTTCGCCACGGCGCCCCTCAGCCGACGGCGACCATCCGACGTGCGCTACGCGCCGGGGTCGATCACCGGTGCCATCGTGGCGCTCGTGGTGGTGGGTGGCATCGTGGTCTCACAGTTCGACCCGGTGCAGACCGAGCTCAACAAGGTCCTCCCTGCCAGCCTGCAACTGACCCCACCGGCCAATCAGGTGGCTAACTGGGCGAGCTACAACTACGCCGGCTACGAGGGCCGGGGGCTGTACTACGACGAGTTGAACGCCATCATCAACCTGGCCAATGAGGTTGGAGCCCAACATGGCTGCGGCCGGATGATGTGGGAGTACGAGCCGTCGGAGACCAACCTCGGCACCACCGAAGCGCTCATGGACCTCCCGCTGTGGACCCACGACTGCATCGATACCCAAGAGGGTCTCTTCTTCGAATCCTCCGCCACGACGCCGTACCACTTCTTGAACCAGGCCCAACTATCGACCCAACCGTCGATGGCCCAGGTCGGCTTGCCCTACGGCTCCACCGACGTGGCCGACGGCCTCCGGCACCTCCAGGTGATGGGCGTCCGTTACTACTTGGCCTTCACCCCGAGCCTCGTCGCGGCCGCAGCGAAGTTCCCCGGCGCCACCTTGGTGGGGCAGACCCCGGCCTTGGAGCTCGGTGGATCCCAGACGACCACGTGGAAGGTCTTCGAGCTGGCCGACGCCGACGTGGTCAGCCCGCTCTCGCACCTCCCCGTGGTCGAGCCCGGCATTGACGCCAGCTCGGCCAGCTGGATTTCCGCGTCGGTGCCGTGGTACCAAGACGTCGCCAACGCCTCGGTGCCCTTGGCGGCGTCTGGACCCAAGGGGTGGCCGCGGGGCGGCTCGGCGACCTCGGGCGCTCGAGTGCTGCAGCCCACGGTGGTCAGCCACGTCGTGCTGGGCCGCGACACGGTCAGCTTCCACAGCTCAAGGCTCGGTGTACCGGTGCTGGTGAAGGTCTCGTACTTCCCGGCCTGGCACGCCACCGGAGCGCTGGGGCCCTACCGCGTCACCCCGAACTTCATGGTGGTGGTGCCGACGTCGCACGACGTGACCCTGCGGTTCACCACCACCTCGGAGAACCAGTTGGGCACCGCGATCAGCTGGCTGAGCCTGGTTGCTCTCCTCGTTCTCGCCGGGTTGCTCCTTCGTCGACGGCGAGGGCAACCTGGGGTCCCGAACCCCTCTCGAACCGCCTGAGGTGCTCAGGTAGGCTCGCAGCGTGATGAACCTCAGCGAGATCTTCAAGGCGTACGACATCCGTGGAACGGTCCCTGATCAGGTGAACCCCGAGCTGGCTCGGGCGCTCGGCGCCGCGGTCGCCCGCTTCGTGGGGACCCAAGAGATCGTGGTGGCGCGAGACATGCGGGCATCTGGCGTCGAGCTGGTTGCCGCCTTCGCCGAAGGCGCAGCCACCCAAGGCGTGGCCACCGTCGACCTCGGCATGGCCTCGACCGACTTCTTGTACTTCGCTGCCGGGCACCTCGACCGCCCTGGTGCGATGTTCACCGCCAGCCACAACCCAGCCCAGTACAACGGCGTCAAGCTGTGCCTCGCTGGTGCGCGCCCCATTGGTCGTGACACCGGGCTGCTCGAGATCGAAGAGCTCACGGCCGAGTTCCTCGCCAACCCGCCGGCAACCGTGGCGCCGTTGACCTCGGAGCGAGACCTGCTCCAAGCGTGGGTGGATCACGTCCACTCCTTCATCGACGTCACCTCGCTGCGCCCCCTCAAGATCGTGGCTGACACGGCCAATGGCATGGGCGGCCTCGTGGTGCCGCTCGTCATGGCCGGGTTGCCCTTCGAGGTCGAGATCCTCTACCCCGAGCTCGACGGCAGCTTCCCCAACCACCCCGCTGATCCAATTCAGGAGGAGAACCTGGTCGACCTCAAGGCAGCGGTGCTCGAGCGTGGTGCTGATGTTGGGCTGGCCTTCGACGGTGACGCCGACCGCGTGTTCTTGGTCGACGAGCGGGCAGAAGGTGTCAGCGGCTCGCTGACCACCGCCATGGTGGCCGATGCGATGCTGGCGAAGTACCCCGGCTCGACCGTGCTCTACAACTGCATCTGCTCCAAGGTGGTTCCCGAGATCATCACCGCCGCAGGCGGCACGGGCGTGCGGACCAAGGTCGGGCACTCCTTCATCAAGGCCGACATGGAGCGCACCGGTGCGGTCTTTGGTGGGGAGCACTCCGGGCACTACTACTACCGCGACAACTTCCGAGCTGACTCGGGGATCATCACCGCCATGGTGGTGCTCGAGCTGATGTCCAAGCGGAACGTGCCCTTGAGCGAGCTCGTTGCGCCCTACCGGGTCTACGCCGCCTCGGGCGAGCTCAACACCGAAGTGGCCGACCCCAGGGGCGCGGTGGCCGCCCTGGCCGCCCACCTCGAGGGCACCGATGCCACCTTGGACCACCTCGATGGTCTCACGGTCACCTACGGTGACTGGTGGTACAACCTGCGGCCGTCGAACACTGAACCGCTGCTCCGCCTCAACGTTGAGGCTGCTAATGACGCCGAGGTTGCCCGCCGGGTTGCTGAGGTCCAGTCCCTGCTCGCCTCGCTCGCCTGAGCCTGACCCTACGGAGACCCCATGGCTCTCGACCCACTCTTGATCGGGGTCATCGCTTGTCCGGTGGACCGGCTGCCCCTGCAGTACTTCGAGGCTGACGGCCTGCTGTACAACCCGCGACTCAAGCGCACCTACCGCATCGAGGGCGCAATTCCCGTCCTCATGCCCGATGAGGCCACCGAGTTGACCGACGCTGAGGCACAGGTACTTGACGCCAAGGTGGCAGCCGGCGAGGCACGCCAGACTGGCGGAGCGGCGACCGACCGACCCGCAGGGCGCTAGGTAGCGATGTCCGAGGTCCTCGACAGCCTCGGCTGCCGGAGCTACCTCGACCGCACGCCGGAGGTGGTGGCCGCCTCGTTGGCGCTGCGCCGCACCCAGCAGGCACGAGGTGATCTCCGGGCGGTGGTGCTCGTGGGAACCGGTGCGCTCGGGGTAGCCCTCGAGCTGGCTCGGGCGATCCTGCAGCCAGTCGCTGAGGTGCCCATCGTGCGGGTGGCGAGTCACGACCCGTTCCCCTTCCACGCCGACGACCTCGTCGTTGCCGCCAGCTTCGCTGGGGACACCCCAGAGGTGCTCGAGCACCTCGAACGGGCGAGCGCAGTCTCCTCGACCATCACCGTGCTCCAGAGCCGTGGTCCAGCAGGAGCATTTGGCACCGGTGCGGCGGGAGTCCACGTCCTCGATGGAGCAGCCCCCGGCCCTCGCTTCTGTGCCCTCGAGGTGCTGTGCTGTGCCCTCGAGCTGCTCAGTGACGCCCTCGGCCTGGCGGAGCGTCCCTCGACCACAGCGCTGCTCGAGGCCTTCGCCGCCACCATCACAGACGCCTCGGCCCAGGACCAGGCCGAGCAGTGGGCACGCCGCATCGATCGCACCATGGTGCTCTCGATCGGCAGCGGTCAGCTCGGTGGAGCCTTGGCGCAGCGGTTGAGCTCCCAGATCGATGAGCAGGCCAAGACCTTGTCGTTGCCGTTGTCGTACCCCGAGCTGGCCTACAGCACGATTGCTGGCTTCGGCCAAGGTGGGGACCTCACACGACAGGTGTTCACCGCCATCGAGCTGCTGACCGACGCCGAGGACCCGAGCGATCGGCGCCGCCGACAGGTGGTGGTCGACATGATCGATGAGAACGTGGCCCACCGGCTCACCGTGGCGCCACAACCCGGCACCGTGGCACACCAAGTGGGGGAGATCTTGGCTCGGATCGACCTGCTGGCGTTGGCGCTCGCCGCCTGGGTCGGCATCGACCCCGGCCCGGTTCCAGCCATCGCGGAGATCAAGGCAGCCGTGGCTCGACGCGACGACGGCGCCGCCTGAGCCCGTGGGCCCAAGCGACGCCGCGGCGTCGGTGTGGTGGTGGACTTAGCTCAGGCGCTCAACGATCATCGCCATGCCTTGGCCGCCGCCAACGCACATCGACTCAAGGCCATAGGTCTTGCCGGCATCCTCGAGGGAGTTGAGCAAGGTGGTCATGATGCGGGCGCCGGTCTGCCCAAAGGGGTGGCCGAGGGCGATCGCCCCGCCACGGATGTTGAGCTTGTCGAGGTCGATGCCGAGGTGCTTGGCCGAGGGCAGCACCTGCGCGGCGAAGGCTTCGTTGATCTCGACCAGGTCAATCTGGTCCATGGTCATCCCGGCGCGGCCCAGCGCCTGGCGACACGCGTCGACCGGCCCGAGGCCCATGATCTCGGGGTGCAGGCCCGAGACACCTGAGGCCACGATGCGGGCCAAGGGGGTGATCCCGAGCTGCTTGGCCTTGGTGTCGGACATGACGACCACCGCAGCGGCACCATCGTTCAGTGGGCACGCGTTCCCGGCGGTGACGCGACCATCCTCCTTGAAGGCGGGCTTGAGGCTCGAGAGACCCTCCAGGGTGGTCTGGGGGCGAGGGCAGTCGTCGGTGGAGACCACGGTGCCATCCTCCAAGGTGACTGGGATGATCTCCCGCTGGAAGAAGCCCTCCTCGATGGCCTTGGCGGCCAACTGCTGCGAGCGAAGGGCGTAGGCGTCCATGTCCTCGCGAGCAACGTCTTCGAGCTCGGCCACGTTCTCGGCGGTCTGGCCCATCGCGATGTAGACGTCGCCGATGCCTGCGGGGTAGTCCCACGGCGAGACGAACTTGGCACCACGCTCAGCGGTGCGAGCCTCGGCCTCGGCGAAGATGGGGTTGTGGGGGCCAGTGTCGGAGGCGCCGTGGTTGTAGCGGCTGACGGTCTCGACGCCAGCGGCGACGAACACGTCACCTTCGCCGGCCTTGATGGCGTGGGCGGCCATGCGGATCGACTGCAGCGACGACGAGCAGTAGCGGTTGACGGTCACGCCAGGGACGTTGTCGAGCCCAGCGAGCACGGCGGCCACGCGAGCGATGTTGTAGCCGGCCTCACCTGCGGGCTGGCCGCAACCCAAGATCAGGTCCTCCACCTGGTTCGGGTCGAGCTGGGGGATCTTGGCCAGCACCTCGCGCACGACGAGTGCGGTGAGGTCGTCGGGACGGCACGTGGTGAGCGATCCCTTGAAGGCACGGCCGATGGGCGTGCGTCCGGTGGCGACGATGACGGCTTCAGGCATTGCGACTCCTCGTGGTCGGGGATGCCCGCGTCGGGGCAGCCTCGGGCATGTTAGCGACCTCGGCGGTGCGCGCCCAATCCTCGGTGGGTCAGACCAAGGCTCCCCCAGCGGCGAACAGCAGCAGGATGAAGAGCACGCCAGCGACCATGACGGCAGCGCAGACCCCAAGCGCCGCCAGCGCCATGGCAGAACCCCACTGTGCGCCATTCGAGCGCGAGATTTGCACCAGGGCCATGATCGCCAGGACGATGGCCACCGGCCAGCCGATGACGAGCACGGCACAGACCAGCGAAGCTGGGGCGAAGGGGTTCAGCGCTGCGTTCGCCGAGGGCACACCCGTCTTGGCGAGCGCCGTGGGAAGGGGCAGGGCGACTGCTTGCTTTGGCCCCGTCGAGGGTTCGGCGCGGCCAGCCGCGGCCACCTTCGGTGCGTCGCGGCCGGGGTGGCTGGGCACGGGGTTAGTAGCCCTGGTGCAGGTCGATGACGCCCTCGAGTGGCTCGCCCTTGAGGTAGCGACCGAGGTTGTCGAGGAACAGCTCGATGGCACCGGCGAAGATCTCCGTGCCCGTCCACGACGAGTGCGGCGTCAGGAAGACCCTGGAGTCGTGGTAGAGCCAGTGGCCGGAGGGCAGGGGTTCGGGATCGCACACGTCGAGCGATGCTCGAGCCACGATGCCGGCATCGAGGGCACGACGCAGCGCGTCTTGGTCGACCAAGGTTCCCCTCGCGATGTTCACGAGGTGCACGCCAGCCTTGCACCACCCGAAGCTCTCGTCGTTGAGGAGGTGCTCGGTGGCGCTCGTCGCTGGCGCTGCCAGCACCACGTGGTCCGCCTCGGCCACGAGGGTCTCGAGGTCCTCGACGATGGTCACCCCGTCCACCTCGCTCGGTCGGTTCGTCCGGCGCATCGCTGCGACCTCCATGCCGAAGGCCAAACTGAGCCGCGCCACTCGCTGCCCGATGCCGCCGAAGCCGACGATGGCGAGCTTGGAGCCGTGCAGCGCCGAGGTTCGCTGGAAGTTCCAGTGCGCCGGCGCATCGCTCAGCCAGGTAGCAGGGAACCTCCGTGCTGCCGCCAGCATGGTGGCCAAGACGTACTCCGAGATCGGGATCGCGCCTGCTCCCCGTGCACAGGTCACCACCGGAGCGTTGAGGAGGGCGGGATCAGTGTGGTCGATGCCGGTGTTGGGAAGCTGCACCCACTGCACGCCTCGCCGAACCGCCTCGTGCACGCTGGGACCGAACCCGCCGAAGACGACGTCACCGCGTACCCCGTCTTCGATGCCCTGGGAGATGTCGATGACCTCGACCTCGGGGTAGCAGGACCGGAGGGCATCGAGGGCTTGGGTGATCTCGCACAGCACGACCGTCACTGGCAGCTCCTCGTCCGCTCGTTTGGCCTCAGGGTAGTGGCCAGTGCGCTCGGGCGCGAAGCCACCTAGGGGTGTCCGAGCCCTGCACCGCAGATGACGGCGCCGATGCACAAGGCCCCCAAGATCATCTGCAGCGAGGACCTTCGGAACAGCACGCTCCACGCCAGCCCCATGCCGAGCAGTCCGAACTCCCAGGGCTGGGAGATGGCTCGAGCCAAGAGGTAGGCACTGCCGAGGATTGCCCCCATCGCTGCGGGGCCCGCACCGGCCATGAAGCTGAGCACCTTCGGGTTGGACCGTAGGGCGTCGAAGCGACCAGCGAGGCTGATCACGAAGAGGAAGCTCGGGGCGAAGGCAACGACCGCCATGAGGAGCGCTCCACCGAGCCCACCCGCAGCCCAGCCGACCGCAGCAACGGTCTGCACCACGGGCCCAGGGGTGAGCTGACCGAGTGCGACGGCTTGGAGGAACTGGGCCGAGGTCATCCAGTGGTGACGGTGGACGGCGTCAGCTTGCATCAACGGCACGATCACGAAGCCGCCACCGAAGCTGAGCGCTCCGACCTTGAGGGCTGTCCACGCCATGGCCGGCAACGCGCCCACCATGGCGACGACCCCAAGCACCATCGAACTCGGTCCCCGCTGCGTGCCGAGGTTCCGCCGCAGGAGCTCGAACCCACCACATCCGAGCAGCACGAGCACCAGCCAGGTTCCGAGCGTGATGCAGGCCAGGGCCCCAATGGCGGCGTAGAGCACGACCCTCGCCACCTCTGAGGCCACACCTCTTGCCCGGGTGATTGCCGGCTGGAGCAGGTCGATACCGGTCCGCAGGGCGATAGCAGCCACCACCGATCCCGCTCCCGCAGCCGCTCCCGCAACGACGCTTGGGGTCGAGGAGCCGAAGAGGAGGGCGGCGGCAGCGATGATGCCAACGAGACCAGGGATGATGAAGCAAAGGCCGCCGACGAAGGCCCCGACGGGGCCGCCGAGCACGTAGGCGCAGTAGATCGACACTTGGGTAGAGGCCGGGCCGGGGAGCAAGTTCGCGGCGGTCACCGCGTGCTCGAAGGTTTCGAGCTCGATCCAACCGCGCTCGTCGACGCAACGACGCCGGAAGAGGGCGAGGTGGGCTGGTGGGCCACCGAAGCCGATCACGCCGAAGCGCGCCCACTCCTTGGCGATGACCCCGAGGGGGACGGTGCGGTCGGCCACCGAAGGAGCCTAGGTCGTTGCTGGTCCGTTGTTCTGCGAGTTGCAGCCTCGAGGGTCCCAGGGCTTGAGGGGCTGGGCAATCGCGCTCGGGGCGGAGAAGTTGTTGTCGGTGCTGACCCCTGGAACGTCAGGGACGGTGGTGGGCGTTGCTCCGCCACCGGCCACCGTGGTCGAGGTCGACGTCGTGGGTTGCGTGGTGGTGGTGGTCACGTGGCGGACCGGAGCGATGGAGACATCGGTACCGGTCTGGACGGTGACGGTGGCGCCGGGGTCGACCTTGGAGGGGTCGTAGCCCATGATGGCCGGACCTTGGATCTGGCGGAGAATCGCCTGGGCATCGGCCATCTGTGGGCTGGTCCAGGTGCCGTTCTTAGGAGCTGGCGGCCCGCCGTACCAGACGATGGTCTCAGAGATGGGACCCGTGGGCGTGCGGTCACCGGTGGCGCCGATTCTGAAACCGTGCGCCCCAAGGCCATGGGCCACCGTGGCGGCCTGGTTGGCGACGCCGGTGGCGTTCTCCACCGAGGTGGTGAAGCTGCTTGGTGCGGGCAGGGGGGCGTAGTCCCAGGTGCTCGTGGTCGGCGTGGAGCCGAAGATCTGATCCATGGTCGCCATGCCGCCGGGTTGGATGGGGAAGACGACGTCGCCGTAGTTCCCACCCTCGTACTCCAAGCTGCCCGAGAGGTCCACGATGACGGGGTAGGTCAGCTGGGGGACCGAACCGATCGGCACTGAGTTGAAGTTCTCGGCCAGTGAGACCATGGTCGAGAGGGTGAGGTTCTGGTCGATCGTCAGGTCGTGGGACACCGACTGCGCCAACGAGACGTCGGTCGAGGGGTTCGACAGACCGTTGCCGGAGAGCTCTTTGGCCAGGACTCGGAGGAACTCGTGGGTCCGGCGGATGCGCGCGAGGTCGGATTCGGGCTCTTGGGCCCAACTCTGGGGATCGTTCAGGTTGTCGCCTGGGTGGTAGATCTGCAGGTGCCGAGCGCGAACCACCTGCAAGGCGTGGAAGCCATCGAGGTAGTAGCAGCCGAAGTGGCGGATGTTGAGGCCAGACTCGAGGTCGAAGACCGGCACGGGGAAGTACATGTGGATGCCACCGAGCGCGTTGACCACATCGGCGAAGGTGTCGAAGTTGAGTTCGATGTAGTGGTCGATGGGGATCCCGAAGTCCTCCTGGATCGCCGCCACCAACTGTGAGGGTCCTTGGTAGAGCGCGGCGTCGATCTTGTTCGCCCCCTCGATGCGGGCATTGGGGATGAAGGTGTCTCGGGGGATCGACAGCAGCGCCATGGTGCCGTTGTTGAAGTCGAGGTGCACCACCATGGTGATGTCGCTGTTGACGCCGTTGACCCCGTTCTGGCAGAGGCCGTACGCCGGGTTCTGCACCTTGAGCGCGCACCGGTCGGTCGAGCCAACGAGCAGGATGTTCTCGGTGCCGTGGATGCTGCCTTGGAGACCCGACACGTTGGTGTGGTGGAAGCGAGAGTTGAGGTACCAGGCGTAGCCGGCCACTCCCGCCACGGCCACGACGAGGGCCAAGGCGGACAGCACGATGGCTCGCCGCAACCAGTACCGCTGTCGGGAGACCTTCTTCGAGCCTCCGCCCCCACCGGACCGACCTCGCGACCGCTTCTTGCCGTGCCGCGGGCCCCCCGGAAGCCGATCGTGCTGGACCGGGCTTCGCTCAATGGGGGTCAGGTCGTCGTACATCGCCACCGTGCAAGGCTAGCGACCCGAGGCGCCGAGAGGGGGTAGCCCCCTCGCCGACCAGGCCCGGTCCTCAGGTGGCGAAGGCTTCCACCGCTTCGTTGCGATGCCGGGCGTAGTCCATCTTCCCCGAGGGAGTTCGACCGATGCTCTCGACCACGCGCAGTTGCCTCGGTGCCTTGTAGCTCGCCAACTTGGTCTTGACGTGGGCAATCAAGTCGCTCACCTCGACCGCAGCGCCACGGTGGAGTTCCACCGCACCAACCACTCGCTCGCCGTAGAGCTCGTCGGGCACGCCAACCACGCATGCATCGGCCACCGACGGGTGCGTCTTGAGTGCCTCCTCGACCTCTTCGGGGAAGACCTTCTCGCCCGCAGTGTTGATGCACTGCGAGCCTCGACCGAGGAGCTGGATGGTGCCATCGGCGCGCACCGTGGCGAAGTCGCCAGGGATGGAGTAGCGAACGCCATCGATCACCTTGAAGGTGGCAGCGGACTTGGTGGCATCTTTGTAGTAGCCGATCGGGTTCCGGCCGCCGATCCCGAGCACCCCAATCTCCTCGCTGCCGGGTTCCACCTTGCGACCGTCGTCGGTGAGCACCACCACGTCGGCACCCACGCTGAAGGCGGCGGTGGGCCTCGTCTTCGAACGGCTCGAGACCGACGCTCCCATACCAATGGCCTCTGAGGAGCTGAAGGCATCGATCAAGAGCACGTCGCTGAGCACCTCGAGCAGTCCCTCTTTGACCTCCCTCGACCACATCGCGCCTGAGGAGGTGATGGCGGTGAGCGACGAGAGGTCGAAGCGTCCCGGTGCGGCGATGAGCGCCCTGAGCAATGGGCGGGCGAAGGGGTCTCCCACGATCACCGCCACGTTGACCTGGTCCACCTCGATGACCTGGGCCAACTCCACCGGGTCGTAGTGCCGTGAGGGGAGCAGGCTCACCGAGCCGCCCTCGGCGAGGTACTCCAGTGCGGTGAACAACCCCGTGCCATGCATCAGCGGGCAGGCGGGGAGCACGGCCATCCCCGGTCCACCCTCACGCACCACGGCCGCCACGCCATCGAGGCCAGCGTCACCCGCGTAGCGGCGGAACCCTCCAGCATTGAGCCGGGCGAACAGATCGTCTTGTCGCCACATGACGCCCTTAGGCATGCCGGTGGTGCCACCGGTGTAGAGCATCAGTAGGTCGTCGGGACTCCGGCCCCACGGCGGGGTGCCACCTCCCTCGGTGGCCGATGCCACAGCGAAGGGCGTCGCCCACGCTGGGCACGGCGTGGTGCCGTCATCGACGTGGAGGAAGGTCGTGACCCCGGGCGTGCGATGCCGCACGGTGTCAACCCGCTCGGTGAAGGTCCCGTGGAACACCACCACCGAGGCGTCGGCGTTGTCCCAGAGGTACGTCAGCTCATCGTCGCCGTAGCGGTAGTTGGTGTTGACCGGCACGAGTCCGGCGTGGAACGCCCCGGCCACCGAGATGAGGTACTCAGGGCTGTTGTAGAGGTAGATGGCCACCTTGTCCTGGGGGCCGACGTCTCTCGTGAGCAGCCATGCGGCGATGCCTTGCACCTGGCGATGGAACTCCGACCACGTCAGCTGGTGGGCTCCTTGGCTGATCGCCAACGCGTCGGGTTGGACCTCAGCAACGGTGGCGAAGACGTCGGCGTAGTTCCAGCTGGTCATGTCTCCCCCCATCGCACAGCGGCGGTCAGCCACTGGACTCTACGCTACGCACCGTGAAGCTCGACTTGCCTGGTGAGGACCACCCAGCTCGGCTGGCGGTGCGGGCGTTTCTGGCCGAGCACCCCGACCCGAACGGGGCGGCGCTGGCGGAGGCGGGCTACGTCGTCCCCCACTGGCCGAGCCCCTGGGGGCTCGGGGCTGATCCTCTGAGCCAGCTCGTGATCGACGACGAGCTGCACCTCGCCGGCATCCGGCGTCCGGTGAATCCCATCGGCATCGGCTGGGCTGGACCGACGCTGCTGCATGCTGGCACCCCAGCGCAGCAGCAGCGCTTCCTGCCGAGGCTGCTCTCAGGCGAGGACTTCTGGTGCCAGCTCTTCAGCGAGCCTGGCGCAGGCTCAGACCTCGCAGCGCTCTCCACGACGGCCACTCTCGATAGGGACGAGTTCGTCGTGACGGGCTCGAAGATCTGGACGAGCTACGGCCACATCGCCCGGTACGGCATCTTGCTCGCCCGAACCGACCCCACGGCCGAGCGTCACCACGGCATTAGCTACTTCGTCTGTCCGATGGACCTCGACGGCATCACCATCGCCCCGGTGGTGGATATGACCGGAGACCACGCCTTCAACCAGGTGTTCTTCGACGAGGTCCGGATCCCGAGCGACTGCTTGGTCGGCGAGCTACACCGCGGCTGGAGCTTGGCCAAGGTGACCTTGGCCAATGAGCGGGTCTCGCTCTCGGGGGAGGGGGCGCTGTGGGGCAGGGGTCCGACCGTGACCGACTTGGTCGAACTCGTCCGCTCCGCTGGTCGCCCCCTCTCGCCGACCTTGCGGGCGCGGCTCGTGGAGGTCTACGTCGAAGCCGAGGTGCTGGCCATGGTGCGCCAACGCCTCCTCTCGGCGGTGTTGGCAGGTCGAGCGATGGGGCCTGAAGCCTCGGTGCGCAAGGCGCTCGCTGACGAGCACGGCCAGCACCTGATGACCTTGGCGGTGGACCTGGCCGGACCTGCTGGCCAGCTGCGTGGACGAGGTCCGCTCGGCACCGAAGCCTCTGACGTCCTCGGCTGGAGCCACGGCTTCCTCTACGCCCAGGCCCTCACCATTGGAGGTGGGACCGCAGCCGTGCAGCGCAACATCATCGCCGAGCGGCTGCTCGGGTTGCCGAGGGATGAGGTGGCGACGCCCGAGGCTTAGTTCGAGGCGAGGAGTGGTCCGGCGTGACCGAAGCCCTGGCGGATGCCCTGGCCCGCACGAGCGACGAGCTGCTCGGGCTCAAAGCGCATCCAGTACGCGTTCCTGGCGTGGTCCCGGCTTCGATTCTCGAAGACGCTGGCGAGGACGGCGGGGTCCTCGGCCTCGTCCTCGTGGACGAAGACCTCCAAGATCGGCGTTGAGGTCAGCAGCTGGGCCATCATGATCCCCTGGGAGGCCTCATGGGCGCAGACCTTGTCCACGTCTGCGGAGCCGGGCATACCGAGGGCAACGACGATGACGGCGCCCTGTTGCTCGATGAGGCGCTTGGCCGCGACCGCCAGGTCCTTGAAGCCCGGAACGGTTTGGCGGACCACGGTGAAGGTCTCGCCGTAGCCGGGGCATAGCTCGAGCTCGGCCAGCGCAGCACCACCCATGTCGTAGCGAGCGAACATCGTGTCGACGACGCCGAAGATCTCCATTGGTCCTCCTCTTGGGGCGCCAATCCTACCGGCGTCGCCCTGGCGTTCAGGCGTCGAGCCCCACCACGCCATGGTCTCTGCACCTGGCCTCGACGCTGGTCGGGGTCACCACGACCACGAGGCGACGGCCGCAGTGGTGGCAGTGCCGGGGCGGATCAAAGGGGCGACGACAGCCCACGCAGTTCGCCTTGCCGCAACTGGTGCAGTGCGACACTGCTACAGCACCGTCGACAGCGAGCCAATCGGCATCTCGAGCTCGGTGAGCATGTCGAGGTCCTCTGCGGGGGAGCGGCCCAAGGTGGTCAGGTAGTTCCCGACGATGAGCGCGTTGATCCCTGAGGTCATCCCGACCGCCTGGAGTTCACCGAGGGTGACTTCACGACCCCCGGCGTAGCGCAAGATGACCGACGGCAGTCCGAGTCGGAACAGGGCGATCCACCGCAACGCTTCGTGAGCCTCGACGATGGGGCGATCTCCGAGCGGGGTGCCTGGGCGGGGGTTCAAGAAGTTCATCGGCACCTCGCTCGGTCCGAGGCGACGGAGTTCCTCGAGGAGCTCGAGCCGTTGGGCCTCGCTCTCGCCCATGCCCAACAGGACGCCGCAGCACAACTCCATGCCGTCGTTGAGCACGAGCTGGCAGGTCGCGAGCCGCTCGTCGTAGCTGTGGGTGGTGACCACCTCTGGGAAGAAGCTGCGAGCAGTCTCGAGGTTGTGGTTGTACCGGTGGACGCCTGCAGCAGCGAAGGCGGCGGACTGCTCGGGGGTCAAGATGCCTGCTGAGATGGCGATGTTGAGCCCGGTCTCTGCCCTCAAGATGGGCACGAGCTCGAGCAGTCGCGCCATGGTGCGAGCATCAGGACCCTTGATGGCGAGCACGATGCAGAACTCGGTCGCACCGGTGGCCTTGGTCTCGATCGCGGCACGTCGAAGGATGTCGAGGTCGAGGAAGGGCGTGGCCTTCACCGAGGTGTCGAACAGGGCAGACTGCGAGCAGAAGTGGCAGTCCTCGGGGCAACCCCCGGTCTTGGCGGAGATGATCCCCTCCACCTCAACGGTGGGGCCGACCCAGGCGAGCCGCACCTCGTGGGCCAACTCGGCCAGTGCGGCGGTGGCTGGCGCGCCGAGCTCCACCAGCGCACCGAGCTCCGCGCTGTCGAGCTGCCGATGCTCGCCGAGCAGGGCCTGACGTGCCCTGGCGATGCACGCGAGCTCGGGATCGGTGAGCGGTCGTGGCGGCAGTGACCTCCGCTGCCGTAGGTTGATGGGCGTCGGCACGGCAGTTATCTCAGCAGTCATGGCGATGACCGTACCGTGCCGAAGGAGACCGACGAGAGGGGTGGCCGATGGCCTGGGACTTCGAGACCGAGCCAGAGTTCGAAGAGCAGCTGGAGTGGATGCGGCAGTTCGTCCGCGAGGAGATCTTCCCCCTCGAGACGTTGCGCCTCAGCTACGACCAGATCTTGGTCGCCATCAAGCCGCTCCAAGAGCAGGTGAAAGAGCGCGGGCTGTGGGCCGCGCACCTCGACCCTGAGCTCGGGGGCATGGGCTTCGGCCAGGTCAAGCTCGGCCTCATGCACGAGATCTTGGGTCAGACCCCGCTCGGGCCAGTGGTGTTCGGCAACAACGCCCCCGATTCGGGCAACGCGGAGCTGTTGGCGATCGGGATGAAGACGTCGGGGCGGACCGATCACTGGGAGCCGTGGCTCACGCCCTTGCTCGAGGGCAAGATCCGCAGTGGGTTCTCGATGACCGAGCCCCACACGGCTGGTTCAGACCCCACCTTGCTCCAGACCCGCGCCGTCAAAGACGGCGAGGAGTGGGTCATCAACGGCCGCAAGTGGTACACCACCAACGGCTCGGTCGCCGACATCTTGATCGTGATGGCGGTGACCAACCCCGACGTCCACCCCTACCAAGGCAGCTCGATGATCGTGGTCCCGGTGGACACTCCAGGGGTGACCATCGTGCGCGACGTGGCGTCGATGGATGATCCAATCGTCGACTACGGCAAGTTCGGCAACCACGCCGAGATCCTCTACGAAGATGTTCGCGTCCCGGCGATGAACCTGGTCGGGAGGGAGGGTGACGGCTTCGTCTTGGCCCAGGCCCGCCTCGGACCTGGCCGGATCCACCACTGCATGCGGTGGCTGGGGCAGTCCAAGCGAGCCTTCGACATGCTGTGCGAGCGCTCCGTCTCCCGCTTCGCCCACGGCTCGCTGCTGGCCGAGAAGCAGACGGTCCAGAACTGGATCGCGGACTCAATGGCCGAGATGCACGCTGCCCGGCTGATGACGCTCCAAGCGGCGTGGAAGATGGACAAAGAAGGTGCTGCGGCAGCCCGCAACGAGATCGCCATGATCAAGTACTACGGCGCCACGGTGCTGTACAACGTCATCGATCGGGCACTGCAGGTGCACGGCTCGCTCGGGTACTCCGCGGACATGCCGCTCGAGGCGATGTACCGCGCCGCTCGAGCGGCGCGGATCTACGACGGCCCCGACGAGGTGCACCGCCAGACCGTTGCCCGGCGAGCGCTCAAGGGCTACACCCCAACCGAGGTTCCGAGCGAGCACATCCCTACCCGAGAGGCGGCCGCGAGAGCACGGTTCGCCGAGCTGCTTGAGTCGTTCAGCTGAGCGAAGAGCAACCGCTCAGCCGGGGCCCCGAGCACCGGGGGCGGTGGCCAGGGTCAAGGTGTCGAAGAGTGCGGCAGCTTCTTGCGCTTCGACCACGGGACTCTTCTTGGTGAAGCCCAGGTGGTGCAGTCCCCTCGGACGCCGGTCGAGCCACAGTCGGCCCCCTTCGGGGGTCCCTGCTGGCTCGCTCGCCAGCCAGACCACCGTGTCAGCACCTTGGGTCGTCGTGCGCAGGAGGGGTCCGAGCACCTTGGAGAAGGTCGGAAGTGAGGCCGACACCCCAGGGGTGTCGGTCCACCCCGGGTGGGCGAGGTGGAAGGCAATCTGCGCCGGTCCGTACCGCTGCTGGAGGTTGGCGTTGAGCACCACCTGGGCCCGCTTGGCCTTGGCGTAGGCGGTGGCGCCCTTGTAGCTCGACGGGGTCATCTGGAGCTGGTCCGCGTCGTAGCGTTCGGTGTACATCCCGCCCGAGGTCATGGTGATCACCTTGGCCCCCTGCGCAGCCTCCAAGGGCACGAGGAGCAACTCGGTGAGCAAGAACGGCGACAGCAGGTGGACGGCGAAGGTGGTCTCGTAGCCCTGGGCGGTGACGACGTAGTGCTCGAGCAGGGCGCCGGCGTTGTGGATGAGCACGTCGAGGTGCTCGAGGTTTCCAGCCAGTCGGCCTCCAAGGGCGCGGGTGGCGTCGAGGTCCGCCAGGTCGGCCACCTCGCCTCGGGTGCTCCCCGAACTGAGCGCGCCAACCTCGGCGACCGTCTTGGCTAGCTTGTCGGGGTTGCGGCCAACGAGGATGAGGTCAGCCCCGAGGAGGGCCAACTGCCGGGCGATCTCGAGACCGAGCCCTGAGGTGGCCCCGGTGATGACGGCAGTCCGACCCGTCATCGAGCGGTAGGGCTGCCAGTGGTCGAGCGACGACCGAACCCGAGGCCCAAGGGAGGTGAAGCTACCCACCACGGTGGCCTCGAGGACGCCGTCGACGACCGAGGCCAGGACGTTCATGCGCCGAACTGCTCCAAGAAGCCGCTGGCGGCGTGGTTGCCCAAGGTGGTGATGGCGTACTTCCACAGCGGCTCGAGGACCGAAGCGACGCCCTTGCCGTTGAGCTCGGCACTGTAGGTGACCGACGTCGCCCCCTCGTCGTCGAGGGCGATGGTGACCGTGTCACGGCTGATGATGAAGGCGTTCTCTGAGGACAGCACGAGGTGGTTCGGTGGCTCGTACTCCACCAAGGTGTAGGTCAGGGTGAACGATTGGCCTGCCGCCTTGAGGCCGACCTCGAACTGACTGCCGACCTTGAGCTCACCCTCGTCGAGTCGTCGGGCAGCTACCACTCCTGGATCCCAGCTCGCGGCATTGGTCATGTCGGCCAAGTAGGCGCAGACCTCCTCCGGGCTCTTCTTGGTGGTCGTGGTGATTGAGAAGTTGGCCATGGTGCCTCCACGGCCAGCATAGGAGGGGCGGTGTCTCGCTCCACCGGACGCGCCGTGGTTGGGGCTCCGCTAGAACATCAGGACGGGAAGGGAGCCCACTGGATGCACGAGAGCAACGATGAGCGCACGAGTACCGCGACGAGTGGCGCCACCCGGCCTGCCCTCGAACCCGCATCGAGGACGGAAGGCACCGAGCGCCCCGCGATTGAACGCCTCTCGCCTCGCCTCGCTGAACTCGGCCCACGTCTGGTCCGACGACTCACGAGGAACTTCCACGACGGGTCGCTCGTGGTGCGCGACGAGCTTGGGACCTTCCACGCTGGTGAGGGCTTGCCGATCATCGAAGTTGAGGTCCACGACCTCCGGACCTACGCCGCCATCTTGCGGTACGGCTCAGAGGGACTGGGCGAGAGCTACATCGCCGGATGGTGGGATTGCGAGGACATCGCCGGCCTCGTGGCCTTGCTCGTGCGCAACCTCGAGCCAATGGTGTCGATGCTCGACCGCTTCGGTGCGGCGGTCTCTGGACCCTGGTCGGCACTCCAACGGCTCAAGGTGCCCACCTTGCACCGTGACCGCAAGAACGTCCAAGCCCACTACGACCTGCCCGGCGAGCTCTTCGAGCTGATGCTGGACGAGACCATGTCGTACTCCTGCGCAGTCTTCGAACATCCGGGCCAGACCTTGGGTGATGCCCAACGGGCCAAGCTCGACCGGCTGTGCCAGAAGCTCGAGTTGACCGAGGACGACCACCTCCTCGAGATCGGCACCGGCTGGGGTGGCCTCGCCATCCACGCGGCATCGAACTACGGATGCCGGGTTACCACCACCACCATCTCTGACGCCCAACGCCACGTGGCCCAGCAACGTATCGATGAGGCAGGCCTCTCGGACCGCATCGAGGTGCTCGGCGTCGACTACCGGTCCTTGGACGGCGTGTACGACAAGCTGGTCAGCGTCGAGATGATCGAGGCGGTGGACTGGCGCCTGTACGAGACCTTCTTCCGCACGTGTCGCCGGCTGGTGCGCCCCGACGGACTGGTGGCCATCCAGGCCATCACCATCGCTGACCGCAGCTTCGAGCGGGCCAAGCACCACGACGACTTCATCCGCCGGCAGGTCTTCCCCGGCGGATGCCTGCCGTCGATCTCGGCACTCAACGCGGCGATGGTGGCCTCCACCGACTTCGTGCTGCGAGATGTCGATGACATTGGCCTGCACTACGTCGAGACCCTCCGGCGGTGGCGTGCTCGGTTCGAGGACAGCTGGCCGACCATGGAGTCCTTCGGCTTCGACGACCGGTTCCATCGGCTCTGGCGCCTCTACCTCGCCTACTGCGAAGGAGCGTTCGCCGAGCGGCACATCTCTGATGTGCAGCTCGTGCTGTCGGGGCCTGAGCACCGTCCCGCGCTGCGGGCCCGCCCAGTCTGATCAGGCTCGAGGGGCGAGCCCCTCCACCGCCTCACCGAGGTCGACGCCGATGGGGATGATGGCGATGGCGGGGATCGAGACTCCGTTCGAGGCGTAGCGGGCGACGTGTGCCCGGCACGCCTCGTAGCTGCCGTGGACCACGAGGGCGTCGACGACCTCGTCGGGGATGACCTCGAGGGCCCGCTTCCGGTCGCCGGCTGCCCAGGCCTCCCACATCGGCTCGAGCAGTTCGCCACGTCCGAGCCATCGCTGGAACTGGGCGTAGGCCTCGACGTTGAGGTACGCGGCGATCATCCGTCGACCCACCATGCGGGCCAGGTCGGCATCTTCGGTGGGGAGCACGAAGATGCGGGCCGCCAGTGGGGTCTCCTCGCCTACGACGTCGACCACGCTGCGCACGTCCTCGGCCGACAGCCAGTTCAAGATGGCGCCGTCGGCCTCGGTGGCGGCCAGACGGAGCATCCCTGGGCGCAGGGCGCCGAGGAAGATCTTGGGTGCTTCGGGGACCGGTCGTGACAGCTTGAAGCCCCGCACGGTGAAGCTGTCGCACTCCACGTCGATCTTCTCGCCGGCGAAGGCACGCTTCAAGAACCGCAAGGTGTCGCGCACGCGTCGGTAGGGGTCGACGAACGCAACGCCATTCCAGCGCTCGACGATGACCTGACTCGAGGCCCCGAGCCCAAAGGTGAACCGTCCTGGAGCGGCCTCGGCGATCGAGGCGACCGATTGGGCCAACAGGGCTGGGCCCCGCGTGAAGGCCGGAGCGATGGCGAGGCCCAAGTTGAGCGTCGGCTCCCAGGCGGCTGCGAGTGCCAGGGGGGTGAAGCCATCGGTGCCGTCCACCTCAGCGGACCACACGTCGGTGTACCCGAGCGAGGTCAGCCGTTCGAACCAGGCGCGGTGCTCGACGAGGGGGACGCCGTCGAAGGGGATCGTGATGCCGTAGCGGGGTGCGGTCATGGCAGGAATCCTTCCACCTCGGTGGGGGTCATGTCAGGGTCAGGACGCGACGAAGGCCGGGACCGGTCGCCCGATCCCGGCCTCCGTCGTGCGAACTCAGTTGGCTTCGGCGTTCAAGAACTTGTAGCCGATGGCGGCAATGGCGCCGCCGACGAGTGGGGCGACGATGAACAGCCAGACCTGGTGCAGGGCAGTGCCGCCGACCACGAGTGCGGGGCCGAAGGAGCGGGCCGGGTTCACCGAGGTGCCGGTCACCGAGATGCCGAACAGGTGGATGACCCCGAGGGTCAGGCCGATGACCATGCCCGCTACCGCAGCTGCTGCGCCCTTCGCGGTGACCGCCAGGATGACGTAGACGAACACCGCGGTCATGATGACCTCGGCGATGAACGCTCCGGTGGCGTTGATCCCGATGTGGCTGGCTGCGCCGTAGCCATCAGCGCCGAGTCCGGTGATGTGCCGGTTGTAGGCGTGGGTCTGCTTGAAGGTGAACCACAGCACCACCGCTCCGGCGAAGCCGCCGAGGAACTGTGCGATCCAGTAGACGACCGCATCGGCAGCCTCGATGCGGCCGGCGAGCAAGGCTCCCAAGGTCACCGCGGGGTTGACGTGGCAACCTGAGATGCCGCCAATGGCGTACGCGAGGGCCATGAGCACGAGGCCGAAGGCCAGGGCGGTGGCGGTGAGCCCGACAGA
>CAINFA010000112.1 GCA_903847955.1 uncultured Actinomycetes bacterium
ACGGTGGCGCCGGCGGCCTCGAGGGCAGCCTTGGCCTTCTCCGCGTCGTCCTTGTTGGCGCCTTCGAGCACCGGCTTGGGGGCGCCGTCGACGAGGTCCTTGGCCTCCTTCAGGCCGAGGCTCGTGAGGGTGCGCACCTCCTTGATGACCTGGATCTTCTTGTCGCCAGCGTCGGTGAGGATGACGTCGAAGGACGACTTCTCCTCCTCGCCGGCACCAGCGTCGGCACCACCGGCCGCAGGAGCGGCAACGGCGACAGCGGCGGGGGCGGCGGCGGTGACGCCGAACTTCTCTTCGAAGTCCTTGAGCAACTCGCTGAGCTCAATGACGGTCAGCTCTGCGATCCCGTCGAGGATCTGCTCCTTGGTGAGGGTACCTGCCATGGTGATGAACTTCCTTTCCTTGCCTTGATCTAGATGTTGGTGAAACGGGTAGTGGCTCGCCTACTCGGCGGGAGCCTCCTCGGCGGCGGGCGTCTCTGGCTCTTCGGCCGGAGCTGCTGCTGCCTCGGTGGTGTCGTCGGCCTCGGCCACCGGGGCCTCGGCTGCGGTGTCGTCGGTGGTGTCTGCGACCTCGGCCGAGGTGGCCTCGGGGGCTGGCGCCTCGGTGGTGTCGGCCTCGGCAACCTGAGCCGCCGGCGTCTCAGCCTCGGCGTCGTCGGTGGTCACCTGTGCGGCCGGAGCGGCGTCCTCGGGTGCGGCGGGCATCTGGTCGCGCAGTGCAGCGAGGCCGTAGGCCAGGGACTGCGGGACCGCCTTGAACAGCCCGGCGAGGTTGCGCATCGGAGCGGCGATGACTCCGGCCACCTGGCTGAGGAGCACCTCCCTCGAGGGCAAGTCCGCGAGGGCCGAGAGGTCGCTGGCACGCAAGAGCGCGCCGTCGATGACGCCGCCCTTGAGCACGAGGGCAGGCGAGGACTTGGCGAAGTCCCGCAACGCCTTGGCCGCAGCCGAGACGTCTCCACGAACGAAGGCGATGGCAGTGGGACCCACCAGCAGCTCGGCGAGGTCGGCATTCTTGGTCTCGGCGATGGCCAAGCGGACCAAGGTGTTCTTGTAGACCTTGTAGTCGCCGCCCGATGCCACGATGGCTCGGCGGAGGTCCTGCATCTCAGCCACGGTCATGCCTCGGTACTCGGTCACGATCGCGCCGTCGGATCCCTCGAGGCGCTCACGCACCTCGTCGACCACGGCGACCTTCTCAGCTCTTGGGTGCTCCATCGCTTCCTCCACCAGTTCTTCGTCTTGGTTCAACCACAGACGTCTGGTGACAGGGCGGCACGCACCTTCCTGTACCACCTAGCCGGGCGGATCGAGCGATCCTTTACGCACCGTGGTGCACCAGACGTCTTCGGTGTTGCTGACACATCGCGCCCTCAACCCCCGGGCAGGGTTCCTACGCTACACCACCGGGAGGTCCCGGCGCGCCTCAGGCAATCGCAGCCAGGACGTCCTTGGACTCTCGGGCGAGGGCCGGGTCGATCTTCACGCCTGGACCCATGGTCGACGACAGGGTCACCGACAGCAGGTAGCGGCCCTTGGCAGCGGCGGGCTTGGCTCGGAAGAGCTCCTCCACCACGGCGAAGATGTTGCGGATCAGGTCCTCGCGGGCGAACGATGCCTTGCCAACGCGCAGGTGAATGTTGCCCACCTTGTCGGTGCGGTACTCCACCATGCCGCCCTTGAAGTCGCTGACGGCCTTGGCAACGTCCATGGTCACCGTGCCAGTCTTCGGGTTCGGCATGAGGCCACGGGGACCCAGCACGCGGCCCAAGGTACCGACCTGGCCCATGAGGTCCGGGGTGGCGATGGCCACGTCGAAGTCCAAGAAGCCACCGCTGATCTGGGCAACGAGGTCGTCGGCGCCCACCACGTCTGCACCCGCAGCCCGGGCCTCGGCCGCAGCCTCGCCAGCGGCGAACACCGCGACGCGCATGGTCTTGCCCGTGCCGGCCGGGAGCGACAGCGTCCCACGGACGATCTGGTCCGCCTTGCGGGGGTCGACGCCCAGGCGGGCGGCGAGCTCGATGGTCTCGTCGAACTTGGCCGAGGCCAGCTCCTTGACGAGGTCGACGGCCTCGGGGACGCCGACCAGCGCCTCGCGGTCGACCTTCTTGAACGCTTCGGAGTACTTCTTGCCGTGCTGGGACATCGTCGGTTCCTTCTTCTTCTCGTGCTCGGTTAGCCCGCGACCGCGATGCCCATCGAGCGGGCCGTACCGGCCACCTGGCGCTTGGCCTGCTCGAGGTCATCGGTGTTGAGGTCTTGGAGCTTGATCTTGGCGATCTCGGTCAGCTGGGCGTCGGTGACCGTGGCGATGGTCTCACGACCTGCGGTGGTCGAGCCCTTTTGGATGCCCAGCGCCTGGCGGAGCAGGAACGGGGTCGGCGAGGTCTTCAGCACGAAGCTGAAGGTGCGGTCCTCGTAGATGGTGATGTCGACGGGGACCACCTGTCCACGCATCGACTCGGTGGCGGCGTTGTACTGCTTACAGAACTCCATCGTCTGGATGCCGTGCGGCCCCAGGGCAGTACCAACCGGAGGAGCGGGGGTAGCCCCGCCGGCCTCGAGCTGGATCTTCACGATGGCGAGAATCTTCTTCTTGGGCGCCATGTTTCCTCTTTCCTGAACGTTCGAATTGTTGCTTAGAGCTTGCCGACTTGGCTGAACTCGAGCTCGACCGGGGTCTCCCGGCCGAAGATGTTGACGAGCACCTTGAGCTTGAGTTGGTCCTCGTTGATCTCGTCGATCTGGCCCGAGAAGTCCGCGAAGGGACCTTCTTTGACCCGGACCGTCTCGCCCACCTCGTACTGGTGGCTCGGACGGCTGCGCTTGGCAGCGGGCTCAGCGCCCTCCACCTTGACGTGCAGCAGGGACTCGACCTCGCGTCGCGAGAGGGGCGTCGGGGTGGTGCCAGGTCCAACGAAGCCGGTGACGCCGGGGGTGTTCTTGACCGCCGACCAGATGTCGTCGTCGAGGTCGCAGCGCAGGAGCAGGTAGCCCGGCAGGACCTTCTTCGAGACGGTGACCTTCTTGCCGGCCTTGAACTCGACCACGTCTTCCATCGGGATCTCGATCTGGAAGACCTGCTCTTCGAAGTGGTGGGCGATGATCAGCTTCTCGAGGTTGCCCTTCACCTTGTTCTCGTAGCCCGAGTAGGTGTGGACCACGTACCACCGGCCAGGCAGGTCGTAAGGGCTCTGGACGTAGGGGGCCTCGTCCTCATCCTCGTCAACCTCGAAGCCAGCATCGTCGAGCTCGACGACCTCGTCGACCTCAATCACCTCAATGGGGTCGTCGTCGTCGGGGATCGTGGTTGCAACGTCGTCAGTCACGGAGATACTCACCATTCCTAGGCCCTACTTCTTGAACATGAACAAGATGACCTTGGAGAACACGTAGTTCAGTCCATAGATCAGTGCCGTCATGAGGACGAGAACCGTCGCCACGATGGCGACGTAGTTGAGCAACTCGGACCGGGTCGGCCAGGTCACCTGCCGGAGCTCTTCACGAACCTCTCGGAAGAACTGGCGAATGGACGTCCGCTGCTTGCGAGCGCGGGGCTGCGGGGCGCGAGCGACGGGGGCGCCGTCGGCGCCCACCTGTCCCTGGCGCTGCATCATGCGCTTGGTCTCGCGGTTCATCGGATATGCCTTGTCTTGTTCGGGTGCGGAGTCGAGAGCCCGCCGGCGCAGGGCAGGAGGGACTCGAACCCCCAACCTACGGTTTTGGAGACCGTTGCTCTACCAATTGAGCTACTGCCCTCTGATCCATCTCCCACAGCACGGGCCGTGGCGACGGAGTGTCGAGGTTACCACCCGCGCGGTGGCGTGGGCTCAGCGGGTCTCTTTGTGCAGGGTGTGACGGCGATCGAAACGACAGAACTTGTTCAGCTCGATGCGCTCGCGGTCGTTGACCTTGTTCTTCATCGTGATGTAGTTCCGCCGCTTGCAGTCCTCACAAGCGAGGGTCACCGCGATGCGCTTCTCGTTGCGTGCCATGGTGGTTCTCCTTCGTGGCCGCTTCTGCTGGCCGGTTCGATGCGCCTCGGGTTCTGAGGTGGTAGCGGCGGCGGGACTCGAACCCGCGACAACACGATTATGAGCCGTGTGCTCTAACCAACTGAGCTACGCCGCCTTGGCGAGCCCCCTGTCAGAATCGAACTGACGACCTTTTCCTTACCATGGAAACGCTCTGCCGACTGAGCTAAGGGGGCCTGCGGTGCACAACCGCGAAGAGACATGATAGCGAGCGCGCGGACCCTGTTCTCACCGGGAGGGAATTCGACCCCCGTTGGGTAGCATCAACCGGTGCACATCCGGCCCGCGACCCCTGCCGACACCGAGGCCATCATGGCCATCTACAACTGGGAGGTCGAGACCTCGATGGCCACCTTCGACCTCATCGCGCGCACCTTGGACGAGCAGCAGCAGTGGATGGCGGAGCACACCGGCGCCTACCCCTGCCTCGTCGCTGAGGCATCTTCAGACGAGGGGCTCCTCGACGGCACCGTGGTCGGCTTCGGGTCACTGTCGCCCTACCGCAATCGACCGGCCTACTCCACCACGGTGGAGAACTCGGTCTACGTCGACCGCTCCGCCCGAGGCCGGGGGGTGGCTCGGCAACTGCTCGCTGACCTCATCGCTGCGGCCAAGACCCAAGGCTTCCACACCATCATCGCCCGCATCACCGGCGACAACGGAACCTCGGTGACCCTGCACGAGTCCCAAGGGTTCATCTTGGTGGGCATCGAGCGCGAGGTGGGCCGCAAGCACGGCCGGTGGCTCGACGTGATCGAGCTGCAGCTCCTCCTCGACTGAGCTCAGCCCAGCAAGGCGCCGTAGAGCGCTGGCTCCCGAGGCCGTTCGAGCGGCATGCCGAGGGGGACCGTCCACGGACCGAGCGGCGCGCAGCAGACCACCAGGGCCAGCACCAAGATCACGGCAGTCGTCGTGGGCTGCGCCGAGAAGGTCCCTTCGAGGATCGGTTTCCCACCCGGGATGCCGATGAAGGGCGCCACCACCGACAGCACCACCAATGCGGTGCGGAGACGGCCGATGGCGATGGGGGCGAGCAGGACCAGCCCCCAGGCGAAGTACCACGGCTGCACCACCGGACCCAGCGCCACGAAGACGAGCAGCGTCAGCCCACAGGCCTTGAGCGAACCAATGCGTTCGGAGATGGAGAACAGGTACACCCCGATCAGTCCTGCAGCCATGAGCCCAATCGCCCGGGCCACGAGCACGGCGTCGGTCTGGTGCAGCGAGAACCCGAAGTCGTGGACCAGCTCAGCGGTCCAGATCCCGAGCGCGGTCATCGGGGCCGTCCAACTCACCACCGCACCATCACTGCCGAGGTTCGAGATCCAGCCGAATCCGAGCCCACTCCAGGCGCTCGCAGCAACGAAGACGACGGCCGTCAGCACCCCTGAGACGGCGATGGGCACGAGACGGCGCTTCACGGCCACCCCCGGACCGAGCCAGTCCCAGGCGATGTAGGCGATTCCGAGCGCAGCTGGCGCCTTGATGGCCGCAGCCGCAGCGCACAGGACCACGCCGAGCACCTTGTGGCCCGAGCGTGCCGCCGCCATCCCGGCCACGAGCAGTCCGGCCATGATGGCGTCGTTGTGGCTGCCACCGAGCAGGGCGAGGATCACGAGCGGGTTTGCCGCACCGAGCACGAAGGCCAGCCCTGGGTCGCGACCGTACGACCGAGCCAACTTGGGAACCATGACTCCGATGAGCACGACCCCGAGCACGGCCAGGAGCCGCAGGGCCACCACCGTGGCCAGCTCGTGGTGTCCGGTCGAGGTGGCGAAGAACCCATCGATGGCCAAGAAGAGCGGACCGTAGGGGGCAGGAGCGTTCTGCCAGATGGGGTCCACCGGAGCGGCGAAGGGGTTCGACCCCAAGGTGAACGGCCCGTTGATGTAAGGGTTGAGGTGCCGGGCGACGAGCTCACCTTGGGCGGCGTAGCTGAAGATGTCCCGGGAGAGCATGGGCGCGACGACGAGCACCGGCACGCACCAGGCCACGAGCAGGGGAGCGAGGTGCCGAACCTTGGTGCCCGGACGCCTCGTGCACGCTCGAACGAGGTGGATCCAAGTCCGCATCAGCACGATGAAGCCAGCGAAGACCAAGACGCACGACGCCAGGTACATCCCCGAGGAGTAGGTGGCACCGGGCGTTGGCTCACCGAAGAACCAGGTGCCGGGGAAGTTGAGCTTGAACGGCGAGTCCGGGAGCGAGGCGCCAACGGCCACGGCGCACAGCGACAAGCTGCCGAGCACTCCCGGCCACCACAGCCACCGAGCAGAGGCCTCGTGGGTCGACCCATCGCTGGCGAAACGATGCGAGGGCCCACGCTGCTCGAGCCACGCCGCCACGGCAACCGCTCGGGCCTTTAAGCCATCAAGGCTGGTAGACCCTCGCCTCGCGGTGCCGGCCCGCTCCCCCGCCGCCGTCACCACCGAACCACCAAGGACCGTTCTCCTGAGCTCCTGTTGGCACCGACGTGCCCGTGAACCTCGAGCGCCGCCAACGACGGATCGTTGGCGGCGCTCGGTTGGTGGGCCCGGAGGGATTCGAACCCCCGTAGGCTGAGCCGACTGGTTTACAGCCAGTTTCCTTTGGCCACTCGGACACGGACCCGGGTCGATCTTAGCCAGCCACCGCACCCTCCTCCGGCACGACGCCCTTGGTACGCTGCGGCGATGGAGGACCCCTTCGGTGCCGTCGTCCTGCCCATCACCACCGCGCGGCTCACCCTTCGCCCCATGGTGCCCACCGACCGCCAGCGCTACGCAGCGATCTTCCAAGACCCCGGCACCTGCCGCTACCTCTACCGAGAGCCCTTGGCCGACGACGAGGTCGAGACCTCCTTGGCCGAGAGGTTCCATACCGTTGCACGAGAGCAGGGCTACGGGTTCGAACTCGGCATCGACCTCGAAGGTCAGCTGGCAGGGACCATCAGCCTGTTCTTGCGGTCGGTCGAGCACCGTCGCGGAGAGGTGGGCTACACGCTCCACCCCAGCGCTCGAGGCCAGGGCTTGGCCGCTGAGGCGGTCCGGGCCATGTGCGACGTTGGCTTCGGACAGCTCGAACTACACCGGATCGAGGGCCGGCTCGACGCCCGCAACACCGCCTCGGCGCGCGTCCTGACTGCCGCCGGGTTCGAGCGAGAGGGCCACCTCCGCCAGAACGAGTGGGTCAAGGGTGAGTGGACCGACGAGGTCATCTACGGCCTCCTCCACGAGACCTGGGCGGCGACCCGCACCTGAGCCACCTCGGCGCTGACCGCTAGATTCACCTCCATGCCAAGCTTCGACATCGTCTCTGAGATCGACCTCCAAGAGGTCAAGAACGCCGTGGACCAGGCCAACC
>CAINFA010000113.1 GCA_903847955.1 uncultured Actinomycetes bacterium
AGGCGGCGCCGTCGAACCCGGCCTTGGACAGGTGCTCCTCCAAGGACAGGTAGAGGTACTGCGGGCAGGTCTCACCAAAGACGTTGGCGCCGAGGTCCCGGGCGTGGGCCACCGCCTCGACCGCCTCCTTGGCCGACATGTGCACGATGTACAGCGGTGCCTTGGCCACCTTGGCCAGCATGATGGCCCTGTGGGTGGCCTCGGCTTCGAACTCCACTGGGCGGGTGAGCGAGTGGTAGCGGGGGTCGGTCTCGCCTCGGGCCAGGGCTTGGGCCACGAGGACGTCGATGGCCGGGCCGTTCTCGGCGTGCATCATGATGGTCGCCCCGAGCTCGGAGGCGGTCTGCATGGCCCGCAGGATCTGGCCGTCGTCGGAGTAGAAGACGCCGGGGTAGGCCATGAAGAGCTTGAAGCTGGTGATGCCCTCGTGGTCGACGAGCGACGCCATCGAACGCAGGGAGGCGTCGTCGACCCCGCCCATGATCATGTGGAAGCCGTAGTCGATGGCGCAGTTGCCCTCGGCCTTGGCGTGCCAGGCCGCCAGGCCGTCCTCGATGCGCTCGCCGGTGCGCTGCACGGCGAAGTCGACGATGGTGGTGGTCCCACCCCAGGCGGCGGCGATGGTGCCGGTCTCGAAGGTGTCCGAGGCGGCCGTGCCGCCGAAGGGCAGCTCCATGTGGGTGTGGACGTCGATGCCGCCGGGCAGCACGTAGCGACCGGTGGCGTCGAAGACCTGGTCACAGGTGGACTTGAGCTCAGCGAAGTAGCCAGGGGTACCAACCGCGGCGATCTGCTCGCCCTCGATCAGCACGTCTTGGAGCTGGACGCCGGTGGCCGAGACCACCTGACCGCCCTCGAACAAGATGCGGGCCATGCTCAGGCCTCCGCCAGCGGGCCGTACATGTCGGGCCGGCGGTCACGGTAGAAGGCCCACTGCTCGCGCACCTCTTTGAGCAGGTCCATGTCGAGGTCGCGCACGATGACCTCTTCGTCGGTGGTCGAGGCCACCTCACCGACGAACTGGCCCCGTGGGTTCACGAAGTAGCTCTGGCCGTAGAAGTCGTTGTCGCCGAGGTCTTCGACGCCCACCCGGTTGATGGCCCCCACGTAGTACTCGTTCGCGACCGCCGCGGCAGGTTGCTCGAGCTGCCACAGGTAGGCGCTGAGCCCACGCGAGGTGGCCGAGGGGTTGAAGACGATCTTGGCGCCGGCCAACCCGAGCGCCCGCCAGCCCTCTGGGAAGTGCCGGTCGTAGCAGATGTAGACCCCGATGCGACCAACCGCGGTGTCGAAGATCGGGTACCCCATGTTGCCCGGGCGGAAGTAGAACTTCTCCCAGAAGCCGTTGACCTGGGGAATGTGGGTCTTGCGGTACTTACCGAGGTAGGTGCCGTCAGCATCGATCACCGCGGCGGTGTTGTAGAGCACGCCCTCTTGCTCGAGCTCGTAGACCGGGAGCACGATGACGATGTTGAGCTCCTTGGCTAAGGCGCAGAAGCGCTGGGTGGTGGGACCCTCCGGCACCGCCTCGGCGTAGTCGTAGTAGGCGGCGTCTTGGACCTGGCAGAAGTAGGGCCCGTAGAACAGCTCTTGGAAGCAGATGACCTGGGCGCCTTGGGCGGCCGCGGTCCGCAGGTGCTGCTCGTGGAGGTCGAGCATGGAGGCTTTGTCGCCGGTCCACGCCGTCTGCACCAGTGCTGCCCGGATGATGTCTGGCATCTCGTTCCCCTTGGGTTCGCTCAGACGCCTCACCCTAGACACCTGACGGCGCAATCTCCACTGGGGTGTTTCACCCCCGTGAACGAGACGTGTGGTGCCGATGAAGATTGGTGGCGCCACCTCGAGTCGTCGGTTGGTGACCAGAGGTAGGTTCGCTAGGGTGCACCCAGGAGGTGGGAGATGCCCCTTGGTCCCATTGAAGTGCTGGTCGTCGAGTTCCCCGGTAGCAAGTTCACCGGCGCCATCATCCCTGAGCTCGAGCGGCTGATCGAGGCGGAGACCATCACCGTCATCGATGGCCTGTTCCTCCAGCGCGGCGAGGATGACTCGGTCACCTTCGTCGAGTTTGAAGAGCTCGGCGCAGGCCACGACGCCGCCGCCTTGGCCGCCTTGCTGCGCCAGGTGGAGTCGCTCATCTCCGACGAGGACGTGGCCGAGATCGCCGAGTCGCTCCAGCCGGGGTCCGCAGCAGCGGTGCTCGTCTTCGAGCACACCTGGGCCAAGGGCTTCCAAGAGGCCATCGTCAACTCCGGCGGCATCTTGGCCGCCAACCTCCGGATCCCCGGACCCGCCGTGGACGAGCTGCTGGCAGAGCTCGCCCAGGCCGACTGAACCACCACCGTCGAACCCACTACTACCTACAAGGAGCACACATGCGCGGACGCGTTGGACGACCTGGACTGATGGGCACCGTTGCCCGCACCGCCGTGATCGCCGGGACCGCCACTGCGGTCTCGGGGGGCATGCGGAACAAGCAGGCCGCAGCGGCCCAGGCCCAAGCGGCGGCTCAGCAAGCCGAGATCGACAAGCAGGCTCAGCTCGACGCCCTCCAGGCGCAGGTCAACACCTTGGCTGCCCCGGCCCCCGCTCCCGCTGCGGCACCGGCCGCTGGCGGCGACGACCTGGTCTCCAAGCTGAAGGAGTTGGCCAGCTTGAAGGAAGCGGGCATCTTGTCCGACGCCGAGTTCGACGCGGCCAAGGCCAAGCTGATCGCTGGTTAGCCCGGGGGCTGCCCATGGTGGCGGCTCCCGACGCCCGCCCGTGATGGGTGGGTTGACCCCAGGAGAGCACCACGGTCGAGTCGAGGGCCGGTGCTTGGGTGCACCCCTCGACAACGAACAGTTCTGGGCGCAGACTGCGACCATGACCACCGTGCCCTTGGACCTCGTCGCCGATCTCCTCGAGTTCGTGGGACCGAGCGGCCGCCCTTACCCCGAGGTGCTCGACGCGTGGCGCACCTCGTGCCCCCGGCTGAGCATCTGGGAGGATGCCCGTGCGCTCGGTCTGCTCGAGACCACGGCGGTGGAGGGGTCGGACTCGCTGGTGGTCGTGACGATTTCGGGCCAGGAGTTCCTCGCAACGCATCGAGGCTGAGGGCGAGAGGTGCCCCAGCCCCGGCACCACGGGAATCCCGTGGTGCCGGGCGGGCGAGGGCGGCTACTTGTTGGTGCCAGCGTGCACCGAGCTCCCTGCGATCGCGAGGTTCTTGCAGGCGTCCTCAGATCCGGTGGTGATGAGGCTCGGGAGGGCCAACTCTCCCTCGAGCTTCTGGGTGGAGCCCGAGACGCCGTTCACCTCAACCGTGCCGGTTGCGGCCGAGCCCGAGGTGACCGGGACTTCGGTTGAACCGTTCGGGACACCAGCGTTGGGGCTGGTGACGTTGCCCGAGCTGGCCGAGGTCGGGTCGGTGGAAGCCGCCGGCGGCGTGCTGTCAGAGGACGTGTTCGAGTTCTCCGAGGAACCCACCGTCACCTGACCAGGTGCGCTCGAACCCGAGGTGGCGGGCACCACGGTGGCCCCGGCAGGGATCGTGGCACCAGGGGCGGTGACGTCGCCTGAGGTGGCCGTGACCGAACCGTCTTGGCTCGAGGTCGTGGTGCCGCTCTTGACGATGATCAATCCAGAGGTGGAGGGGTCGAGGGTGGGCAGCGTGCCGCTCGTCACCACCGGGGCGGTGCCCGAGGTGGCCGAGTTGGCGTCGGTGCTTGGAACCGTGACCGAGTACGAGCACTCGATGGCGCCGGTGCCGGTGGGGGCAGCTGCCACCACGCTCAGGCCCTGGGCGGTGGTCGAGGCTGGGTCAGCGCCGGCCGTTGCGGTGACGAGCGCCCCGCCGCCGACCGCTGCAGCGGCAAGGGCGAGCGAGGCGATGGTCTTGGTTGCGTAGTGCTTCATGGTTGCTCCTTGGTCGAGGACCCCATCGGTGGGGCCCACCACGAGGATCTCGATCGTCGACTGAATTCCACCATGGGTAGGACTGAACTCGGACTGAACAACGACCCCGAGGGGTTGTGATGCCCGGGGCTACCGTCGAGGCGTGCGGATCTTGGTCATCGAGGACGACGACGCCATCGCCAGCGTCCTCGAGCGGGGTTTGGCCGCCGAAGGCTTCGAGGTGGAGCGGTGCGCCGATGGGCCCTCTGGGCTCTACCGGGCCATCGACCCCAGCTTCTGCGCCATCGTGCTCGACCTCTTGCTACCAGGCAAGAGCGGCTACTGGGTGTGCGAGCAGCTGCGGGCCGAGGGGGTTACCACCCCCATCTTGGTCCTGACCTCCAAGGACGGGGAGCTCGACGAGGTGGACCTCCTCGACCTCGGTGCTGACGACTTCCTCACCAAGCCGGCTTCGTTAGCAGTCATCGCGGCGCGGCTACGGGTGCTGCTGCGGAGGTCGGCCTCGTCGACCTCGAACCTGGTGGTGCGTGGTCCTCTCGCCTACGACCTGCGCCTGCGGCGCTGCACGGTCGATGGCCAGGAGGTCACCTTGACCAAGCGGGAGGACCAGCTGCTGCGCAGCCTGCTGCTCGCCGATGCTGGGTGCCTGACGAGGACCGAGCTGCTCGACGCCGTCTGGGGGGCAGAGGCGGAGGTGGACCCGAGCATCGTCGACATCTACCTGCGCAAGCTGCGCACCAAGCTCGCTGGATGTGCGATCGAGAACGTGCGGGGCCTCGGCTATCGGATCAGCGCCCGATGAACTGGCGCTTCCTGGCAGGGTTGCGGGTGCAGGTGGGCCTCGTGGTCCTCGTGGTCACCGCTGCGCTGTACTCCGCGCTCGGGGTGCTCGGCTTCCGCCTCGTGCAGTCCGCCGGGCGTGACGCGGTCGCCGATCGCGTTCGCATGGTGACCGCGGAGCTGGCCTCGGACCTCGCTGGTGGTGCCCAAGTGGTGCGGATCACCACCCCTGACGGGGTGGTGGCGTGGGTGGTGAGCAAGTCCATCCCGGCCCTTGGTCCCACCCCTGGTGAGGTCGAGGTGACCGAGCACCTGACGGTGCACCACGTGCCGGTGGTCCTCGAGGGAGCAGCCTCGGTGGCATCGACCGGCGCCAACCTCTCCACCTTGCACCACGGCCTGTGGGTGGCCGTGCCCATCGCGGCCGTGCTCTCTGCGCTGCTCGCTGGCTACGCCGTCCACCGAGCCCTGCGCCAGGTGGGCTCGATGCAGGCCCAGCTGGCCTCGATCGGTCCGAGTGATGTCGTCACCCGTCTCGAACGCACCGACTCGGGCGACGAGCTCGACGAGCTCGCCGGCACGGTCAACGCCATGCTCGATCGGATCGCCCAAGGTCGTCTGGCCCAGCACCAGTTCACCTCCGACGCGGCCCACGAGCTCCGTACCCCGCTGATGGCGCTGGCTGGTGAGCTCGAGTTGGCCCGCGGAGGGGCCCCGGTCGACACCGCCTTCTACGCTCGGACCGATGCCAGCCTCGAGCGCTTGGCGTCGAGGATCGATGACCTCGTGCTGCTCTCCAGCTTGGATGAGCGACCACCGCTGTTGCGCAGCGACGTCGACCTCGGCGAGTTGGCGCGCCAGGAGTGCCTCCCGCTCGCTGGAAGCATTTCCGTGCTCGACCATGGCGCGGTGGCCCAGCTCGATCGCCGGTTGATCGCCAGAGCGTTGACCAACCTCGTGACCAACGCGCTGCGCCACGCCACCTCGGCGGTGCAGATCGAGGTGCACACCGAGGGCGACGTTGTGGTGGTGCGGGTCGGTGACGATGGCCCGGGAGTTGCCCCTGAGCAGCGCCAGGTGATCTTCGATCGCTTCCGCCGGGTGGACGACGCCCGCAACGTCCGTCACGGCGGGGCGGGCCTCGGCCTCGCCATCGTGGCGTCAGTGGCTGAGGTCCACGGTGGCGACGTGGTCGCCGGCGTCAGCGCACTGGGCGGACTCGAGGTCACCCTCACCTTGCCGCGTAGTGCCCTTGGTGCGGCGACGAGCGGCACCAGCCTCGTGGCCGGGAACTAGTTCGAGCCAGCCTGCTCCCACGCGGCGTGGCCCACCAGCCAGGCGCCGATCACGCCTGAGCGGTCACCGAGGCCTGGAGGGACGAGGTAGTGCTCGATGGCCGCCCCGAAACTCGGGTGGGGGAGGTAGCCAGCGAGGAGATCCACCACCTCTCCCCGGACCCCGTCGAGCAAGCCCGGGACCCCAGCCACCCCGCCGCCGACGATGACGCGATGGGGTGAGGCGATGGCGATGATGTCGACGATCCCCTGGGCCAGGTACCGAGCCTCGAGGGCCCAGGCGGGGTGCCCCGGTTCGAGCTGCTCGCCCTTGCTTCCCCACCGGGCTTCGATGGCGGGTCCGGCCGCCAACCCCTCGAAGCAGTCGCCGTGGATCGGGCAACTGCCGGCGAAGTGGTCCTCAGGCTGGCGCGCGATGCGCAGGTGGCCGAACTCGGGGTGCACGAGCCCGTGCAGTGGGCGACCCTCGAGGACCAGGCCGCCGCCGATGCCGGTGCCCACGGTGAGGTAGGCGACCACGCCATCGCCTCGACCCGCGCCCATGGTGGCCTCAGCCAGGCAGGCGGCGTTGGTATCGGTCTCGAATCCGACGGGCACCACGCCGAGCACCTCACCGATGGCCGTGGCCCAGGAGAAGCCTCGCCACGCCAGCTTCGGCGTGCTCATCGAGATGGCCTGCGCTGCGAGGTTGACCGGCCCGAACGAGGCGATGCCCACCGCGTCGACGTGGTGGTCGGCGTCGGCGGCTCTGAGCCAAGCGGCCACCTCGGCCATGGTGACCTCGGGATCAGCAGTGGCAACCACCACGGGGGTCACCTGCGCCAGCTCCTCGGGGCTCGAACCAACCGAGCAGACCACCTTGGTGCCGCCCGCCTCGATGGCGCAGATGCGGGGGCCGGGGGTCATGGGCTCAACCTACAGCGGGGGCGCCGCCGCACCGAGTTCCCCATGGGGGACGTTGCGCCCGAGAACGCACCTTTGGTCCCTGCTCGGTGCGGCCACACCGTGTCGTTCGAGCTGAGGGTCGATCGGCCACCTGGCTGGACGAGCACGTCGGCGCGCATCGCTCAGCCTGAGACCCCCTCGCAGATCTGGGCCCGAGCCCTCAGAGCCCGAGCCCTTCCTCGAGCTGCACCACCAAGTCCTCCACGGTCTGCTCGGTGGAGTCGAGCTCGAGGTCGTAGGTGACGTGGCGGTGGACCGTCGACGCCAGCCCCAACGCCAAGCCGGGGAAGCGGTCCCCGCGCCGACGCTCGCGGTCGACCAAGGTGCCCTCCTCGCAGTGCAGTCCGACCCAGGTCACGGTGGAGCCCTCGAGGGCTACCCTCCAGTCTTCAGCTGCCTCAGCATCGAAGACCACCTCGTCGACGATGACGTCGAAGCCGTGCTCGGCCCAGAGCGCGACGGTGCGGTGGTAGGCAGCGTGGAGCTGGCGGCCTTGGTCGCCGACCCCGAGGGTGATGCCCTCATCGGCTGGCTGGGTGAAGAAGCCATGGGCGGCGTGGGGACCTTCGAAGCCAGGGGCAGAGAAGAAGGCGGGTGGGACCCGGATCTGGAAGTCGTCGATGGCGATGGGTAGCCACCACTGTCCGGCCTCTGCTCGACGCTCCCAGAAGCGGTGGACCAGCGCGCTCTTCCCCGCGCTCGAGGTGCCGTTGATGATGACGATTCGTCCAGCGGGCACGGCCCCATCGTGGCACTCCTCAGCGCCGGGGAGCACGGCCAACGAGGGGCTGGCGCCGTCGAGAGGGGTCGGCAGCCATTAGTAAGGTGGATCCGTGGACGCGCCAACTCCCACGCGCATCGGCGCGGTCGACATCGGTGCCACCACCGTCAAGGTTGGTGTGGTCGATCCCTCGGGCGATCTGCTCGATGCGGTCACCAAGCTCGACACCCCACGGCCCTGCAGCCCTCAGCAGTTAGTGGCGTTGTTGGTGGCGTGGCTCAGCACCCACGCGCTCGACTTCGCCTCGATTGGATTCCCTGGCGAGCTTGCCGATGGCGTGGTAGTGGCCCCTGGGAACCTGGCCCGCCACGGCGGCGCGGATGCCGTCCTCGATGAAGAGGTCCAGGCGTCCTGGCCCGCCTTCCACCTCGAGGAAGCCGTTGGCGCCGCGCTCGACTTCCCAGTCGCGGTGGTCAACGACGCCGCCCTCGCCGCCTACGGCTGCAGCGAGGGGACCGGACGTGAGTTGATGCTCACCTTGGGAACCGGGCTTGGGATCGCCCTCATCGTCGACGGCCAGGCCGTCAGGATCCGCGACGTCGGTGCCGAGCCGTTCAATGGACTCGGGACCTGTGACACCGTGCTCGGCGAGGCTGGTCGTGCCCACGACGAGGCGCGGTGGCACGAGCACCTCGCCATGGCCGTCGAGCAGTTCGGTGCCGAGTTCGCTGCCGACGTGGTGCACCTCGGTGGCGGCAACGCCCGATTGGTGCACACCGCAGAGTTCGACCACGCCGGACCCCGGGTCACCATCCACACCAACGAGCAGTCCCTGGTGGGCGCAGCCCGGCTCTTCGCCGTGCGAACCGGGACCGAGGCGACGACCCCTCGCTGAGGCGCTCCACTCCACGCGGTGCGATCGTGGAGGAATTTCAGTGCCCTGACGTTGTGCGGGGGATTGTTTCGGCATAGTGTCGCGCCCAGTCATCCACTCAGGGAGAACTCAGACATGGCAATTCGCTCGAATCGATTCCGAAAGGCTGGGGTCCGCCAACTGGCGACGATCGTCAGCATCTCGGCGGCTGCTGCCGTCGCGATGGTGCCGGCCGCCGGTGCCGCCACCCAGGCTCCGCTCCGCATCACCAACACCGCCCTCTCCGCCTCGGTTGGCGCCAGCGTCAAGCTGACCGTTGCCGGCGGCACGGGCTCTGGTGCGGTGACCTTCGTCGCGACCGGGATCGGCTGTGCCGTGAACGCCAAGACCGCCATCCTCACCGACGTCGACGCCGGCACCTGCTCGGTGGTGGCCACCAAGGCCGCTAGCGGCGCCTACACCAAGGTGAGCTCGGCTCCCGTCGTCTTCACCTTCGTCGGCAAGCCCCAGGCTGCCCTCAAGATCTCGACCACCCCAACCACGGTCGTGGCAGGTTCGAGCGTGAAGCTCGCCACCACCGGTGGCACCGGCACTGGCGTGGTGACCTTCACCGTCACGGGCTCAGGCTGCAACTACTCCACCAAGACCTTGGTGCTGACCGCGGCGGCACCGACCACCTGCAGCACAGTGGCCACCAAGGCAGGGAGTGGCGCCTACGCCGCAGCCACCTCGCCAGCGGTCACCTTCACCTTCGTGCCGAAGACCTTCGCGATCACCAACACCACGCTCTCGGGCCCGGTTGGCACCCCGATCACGGTTACCGCTAAGGGCGGCACTGCCACCGGCACCGTCAACTACGGCGTCACCGGCACCGGCTGCACCATTGGGCTGACCTCGGGCGTGCTCAACGCCACCCAGGCCACCTCGTGTGCGGTGACCGCCATCGTGATCTCGGGCGGCAAGACCGTCGCCACCTCGGCGCCGGTGACCTTCACCTTCACCTTCGTCGACAACCCGACGGTCGCCAACCCTGACGTCGCCACGCTGACCAGCGTGACCGGCGCCACCGGCAACCAGATCGACGACACCGTCGACGGTGACAACTACTTCATCAAGCAGTACTACAACGCTGGCGACCACTGGTACGGGTACTACATCAAGAACGGCGCGGCCGTGACCTTGACCTGGCACGTGACTGGCTCCAACGGCCAGGCGCTCGCCAACGCCCCGGTGAGCTTGCTCTCGAACCTCGCCTACTCCTGCGCCAAGAACCTCACCTGGTCGACCGCCAGCCTGAACGTCTACGCAGGTTGCGGCAACGGCGCCCAGGGCACCCTCTCGGGCACCACCGACCCTTCGGGCAACGTGAGCTTCACCTTGACCAACACCAACAACGACACCGGTAGCGCCCCGGCCGACACCACCACCACTGCTGGCATGGAGTCCAACGAGGGTCCGTTCTCCTGGACCGACATGGTGCTGCAGGTTGGCTCGGACACCTACACCGGTGACCCGACCTCCACGGTGAACCAGGGCACGGACCGGGTCGACTTCATCGTCATCCCGACGCCCTCCACCACCCCGCAGACCTCGGCGAACTACCAGAACCCCGACGTCGCCACCATGACCTCGGTGACCGGCATCGAGAACGCGGCGCCCCTGGACGACACCACCAACGGTGACAACTGGTTCATTGACGCCTACTACTCGCCCGGCGACCACTGGAACTTCAGCTACGTCCCCGAGGGTGGCAGCATCACCGAGACCTGGCACGTCAAGAGCTGGAAGGGCACGCCGCTGGCGAACGCCACCGTCACCTTGATGACCGCCTTCGCTCCGGGCAACAGCCACTGGACGGCCACTGGCATTGACGGCAGCGGCAACGTCGCTGGCACCACTGACGTCAACGGCAACGTGACCTTCACGGTGAAGAACACCGACACGGGTGTGACCACCGTGCCGGCAGACCTCACCAAGCCCGACACGGCACTGGCCCTCGAGCAGGGAAGCCCCTGGACCCGCATGGCGCTCGTCATCGGCACCCCCGTGGCCGACAACTCGGGCAACGGTCTTCAGGGCTCGTCGACCGACACCATCACCGCCGCATCTTCGGCGATCAAGATGGTGAACCAGGCCACCGACCTCGTGGACTTCATCGTCACCAAGTAGTCCACACCTCGCAGCTTCAGCAGAGGCCCCCGGCCAGAGCGTGTGCTCTGACCGGGGGCCTCTTTCTGTCTGGCGGCCTCTTGCCCATGCGGTGATTCGCAGCGCAGCGCAGCACAGCGAAGCGCAGCGGTGGCGGGGCGGGGTGCAGGGGGCCGCAGCGACGAGGTCCCGACGCCCATCGGTCCCCGAGTCGGCCTCGGAGTTGGACACACGCGTCGACCACCAGAAAATGTTGGCGATGACGTTGTGTCGGACATTGTTTCGGCGTAGTGTCTCGCCCAGTCACTCATCTAGGGGGGGAACCCGACATGGCCAGAAGTACGAATTGGTATCGCCGCGCCGCGATCCGACAGGCGGCGACGATCGCCAGCGTCGTGACCGCAGCAGCCGTGGTGCTCACGCCCACCGCTGGTGCAGCCAACCAGCAGTTGCCGCTGAACATCATCAACACCCAGCTCTCGGCCACCGCCGGCCAGAGCATCACCTTGCTGACCTCGGGTGGCTCGGGTTCGGGCAAGCTCACCTTCGCCGTGTCCGGCAAGGGCTGCTCGATCAAGACCAACCACGTGACCGATGCCGATGCCGGCACCTGCTCGGTGATCGCTACCAAGGCGGCCGGGAGTGGCTACGCCAAGGTCAGCTCACCCGCGGTCATCTTCACCTTCGTCGGCAAGCCCCAGCTCCCGCTCAAGATCACCACTGCGGTGACCTCGGGCCTGGCTGGCACCGTCTTCAAGCTCGCCGCCAAGGGCGGTTCGGGCGACGGCAAGCTGACCTTCGGGGTGAGCGGCACCGGCTGCACCTACAGCGCCTCGAAGCTGACCGTGACCGCCTCGACGGTCACGACCTGCACGGTGGTGGCCACCAAGGCCGCAAGTGGTGCCTACGCCGTGGCGAACTCGCCTGCGGTCGTCTTCAGCTTCGTGCCGAAGGCCTTCGCCATCATCAACACCACCCTCTCGGGCTCGGCTGGCACCCCCATCACCGTCGTGGCTGAGGGCGGCACCGCCCACGGCACCGTCAACTACGCCGTGACCGGCACCGGCTGCACCATCGGGCAGACCTCGGGCGTGCTGAACTCGGTGGTCTCGGCCACCTGTGCCGTGACGGCCACCTTGGTGTCGGGCGGCAAGACCATCGCCACCTCGGCGCCGGTGACCTTCACCTTCACCTTCGTGGACAACCCGACGGTCAAGAACCCCGACGTCGCCACGCTGACCGGGGTGACCGGTGCGGCGAGCGCCCAGATCAACGACACCGTCAACGGTGACAGCTACTTCATCAACTCGTACTACAACTCGGGCGACCACTGGTACGGCTACTACGTCAACGACGGCGCGACGGTCACCTTGACCTGGCACGTCAACGGCTCGAACGGCCAGCCCTTGGCGAACGCCCCGGTGAGCCTGCTCGACAACCTGCAGTACTCCTGTGCCAAGAACTTCACCTGGGCAACCTCCAGCCTGAACGTCTACGCCGGTTGTGGCGGCGGCACCCAGGGAGCACTCACGGGCACCACGGACCCCTCGGGCAACGTGAGCTTCAACTTGACCAACACCAACGCCGACACCGGCAACGCTCCTTCGGACACCACCACCACTGCTGGCATGGAGTCCAACGAGGGTCCGTTCTCGTGGACCGACATGGTGCTGCAGGTTGGCTCGGACACCTACACCGGTGACCCGACCGCCACGGTGAACCAGGGCACGGACCGGGTCG
>CAINFA010000114.1 GCA_903847955.1 uncultured Actinomycetes bacterium
CAGCTGCTTGAGGTTGCCCAGGTGGGCGTAGAACTTGGTGTCGGCGTTCTCTCGGATGCAGCAGGTGTTGAAGACCACCAGGTCGGCATCCTCCACCGAGGTGGCCTCCTCGTAGCCGTCGTCGACCAGCATGCCGGCCAACCGCTCGGTGTCATGCTCGTTCATCTGGCACCCGTAGGTGCGGATCAGGAACCTCTTGGCCACCGACCAAGCCTACCGGCCGACCAGGTCTTCCCTTCAGCGCAGGGGCTGACCCTCACGCAGCGCCTCGAGGGGCTCTCCACCGACGACGAGGCCTCGCTGGTCGGCGTGGAGCACCAGCACCTCACCCTCGACCCCCACCAGCTCGAGCCCGGCCCTGGCGGCTTCGGCCACCTGCTCGGCCCGTTGGTCGGTCGTGATCCCGAGCAGCGACGGCCCTGCTCCCGACCAGCACGAGGCCAGTGCCCCTCCATCGAGGAGCACCTCGAGCAGCTTGGGCGCCTCGGGGAACAGCGCCGATCGGTACCCCTGGTGCAGGCGGTCATCGGCGGCTTCGGGCACCAAGAAGCGGGCGTCAGCCAACCCGGCCAAGAGCAGCCCCATGCGACCGAGGTTGAAGGTGGCATCGCAGCGGTCAATCACCTCAGGCAGTGCCGCCCGAGCATCGTCGGTCTTGAGGTGCCGGTTGGGCACGATGACCACGAAGGTCAGGTTCGGGTCGAGGGGCAGCTGCACCGCTCGAACCATTGCATCGACCATGCAGGCCGACACCAGCCCGCCCACCACCGACGCCGCTGCGTTCTCGGGGTGCCCATCGAACTCCGCTGCCACCGCCAAGGGGTCAGGTGAGCCCGCGGCAGCTGCGGCGGTGACCGCCAAGGCGGCAGAGGAGCCGAGCCCTCGAGACACCGGCAGCTCAGAGTGGACCTTGATGGCCAGCCGGTCATGGCCGATGACCGCCTTGGCCACTTGGACGGCCAGGTGGTCCTCGTCGTCGAACAGCCCCGCACCTTCGCCGGTGGTGACGATGGAGAGCGACCGGGCCGGTTGGATGTCGACCTCGATGTAGCGGTCGATGGCGAGGGCCAAGGCGTCGAAGCCTGGGCCAAGGTTGGCTGCAGATCCCGGTGCGCGTGCCCTCACGTGATCACACTACGCGTCGGAGCATGTTCGGTTCTGTTAATTCTGAGGACGTGCTGACCGTGGTCAACCGGGCCAGCGAACCTGCGGCGAAGCTGACCGTGCCCACCGGGGTCCCCGCTGGCACCCCCGTGCTCGGCACGATGGGCGACCAGGTGGCCACCGCCGACTGGCCGGGCCACAGCGTGGTCGACACCGTCGTGGTGGTGGTGACGTTCGAGGTCGAGGCGCTCGAGCTGATGGTCCCCACCGTCGTCCCTGCGGGCAAGGTGGCGGTGACCAGGTCAGCCTCGGCCCGGCGCACGAGGGCCAGCGATGCCAACCCCGACCGAGCCAGCACCTGGGCCCCTTGGATGCCGAAGGTGGCAGCCAAGATGGTGATCCGCTGGCCGTCGTGGGTGGCGGCGAAGGCCATGACGTCGCAACCCCCCGCTTGGTGGGTGTAGCCCGACTTGACCCCAATGACCCCAGGGGTGGTGATGAGGGGCACGTAGGACCCGAGCACACCCGCCACCGGCAAGTTGACCTCGCTCTGGGCCACGATGCGTGCGACCACCGGGTACCCCATGAGCTTGGCCGCCAGCACCAGCTGGTCGACTGGGGTTGAGACGTTGGCGGGCTGGTAGCCGGTGGGCTCGACGTAGTGGGTAGCCCCCATGTGCAGCGCCTTGGCTTGGGCGTTCATCTGGTTGACGAAGGCGGCTTGGGAGATCCCGAGCATCCGCACCAGCATCTCGGCGTAGTTCGAGGCCGAGTGGACCAAGAAGCCATCGAGCAGCTGGAACTCATCCAAGCGCTCCCCCAGCCGCACCGCCGCGTTGGAGCCGTCCTGGGCCACGGTGGCCCGGTAGTCGGCCACGTCATCCGCGTTCACCACGATGGTGGGACCGCTCTGGCCGAGGGCCAGGGGGAGGTGCTGGAGCACCACGTAGGCCGCCATGAGCTTGGTGATCGAGGCGATGGGCACCGGGTGCTGGTGGGGTTGGGCCAACGACACGCCCAAGGCCGGGATCGAGAGCGCCCCTTGGGCCGTCGCCATCCACGGCATGGGCGTGGGGGCGGCGGGGGCGGTGATCTCGACCGGGATGGCTGCTTGGGCGGTGAACACCGGTGCGGCGTAGTTCACCATGGCTGCTCCGCTGAGGGCGGCCACCCCCACCAGTCCCACCAGCAGCGTGCCCACCCGCCACCTCGACCGGTGGGGGTGGCGGACGCCGTGGGCGGCGGGCACCTCAGTCCACCCGCTCGAGGGGGTCCAGCTGGTCGGGGGTCATGAGGACCTCGCGGGTCTTCGAGCCATCGCTCGGCCCCACCACGCCGTTGCGCTCGAGCATGTCCATCAACCGCCCCGCTCGGGCGAAGCCCACCCGCAGCTGGCGCTGGAGCATGGAGGTGGAGCCGGTGCCGGACTCGACCACCAGCACCTTGGCCTTGACGTAGAGCTCGTCGTCCTCGCCCGGGCCACTCGAGCCACCCGCAGCTGGCCGGTCCACGTCGAGCCCCGAGACCGCCACCACCTGCTCGCTCTGGCCACCTTGGCGCTGCCAGAACTCGACCACCGAGCGGACCTCGTCTTCGGAGACCCAGGGGCTCTGGATGCGCCGGGCCACGTTGGAGGAGGCGGTGAGCAGCAGCATGTCACCCTTGCCCACGAGGCGCTCGGCCCCTGGCTGGTCCAAGATCACCCGGCTGTCGGCCAACGAGGACACCGAGAAGGCCATGCGCGAGGGGATGTTGGCCTTGATCACGCCGGTGATGACGTCCACCGAGGGTCGCTGGGTGGCGATGACCAGGTGGATGCCCACCGCACGGGCCATCTGGGCGATACGGACGATGGACTCCTCCACGTCTCGAGCAGCCACCATCATGAGGTCGTTGAGCTCGTCGACGATCACCGCGATGTAGCCCATGCGCTTGGGCTGGTCATCGTCGGCGTCGTCCTCGGCGATGCCCTCGAGCACCGCCCCCTCTCCGTGGGCGGCCAACTTGGCCGCAGCGGCCACCTCAGCTGCTCGAGCCCGGTCGTTGGGTCGTCGGGGCGAGGACAGCAAGCCCTGGTCGTACAGCTCGTTGAAGCCGGTGATGTCGCGCACGCCGTACTCGCTGAGCAGGTCGTAGCGGCGCTCCATCTCCTTGACCGCCCAGTTCAGCGCGTTGGCCGCCTTCTTCGGGTCCACCACCACCGGGGCCAGCAGGTGCGGCAGCCCGTTGTACTGCCCGAGCTCCACCCGCTTGGGGTCGATGAGGATCAGCTGGGCTTGGTCCGGGGTGGAGCGCATCAAGATCGAGGTAATGAGGGAGTTCATGGCCGAGGACTTGCCCGCCCCAGTCGCACCTGAGATCAGGACGTGGGGGAACTCGGCCAGGTTGGCCAGCACCGGTCGACCAGCGATGTCACGACCCAAGGCCACGTCCAAGGCGTTGTGCACCGACTCGGCCTCGGGGCTGTCCAAGATGTCCCCCAACGCCACCAGCTGCCGCTGGCGGTTCGGGACCTCGATGCCAATGGC
>CAINFA010000115.1 GCA_903847955.1 uncultured Actinomycetes bacterium
CGAGGAGCGTGGTGGGGACGGTGATGAGCGAGATGCCTCGGTGGTAGCTGGCAGCCAAGAAGCCAGCGAGGTCGGTGGCGATGCCGCCACCGAACCCCACCACCACGTCGCGGCGCGAGCAGTTCGCCTGTGCCATGGCCGAGGCAATGGCCCCCAAGGTCTCGAGCGACTTGGCCTCCTCGCCCTCGCCCACCACGAAGCGGTGCGTCTCGAGACCGGTGTCGATGCCCTCGAGCCATCCAGCGTCGACCACCGGTTGCTGGGTGATGATCCAGACCTGCTGGGCTGCCGGACAGCGCTCTGCCAGCACCCGAGCCAGCTCGTGGCGGACGCCGCCGCCAATGAGCACCTGGTAGGGCTGACTCGCGAGCGGAACCTCAATGACCTGCATTAAGCCCCCGCAGTGCCGAGCAACTCGAGGAGGACCTCGACCACCTCAGCAGGCGTGCGATCATCGACGTCGACCACGAGGTCCGCCGCGTCGTCGTACTGCTGTGCACGCGCCTCGCACAACGAGGTCAGCACGGCGATGGGATCGCCCTTGAGCAGTGGGCGACCCGCCCCAGAACCCACGCGATCGGCCAAGGTCTGCGGCTCGGCTCGCAACCACACGCACTGCGCCGCACTGCGTAGCAGCGCCCTGGTGACCTCGCCGGTGACGAGCCCCCCACCTGCGGCGACCACCGGCGCCTCGGCCAGCTGCAGGACCGAGCGAAGGGCGGCCACCTCACGCTCCCTGAAGGCCGCCTCACCTTCCGTGGTGAACAGGGCGGGAATGGTGCTGTGGGCCGTGGCGGCCACCACCTCATCGAGGTCGACGAAGTCTCGCTCAATGGCCCCAGCCAAGAGCTTGCCCACCGTGGTCTTGCCCGCGCCCATCATCCCGATCAGGACGATCGGCTGGCCCAGGTCGCTCACGACCTCTGCGCCTCGATGGGACCGGACGGGGTCTCCCCGAGGTGGGTGAGGAAGCCCTCGGCGTTGCGGACGAACTCGGCCACCGAGTCGCCGCCGAACTTCCGCAAGGCCTCTTGGGCGAGCACGAGGGCCACCATCGACTCGGCCACCACCCCCATGGCGGGCACGGCCGTCACGTCGGTGCGCTCTTTGAACGAGACGGTGGAGTCCTTCGAGACCACGTCCACCGTCTCGAGCACCGGACGGTTCAAGCTGGCCAGCGGCTTCATGAAGAGCCGGGCCGACACCACCGTGCCCGAGCTCATCCCGCCTTCGATACCCCCGGCGCGGTCAGTCCGACGCTCGTAGCCACCGGTGGTTGCCGAACCCTCAGGGTCGAAGTGGATTGCGTCGTGGGCCGCCGAGCCACGCCGGCGGGCGACGTCGATGCCCTCGCCGAGCTCGACCGCCTTGATGGCTTGGATCGACATCAGGGCTTGGGCCAAGAGGCCGTCGAGCTTGCGGTCCCAGTGGACGTGGCTGCCGAGACCAACGGGCACGCCGTAGGCCAGCACCTCAGCGACACCGCCCAACGAGTCGCCCTCTTTGGCCGCCGCCTTGACCTCGGCGATCATCGCCTCCTCGACCCCGGGATCGAAGCACCGCACCTCGGAGGCGTCGATGGCCTCGAGGTCCGCTGGCGTGGGTCGGGCAGCATCATCAGCGGTGACCGCCCCGAGCCCAACGACGTGCGACAAGACCTCGATGCCAATGGTGCGGAGCAGCAGCTTGGCCATCGCACCCGCAGCCACCCGGGCCGCCGTCTCACGGGCTGATGCCCGCTCGAGCACGTCGCGGGCGTCGTCGAAACCGTACTTCTGCATCCCGGCGAGGTCGGCGTGGCCTGGGCGCGGGGCGGTGAGCTGCTTGGTGGTCTTCCCCGGCGCAGGCGACATCTCCTCCACCCACTTCGGCCACTCGGTGTTGGCGATCTCAATGGCGACCGGAGATCCGAGCGTCCGCCCGTGACGAACGCCCGCCAACAGGGTCACCTGGTCGACCTCGAAGCGCATCCTTGGACCGCGGCCGTAGCCCAACCGGCGACGGGACAACTCAGCCTGGAGGTCCTCGACGGTCACGACGAGGCCGGCCGGCAGCCCTTCAATGATGACCACCAATGCCTGGCCGTGGCTCTCGCCAGCCGTGAGGAACCTGAGCACACCAACACCCTCGATCGAAGTCGCCGGCTCGCCCGGCGACGCCGATGCTAGTAGTAGGGGTTCTCGCCGGTGGCGTGATCAGTGACGTCGATGACCTGGCCCAGGTTGGGCAACTCGGACCGCAGCATGGTCTCAATGCCATCAGACAGGGTTGCCCGGCTCATCGCACATCCCTGGCAGCCGCCGGAGAGCTTGACGTAGGCGTCGCCAGTCGTCTCGTCGATGGCGACGAGGTCGCAGCGTCCGCCGTGTCCGGCGATCGAGGGGTTCACCTCTGCCTCGAGCAGCGCCGTGATGCGGCGACCGAGGGGGCCGTCGAGGCCCTGGGACAAGATCTCGCCGGGGATGCCGGCGGACAGGTCAGGGGTAGCTGGCTTGTTGGGGTTGATGAGCACGAGCCCACCAGAACCCTCCGTCGACCACTCGAGGGTCGCACCACGGAGCCGGTCCACGCTGCGCTCAGGGACCACGGTGGTCAGCCCATTGACGGTGGCGACGGCGTCAACCTCTTGGGCATCGCTCACCGCTTGGAAGTAGAGGTCGTAGACGAAGGCGCCAGCTTGGACGGCCCGCACCTCGATCCACAACGCCAGACCCTCGGGGTTGGCCTCTTGGGCCATGGCGTCGGTGACGATGCCGCGTGCCTCATCGGTGACGGTCACCACGGGGGTGCCGGTCGTGGTCTGGTCGTTGTCGAGGGAGATCGCCATGGCCTCAGTCTACGGGCCACGGCGCTCGTCGGGACCGCTATGGTCGCCGCCATGGCCAAGACTCCGCGAGACCTCCACGAGTGGATCAGCTTCGAGGACGCACACGAGCAGCGCCGATGGGTCTTCGACGTGACCTTCCTGCTCAGCCCCTGGACCTGCATCTTCGGACAGGGCTGCCAAGGGGTCCTGACGGGCCCTGCCGAGGATTTGGTGCAAGGGTGCTGCAGCTACGGCGCTCACTTCATCGACGATGAGGATGTCGCTCGGGTGGAGGCTGCCGCAGCCACCCTCGACGCCACCCAGTGGCAGTTCATCAACAAGGCCAAGGGAGGGATCACCAAGACCTCCAAAGATGGTGAGGTCACCACCAAGCTGGTCGATAGTGCCTGCATCTTCTTGAACCGAAAGGGCTTCGCCAAGGGTCCGGGCTGCGCCTTGCACCAAGTGGCCATGGAGCGGGGCACGAGCTACATCGACCTCAAGCCCGAGGTCTGCTGGCAGCTCCCGCTGCGACGCGAGGAAGCCGTCGACGCCGAGGGCTACGTGACCACCACCATCACCGAGTGGGACCGCAAGCACTGGGGACCTGGCGGCGAGGAGTTCCACTGGTGGTGCACCGAAGACGCCCGTGCCTTCGTCGGGCACGGGCCGGTCTACCGCACCATGCGTGACGAACTGGTCGCCATGGTCGGCGCCACCACCTACGCCCAACTCGCCGCCTACCTCGATGACAAGGTCACTACCAAGGTGGCCGTGGCGCACCCAACCCTGCGGGCCAAGAAGCGCCCCAAGGCTTAGGGCAGCGTCGACGACCTACTCGTCGTACAGCGGGTCGCGCTCGTCGCTCGAGACCGACAGCGGCGAACCCAAGATGCGGTCGTAGCTGTCCTCTTCGGCCAAGCACCACGAGGCGTGGATGTCCTCGGGCTCAGCGCCGCACTCCACGCACGAGCGTGAGCCAACCCCAGGAGCCCGCTTCAAGCTGCGCGCCTCTTCGAAGCGACGATGGCGGCCCTTCTTCATGGCGACTCCTCTACGTGTCCGCATCGATCCACCAGCGTGGAGGGCCGGTGGCACCTCAAACCTCGGGGATTCGCTGGAGGACCTCGCAGTTGGGCTCCCCCGCCCACCTGCAACTCAGTCCACCTAGTCTATCGGCACCCAGGCTCACGGCGCCGCCGCTTCGGAGCCTGATCTGGCACCAACCTGAGGAGGAACATGGCGAGCTTCGACCCTGAGGCGATGATCGAGCGCTTCCGAGCCCGAGCTGAGGCGGTCAAGAGCCGCGGCCTACCCCCCGTCGAGGGACCTGAGCGGGCCCGGTTCAAGGCCCAGGCCCAGCAGGACTTCATGGACTACGCCATGGTGGGAGATGCGACGGCCTCGCTGGTCGACGGCATCTTGACCCTGACCATCGACCTTCGCCCACCGAGCGCCTGAGCCACTCCCGGCTGGCCCACCAGTTGGATCAGCCGCCGTAGTTCATTCGGGTGTCGCCCATCTCGAGCACCGGTGTGCCCGGGCGGAGCTCGAGGGCATCGGCGACCTCCCCGAAGAGCACCACGTGGGAGTCGAAGGCGGTCTCGGCGACGAGGTCGACCTCGAGCACCCCTACTGCTCGAGCTAAGTGCGGGCGTCCGGCAGTCCCAAGGCGCACCTCTTCGCCAGCCATGGTCGAACCGCCCTCCCCATCGGCGTCGAGGCCCGTTGAGGGTTTGACGAAGCGCCGAATCACCGCTCGATCCTCCTTGGCCAGGATCGAGACGGAGAACCCCCCGCCAGCCCGGGCCAACCCCAGGGTCACCGAGGCCACCTCGAGCGACGCCGCCAGGATCCTCGGCGTGGTGGCCACCTGGCTCACCCAGTTCGCGGTCATGAGGTTGACCCGGTCCTGTGCGCAGGTGCCGATGAGGTAGAGCCCGCTCGGCAAGCTCCACAGCACCCGCCGGGTCAAGCGATCCTGCTCATCCTGCACTGGGTGCCTCCGTCGTCGTGGTGGTGGAGACCGGCTGGCCGAGCACCTGCTCGGCTCGGTCGGTGGCCTTGGCCAGGTCGATGAGCCCTTGGGCTCGCTCGGTGGCGGACTGTGCCAGCAGGGTGACGTTGGTGCCTCCCGAGGCGTAGCAGTGGTTCGCCCCAGCTCCGAGTGCGTTGTAGCCGGCGGCCGCCAGCGCGGTGAGCTGCCCGTCGGGACTGGGCAGGTTGGAGTTCGCGCTCTCAGCGTCGGTGAGCAGAATCGCGCAGACCGTCTGGATGACCTGCCGGTTCGCCCGCTCAGCCACAGCGGTGCTCACGTGAGCAGCATCGACTTGGAGCTGGCCAACCCCTGGGCCAAAGCCGCTCGAGGTCACCCAACTCGACAGCTTCTGCTGGGTGGAGCCGAGCTGATCTTGACCGCTGCAGGCGCTGCAGCAGAGCCCGGCCAGCAGCGGCAGCAGCACGGCTAGCCGTCTGCTCATCGCACCTCGAGCAGGTGGTACTGCCGCTTGCCCTTGCGCAGCACCACGAATCGCTCGTCGATGAGGTCGCCTTCGGTGATGGTGGCGTCGATCGAGGTCACCTTGACGTCGTTCACCGAGACCCCTCCTTGGTCGACCGCTCGACGGGCCTCACCCTTTGAGGCCACGAGCCCCGTGCTCGCCAGCACCTCGAGGAGGGCGAGGCCAGCCTCCAGCTCGGCTCGAGCGATCGACGTGGTCCCCACCTCGCTCGACACCTGGGCCAGGCTCGTGCCATCGAGGGAGGCCAGGCTGCCGGCGAACAACGCCTGGCTGGCCGCCTCGGCCCGCGCAGCATCGTCGGCGCCGTGCACGAGCTGGACCACCTCAGCCGCCAAGGCCTTGTGCGCCACCCTGGCACCGGGGTCCTCGAGCTGGGCGGCTTCGAGCGCCTCGATCTCGGCTACCTGGCGGAAGGAGAAGTAGCGGAGGTAGGTCCCCACCATCTCGTCCTCGACGTTGATGAGGAACTGGTAGAGCTCGTAGGGGCTGGTTTTCGTGCGATCGAGCCACACCGCACCGCCGACGGACTTGCCGAACTTGGTGCCATCGGCCTTGAGCACGAGCGGGAGCGTCATGGCGTGGACGATGTTGCCGGTGACCTTGCGCACCAGTGAGGTACCCATGGTGATGTTGCCCCACTGATCCGAGCCACCGAGCTGGAGCGCGCAACCGTGCTCGAGGTGCAGCTGCAAGAAGTCGTAGGCCTGGAGCAGCATGTAGTTGAACTCGGTGTAGCTGATGCCCTGGTCAGGTCGCTCGAAGCGCGATCGCACCGAGTCCTTGGCCACCATCTCGTTGACGGTGAAGTGCTTGCCGGTGTCCCGCAAGAACTCGATCATCGACAGCGACCGCAGCCAGGCCCCGTTGTCGAGGAGGAGCGCCTGGGTGGGGCCAGCGGCGTCGGTGAAGTCCAAGAAGCGACCGAGCTGGGCCTTGATGCCTTCCAAGTTGACAGCGAGCTGGGCGTCGTCGAGGAGGTTCCGCTCCTCGCTCCGCCCACCAGGGTCGCCGATCATCCCCGTGCCGCCCCCGGCCAAGGCGATGGGCCGGTGGCCGGCCAGCTGCAGACGGCGCATGGTGCACAACTGGAGCAGGTTGCCCAGGTGCAGGCTGTCTGCGGTCGGGTCGAAGCCGATGTAGAAGGTCACCCCACCGCCGTCCAAGGTGGCGGCGAGGTCAGGGTCAGTGCTCTGGTGGATCAGGCCGCGGGCTGCCAGGTCATCGCTGAGGCGCTCCATCGCTCCATCGTAGGTCGCCACCCCAGCCGCCCTCGGCTCAGGGCTAGGGTCACGCCATGGCCAACCCCACTCCGCCGCTCAGCTTCGCGGCACCTGCCCCGGGCACCAACCCCTACCTCCTCGAGAACTTCGCCCCGGTCACCGAAGAGCAGGTCCGCCACGGTGGCTTCACCGTCACCGGAGTGATCCCTCCCGACCTCGATGGCATGCTGCTCCGCAACGGCCCGAACCCGGCGGTGGTGGATGATCCCGCCACCTACCACTGGTTCACCGGCGATGGCATGGTCCATGGCCTCTACTTGCGAGACGGCGAGCTCCGGCAGTACCGCAACCGCCTCGTGCGCACGCGCCACCTCTCCCGAGAGCTCGGCACGCCCCAACCCAAGGGGCCCAAGGAAGCCATCGATGGGGGTGCCAACACCAACATCGTGTTCATGGCCAAGCGCCTACTGGCCTTGGTGGAGTCCGGCCTCCCCCACCGGCTCGATGCCGCCTTGGACACCATCTGCGTCGAGGACTTCGACGGCGCCTTGGCCTCGCCGATGACCGCCCACCCCAAGGTCGACCCGGCCACCGGCACCATCACCTTCTTCGGCTACGACCCCTTTGGGCCGCCGTACCTCCGCTACCACGAGATGGATCCGGCGGGGAACCTGCTGCACTCCACCGACATCGCCCTCGACCGCTGTGTGATGGTCCACGACGTGGCCGTCAGCGCCACCCGGGTCGGGTTCATGGACCTCCCCATCGTGCTCGACCCAACCATGGGCGGAACCTTCCCGTTCCGCTTCGACACCGAGCGGGGGGCCAAGGTGGGCATCTTGCACCGGGGACGGCCAGGGTCGGAGATCACCTGGTACGCCCTCGAGCCCTGCTACGTCTTCCACGTCGCCAATGCCTTCGACGATGGCGAGGACTTCGTCATGGACGTCTGCTGCTACGAGCGGACCTTCGACCGCGGGGTGGGTGGCTTGCTCGGGACCGACTTGGCTCGCATGGAGCGATGGCGCATGAGCCCCGGCAACCCCCGAGTCCAGCGCCGCACCCTCGACGACCTGACGGTTGAATTCCCGCGCATCGACGACGCCATGGCCCAAGGGCAGCACCGCTTCACCTACGCGGTGCGCAGTGCCCGTCGCGATGGGCTCGACCGCTTCAGCGGCCTCGTCAAGTTCGACCACCAGCGCGACGAGTCGGTGCGCATTGACCTCCCCGAGGGTCGAGAGTGCTCCGAGGCGGTGTTCGTCCGGGCCGAGGATGGTCGGACCGATGAGGAGGGCTACCTCCTGACCGTGGTCTACGACAAGGCTCGCCACCAGTCCGACCTCGTGATCTACGACGCCCACTCCATGCGGGAGGTGCCGTGGGCCACCGTCGAGCTGCCGGTGCGCATCCCCCACGGCTTCCACGGGAACTTCGTGCCCACCGCAGCGCTCAGCTGAGCAGCGGCTCCACCGCGTCGGTGACGGCCACCTCGAGCCGACGGTGCAGCTCGACGTTGGAAACCCGGGTCGGCACCACCAGGTGCAAGACGTGGAGCCCCGGCTCGCCGCTGCGCACCCGGAGCTCGCCCTCGAGCTGCTCGAGGGAGGTGATGCCCACCGCCTGATGCCCGCAGGCCTGGGCCAGGTGCACCACGTCGAGGTGGCGTGGCGTGCCGAACAGCTGCTCGAAGGTTGACTCCTCCACCGAGGTGGCTTGGGGCAGGAAGGAGAAGATCCCTCCCCCGCCGTTGTCCACCACCACGATGAGCAGGCAGCGGTCGGTGGCGTGGGCGCCGAGCCCATCGACCAAGGCCGAGAGGTCGTGGGCGAAGGCCACGTCGCCGATCAACAGCGCCGTTGGTGCATCGGTGCCGATGGCGTGGCCGAGGGCGGTGGAGGTGACGCCGTCGATCCCATTGGCGCCTCGGTTGGCCACCACCTCCACGCAGTCCGCCACCGCGTACCACTCGAGGTCGCGCACCGGCATCGACGAGGAGGCCACCACCGAACCGAGCACCTCCGAGGCGCTCAGCAAGCGGGCGATGCCAGGCTCAGACAGCTCCCCAGAGAGGATCTCGGCGATCGCTGCCTCGGCCGCAGCCTCTGCCCCCTGCCACGCCTCGAGGTAGGCGAGGTCGAGGAGGGGAGGGCGGAGCTGGTCGAGCTCTGCCTCCAGCGCCGCGTCCAGCTGGTCGTCGGTGCCGATGAGCCGCAGGGCCACGATGCCCGAGGGGTCTTGGGTTCGCAGCGACGTGGTGAGCTGGAGCACCTCGGCGCCGTCACTGGCCCAGCCTTGGAGCGCAGTGGCGAGCACCTTGGAGGCCCAAGGCTCCCCCGCCACGACGATGCGCTCGGGAGCGAGCGCTCGCACCGCTCCTGGCACCCGCAGGATGGCATCGGCCTTGGTGACCACTGCATCAGGACGCAACGAGGACCGGGGGTCGGCCATGAGGACCCACCCCCGGGCTCGGCACAGCGGTGCCAGGCCCAGCGGAGCCCCGGCGCCTGCGACCACGAGGGTCGGCACCTCGAGCGCCAGCGCCTCACCGAAGAAGCGGGAGGCTCGACCTCCATGCACCGAGGCGTCGAAGCGCGTCGGCTCGATGCGGTGCTCGAGCTCCAAGGGCTCGGCCACGAGCGGTTCACGGAACATCACGTTGAGCTGGATGGGTCCCGGGTCCGCACCTGCGCCACCCATGGCGGCGGTGACCGTCCTGGCTGCCAACTGGCGCCACTGCCCCTCGGCGTGGCTCGAGGGCACGCCGGGATCGAAGAAGCTGCGGACCATGGGGCCGAAGAGGTTGCGCTGGGAGATGGTCTGCGCCGCCCCCACGCCCTGCAGCTCAGGGGGTCGATCGGCGGTAACGATGAGCAGCGGGACCGCCGACAGGTCCGCCTCGGCCACCGCCGCGTGCAGCTCCGCTGCTGCGGTGCCGCTGGTCACGAGCACCACGACCGGTCGACCCGTGGCTCGAGCCAACCCGAGGGCGAAGAATCCCGCCCCACGCTCGTCGATCCGCACGTGCAGATCGAGCTCACCGCTGGCGGCCAACGCCAGTGCCAGCGGGGTCGATCGACTGCCGGGGCACACCACGGCATCGGTGACGCCCTGCAGGATCCACTCATCGACCATCGCAGCACAGAAGGTCGCCTGCAGCACCGCCTCGCTCACTACGCTCACGACGATGCCTCCCGCACTCTCGAGCACGACGACCGGCGCTGGCCCGCGCCTCGTGCTGCTCCATGGTTTCACCAACACGGCCCGAACCTGGGGTTCCTTCGCCGACCTGCTCACCCCACACTACGAAGTCCTCGCCCTCGACCTGCCAGGCCATGGGCGCTCGAGTGCGATCGAGGCTGACCTGTGGGGCTCGAGCGACCTCGTGGCCCACGCCATGGGCACCGAGCTAGCCCTCGTGGTGGGCTACTCCATGGGTGCTCGGGTGGCGCTCCACCTGGCACTCGCCCACCCCGAGCGCATCTCCGGCCTCGTACTCATCGGCGCCACCGCCGGCATCGACGACGACGAGGCGCGAGCCGAACGGCGTCGCGCTGACGAGGCCATGGCCGCAGACCTCCGACGCTCTGGCGACGTGCGGGGCTTCCTCGAGCGCTGGCTCACCGGCCCACTCTTCGCCCACCTCCCAGCTGCCGTGCAGTTCCTCGACGAGCGGTGCACCAACACCGCCGCTGGACTGGCCAGCAGTCTCGAGCAGTGCGGCACCGGCACCCAAGCACCGCTGTGGGACCGCCTCGGCGAGCTGAGCATGCCAACGCTGCTCGTCGCTGGCAGCAGGGACGAGAAGTTCACCGCCCTCGGTGCGCGCCTGGCTGAGGCCATCCCGAGCGGTGGGCTCGTGGTGCTCGAGGGCCTCGGCCACGCCACCCACCTCGAGAACCCCGAGGCCATGGCGACCGTGATCCAAAGCTTCAGTCAGAGCCTGGGGTAGGTGAGCGTCCAGCCGTCGAAGAACAGTGGGCAGTGCATCAAGATCAGCCCCAGGGCGAACAGCAGCCCCGTGCGGAGTTGAGCCTTGCCCGTCGCACCGAGCACCGGCAGCAGGGCGCGACCCTCGGCTGGCGAGCGGACCAGCTTGATGATCTTGAGCAGTCCAATGAGGCCGAGGAGGCCGAGCAGCACCCAGCAGGCCCGCCAGCCGTAGTGCACGTTGAAGAAGGACTGAAGGAACTCGAGGAGGTGGAGGTTCCGACGAGGTATCTCCAAGCCCGAGTGATGGGCGTAGGCGGCGAAGCCGGGTTGGACCTCTGAGGTACCGAAGGCGACCGCCGTGGCGATGATGCCGAGCACCACGCCAATGATGGCGCCGAGGTAGAGCCAGCTGGCTCGGGCCCGTCCGAGCCGGACGGCCAGGGTCTTCTTCCCAGCTGCGGTGTCGCCGGTGACGTCCCGCAAGTTGTTGCCCTCGAGCAAGGCACAGGCCAAGAGCCCCACCGGAACGGCGGCGATCCAAGCCTGCCAAGGAATCCAGCCCAGCTGGATGTAGACGGTGCCGACGGTGGCCACGAGGCCGAAGAAGAGGAAGACGAAGAGCTCACCCAAGCCGAGGTAGCCGTAGGGCTTCGGGCCGCCGGTGTAGCCCCAGGCCGACAGGATGGCGATCGCTCCCACGAGCACCAGCCACCAGCTGGTCTGGCTGGCCAAGTACAGCCCGCACAGCCCCGCCACGCCGAAGGCGCCGAAGGCCGCCAGCTTGACGGTGCGGGCGGGCACGAGCCCGGATCCGACCAGCCGGAGGGGTCCAACTCGAACCTCGTCGGTGCCCTTGATGCCATCGGAGTAGTCGTTGGCGTAGTTGACCCCGACCTGCAGCGCCAGCGCCAGCAGTGCGGTGAGGGCCAGGTTGACCCAGTTGATCTGGAGGAGCTCTCGCTGGAGCCAATTGGGCCAGTGGATCCACAGCGTGGTGGTGGGAGGGAGGTGGAGGACGGGCTTGCCTGAGAGCGGGGCGTAGCCGACCCAACCGTAGAATGCCGATCGCCGGTGGCCGATCGTCATCGCCAGTGCCATGCCCACCACGACGGGCACGACGGCCGCTGGAAGGGTCTTCGGGCGAGCCCCGAGGTACCAGCGCTCGACCTTGCCGGGCACCGCTGGTGCCTCGGGTGCCCCGGGGGTCACGGACGCTTGGGGAACTTCGAGAAGTCGGGCTTGCGGTGCTCCACGAAGGCGTTGCGACCCTCTTGGCCCTCCTCGGTCATGTAGAAGAGCATGGTGGCATCGCCCGCCAATTGCTGGACGCCGGCCAAGCCATCCTCGGCTGCGTTGAAGCCTGCCTTGAGCATGCGCAGCGCCAAGGGGGAGAGCGTCAGCATCTGGCGGCACCAGGCCACCGTCTCGGCCTCGAGCTCAGCCAGGGGCACCACGGTGTTGACGAGGCCCCACTCGAGCGCCTGGTTGGCGTCGTACTGCCGACAGAGGAACCAGACCTCCTTGGCTCGCTTGACGCCGATGGCTCGAGCCAAGAGCGAGGAGCCGTAGCCGCCATCGAAGCTGCCGACCTTGGGGCCGGTCTGGCCGAAGCGAGCGTTGTCGGCGGCGATGGACAGGTCGCAGACCAGGTGCAAGATGTGGCCACCGCCGATGGCGTAGCCCGCGATCATGGCCACCACCGGCTTGGGGATCCGCCGGATGAGCACCTGGAGGTCCAAGACGTTGAGCCGTCCCACGCCGTGGCTGGCCACCTCGTCATCGCCGATGTAGCCGTCATCGCCGCGGATCTTCTGGTCACCGCCCGAGCAGAAGGCGTCGGGACCTTGGCCGGTGAAGACGATGACACCAACCTCGAGGTCATCTCGGGCCCTCGTGAAGGCGTCGGTCAGTTCGAACAGCGTCTGGGGCCGGAAGGCATTGCGGCGCTCAGGCCGGCAGATGGTGATCTTGGCGATGCCATCGGCCACCTCGTAGCGGATGTCGGTGTAGCTCCCCCGGGCCTCCCACGCCGGCAGCGGCAGGGATCTGAAGTCGTCCACCGGGTCGTGCGGAGCGCCGGTGATCACGGTCTGGGAAGGGGTTCCGTCCATCCCTCTACGCTACCGGTCGATGCCTCGCCTCGTAGCCCTCGACCTCGACCTCGACGACCGCTTCGCCCGAGCTCTCGAGGGCGTGCTCGCTCGAGGCGACGCCATCTGCGTCCTCGACCGCCGCCTCAGCCCCACCCTCAAGAGGGCCCAGTTGGAGCGCTACCAACCAGCGGTGGTCCTCGACGCCGATGGCGAGCACGAGGTCGGCCCGGGTCAGCAGGTCCAAGATGGTGATGCGCTGTTCATGGCCACCTCAGGCTCCTCGGGCGAGCCCAAGGTCGCCATCCATACCCTGGCCGGGCTCGAGGCCTCGGTCTGGGCCACCACCGGTGCACTCGGGATGGATCCCTCTCGACACCGCTGGCTGGCGTGCCTGCCACCGTCGCACATCGGCGGCTTGGCCGTCATCTTGCGATCGGTGCTGTGCTCCATCCCGTTATCGGTGGCCCGACCGGGCGACCTCGACACCGGTCTCGATGCCGCGCTCGCCGCCGGCGCCACGCACACCGCACTCGTCCCCACCCAACTCGAGCGGTGCGATCCGAGCCGCTTCGAGGCCATCTTGCTCGGTGGTGCGGCCCCGCTGCACGCGCTCCCCGCCAACGTCATCAGCACCTACGGGATGACCGAGACCGCCTCGGGTGTGGTCTACGGCGGCCGAGCGCTCCCAGGGGTGCAGCTTGGCACCGACGATGACGGGGAGCTCTACCTCAAGGGGCCCATGCTGCTGCGGTGCTTCGACGATGGCCATGATCCACGGGTCACCGGCCCAGACGGCACCCCGGGATGGCTCCCCACCGGGGACCTCGGCGCCATCTCGCCCGACGGACACCTCGAGGTGCATGGTCGGCGCACCGAGGTCATCAACACCGGCGGCGAGAAGGTCCATCCCGTTCGCGTCGAGGCGGCTCTTCGGCGCCACCCTGGGGTCAAGGCGGTGGCGGTCTGGAAGCGCCCAGACCCCACGTGGGGCGAGCGAGTGGTCGCCTACGTGGTGCCGGCCGACCCGATCGACCCACCGAACTTGGCTGCCCTCAAGGCGGTTGCCGAGGTACTCGAACCGTGGGCGTTCCCCAAAGAGCTCGTGCTGCTCGAGGAGTTACCCATGACTGCCTCAGGCAAGGTTGCCCGCCGGCTGCTCGATTGACCTCGGGCCGGGGCCGACCTCAGATCATCAACTGACGGACGCTCGATCCCGTGGTCACCACGCAGAGCGTGGACGATGGGCACGAGGCAGCGACGTTGGAACTCGCAGCGAGCGGCGCGTACAGCTTCCAGGATCCACCGGCCAACACGGCGGTGATCGAGGGGCCGACGGCGATGCAGGCGGTGCCAGAGGTGCAATCGAGGACACTCGCCCCCATCACCGATGACGTGCTCGACGCACCCCAGCCCTTGGATCCGAGGGGCACGAGTGTGCCGTCGGCATTGAGGACGAGGCAAGCACTGACGGCCCAGCAGCTCACGAGGACCGAGGCACCAGCGCTCTTGTGGTCCACCATGAGCATCGGGCCCCACGCCTTGCCGTTGTAGGTCGTCACCTCGCCGTCGGGGTCTGCTGCCACGCAGAAGGTTGGCGAGGTGCAACTGACACCAGAGAGCCCCGTACCCCCGCGATCGACCTGAGTCTGCGTGCCAAGACCGACACCGTTGTAGGCGGTGGCATCGCCCAACCCATCAACCACCATGCAGAAGTTCGACGTCGGGCAACTCACCGACACTTGGGTCTCATTGGCCAGGCTGAGGTTGTGGTCGAAGGTCATCTGCGCCGACCACTTCGATCCCGACAGTGCCACGGCCTTGCCGGCTGAGTCGACCTCGAGGCAGCTGGTCGAGCTGGCACAGCTCAGCGCGGTCGACGGACTCAGCCCCCCAGGCAAGGGGTTCACACGGACCGGGGCGGTCCACTTCGTGCCGTTGAGCGTGCTGACCGCACCCCGCTGATCGAGGGCGATGCAAGAGGTTGCGCTCAAACAGCTGATGGCGTCGAGGCCACCGCTCTGGGGGGCGACGAGGAATGGTGCTCCAGCACCGCTCGGGGTGAGCGTCACGGCGTAGCCCTCTTGGTCGATGGCCACGCAACTCGCAGCTGTTGCACATGAAACTGACGCGAGGACGCCCCCCGCTGCGAAGGGATCCACCACCGTCGGCGCCGACCAGCCACCTGGGCTGAGCCACTCCGCCCTCCCATTGACGTCGACTGCGACGCAGCGCGTGGTCGAGGTGCACGAGATGGACTGGACGTCTTGGGTGCGATTCGCTGGCTCCTCGTCCCAACCACCACCAGACAGGGTCGACGCCTCACCAAAACGGTCGATCGTCACGCAGCCGTGGACCACCGGACAGCTGATGCCTGCAGGCCCCCCGGGACCGTCGTCGGCGTAGGCCACAGCGCTCCAACTCGAGCCATTGAAGCTCACGGCGTACCCACTGGCCGTGACAGCCACGCAGAAGTTGGTGGTGGCGCAGCTAAGGCCGACCACGTAGGAACCCTTCATGGAGAGCTGGGCCGTCGCTACCCAGGTGGCGTTGGTCAAGGTGAACACGTTACCGATTACATCAACGGCTTGGCAGAAGCTGGCCGATGGGCAACTCACCGCCACGAGCGGCTGCCAACTCTGATCGAGCGTAACGGGGGCGGTCCACGACGCTCCGGTGAAACGGGTGGCCTTGCCGTCGCTGCCCACCGCCACGCAGGCGCTGGACGTGGCGCAACTCACCGCCACCTCGCTGCTGGGATCGTTGAGGGGAAACGGGACCGCGGCGCCGAACGCTGATCCGCCCGCAGAGGTGAAGCTGGCGCCGGTATCGCTCACCGCCATGCAGAAGGTCGACGTGGGGCACGACACGGCGTTCAGCCCTCCCGTTGGCGGATCGACCTGCACCGCCGGCTTCCACGTCGCAGCCGTCACGGTCGCCATGGCGTCTGGGCTGCACAGCGTGGTGGAGAGCACCGCCACCGCCAGTACCGCAGCCCAACGGGCTCCTGGAGTCGAGAACGAAACGCTGCGGGCCATCGAACTCCGTCCAGCAGGCATGGCAACCTCAGTCCTTACTCACCGGTAATCTCTGTCGTATATAGGCTTATCGGCATTCGCTCCAAAGGTCAAGGGAACGGCGCGACATGAGCAATGTTTCGTTGGCTCGTCAGCTGACGCCACCGGTGGGCTGGTTGGTCGTGCCACCGTCGACCACCAGGGTCTGGCCGGTGATCCACGACGCCGCTGGACTCAAGAGGAACAAGGCGGCAGTGGCGATGTCGTCGACCTCGCCGAGGCGACCCAAGGGAATGGCGTGACCGAGGGCGTCCTCCCGCCCCTCCCACAGTCCTCGGGCCAACTCGGTCTTGACGAGGCCCGGCGCGATGGCGTTCACCCGAACTGAGGGCGCGAGTTCGTAGGCGAGTTGACGGGTCGTGTGGATCACTGCTGCTTTGGTCACGTTGTACCAACCGATCCCTGGCTCAGGCCCGAGTCCTCCGATCGAGGCGATGTTCAAGATCGCCCCCCCGTGGCGCTGCATGCCTTGACGCCAGGCTGCTTGGGAGAAGGTCAGAATCGAGGCCTGGTTGACCTCGTAGGTCTTGCGCATCGCCGAAGGGTCGATCTCGATCATGGGCCCGAAGTAGGGGTTGGTCCCGGCGTTGTTGACGAGCAGGTTGATGCTGCCGAAGCGAGCAACCGTGGCCGCCACCGCCTCCTCGGCGGCTGCCGGGTCACCGACGTGCGCCACCACCGTGGAGACCCCTCCCCCGAGTCCCTCCAAGGTGGCCGCGGCAGCAGCCAGCCCATCGGCTCGGCGCGAGCTCAGCACCACGTTGGCGCCGGCCGCACAGAGGCGGTGGGCGATCTGCAGGCCGATGCCTCGGGATCCCCCAGTGATCAATGCGGTCGTGTCGTCGAGTCGGAGCTCCATGGGCTCAACCTAGCCAGCGGTGGGCACCATCGGCACGATGGACCAGCAGCACCCAGCTGCGCCGGTGAGGATGGCTGGGGCGGCGTCGCTACGCTGACCGAGTGCCGACCAATCGCCTCGCGGGTGCGACCTCGCCCTACCTCCTCCAACATGCCCACCAGCCGGTGGAGTGGTACCCCTGGGGCCCCGAAGCGCTCGAGGTGGCCAAGCGCCTCGAGCGACCCCTCCTGATCTCCATCGGCTACGCCTCGTGCCACTGGTGCCACGTGATGGCTCACGAGAGCTTCGACGACGAGGCGGTGGCTGCTGTGATGAACGAGCACTTCGTCTCGATCAAGGTCGACCGGGAAGAGCGCCCGGACCTCGACGCCATCTACATGGCTGCCACCCAGGCACAGACCGGCCACGGTGGTTGGCCCATGACGGTGTTCGCCACCCCGGACGGCCGCCCGTTCTACTGCGGCACCTACTTCCCGCCCACGGACCGCTACGGCACCCCAGGGTTCACCCGGGTGCTCAACGCCATGGCCACCGCCTGGCACGACGCTCGAGACGAGGTCGAAGCCCGAGCCCAGGAGTTCACCACCGCGGTGCAGCGAGAGGCCGGCTTCGCCGACGAGCTGGCGCTTCGTCCGCACGCCGGGCTCCCCGCACCCCGCGACGTGCTGACCCAGGCGGTCGCCGAGCTCGCAGAGCGGTTCGACCCCACCTACGGTGGCTTCTCTCCAGCACCCAAGTTCCCCCGTCCAGCCTTGATCGAGCTTGCCCTCCTCGCAGCGCACACCGGCATCGATGCCGGTGCGCGCACCTTGGCCACCACCACCTTGGATGCCATGGCCCGTGGCGGGATCTACGACCACCTGCTCGGCGGCTTCGCCCGCTACTCCACCGACGAGCAGTGGCTGGTCCCCCACTTCGAGAAGATGGCCACCGACCAAGCGCTGCTCGTGCGCAGCTACCTCCACGCCTTCCAGCTGACGAAGAACCCCGAGTACGCCCAGGTGGTCCGTGAGACGCTCGACTGGGTGCTCGATGAGCTGCGGGGTGAGCATGGGGCGCTGTTCGCCAGCGTCGATGCTGACGCCGAGGGCATCGAAGGTGCCTTCGCCACCTTCACCCCGACCACGGTGCGCACCGCCTTGGAGGCTGCGGGCCTGGGACACCTCACCGAGCGCACTACCCTCCGCTACCACCTCGATGGTGTGCCCACCTTCGAAGGCGCCTACGTTCCCTACCTCGACCTCGGCGCCCCGTTGGGCCGTGACGAGGACCTCGAGGCTGCTCGGGCCGCCTTGGCCGCCGCCCGACGCCGCCGGGTCCAGCCCGCCGTCGACACCAAGGTGCTCCTCGAGTGGAACGCCATGGTGGCCGCCGCCTTGGCCGAAGCGGGGGCCGTCCTCGGTGAGCCCCGCTACGTCGCTGCTGCTGCCGGGGTGGTCGAGACCTGCCTCGAGGTGCTGACGCGAGGAGATGGTCGCCTGCTGCGTAGCTACGCCGATGGACGCACCTCTGAGCTGGCCACCGCCAGCGACTACGCCTGGCTGGCCGAGGCCTGCGCCCGGCTCTACGAGGCCACCGGAGGCCACGCCTGGCTGGGCCAAGCCTGCGAGGTGGCCGACGCGCTCTTGGTGGGGTTCTGGGACGGAGAGGTCACCGCTGGGGTCATCAACCCCGCCGATCCCGGCGGGCTGTTCACCACCGGGCACGATGCCGAGGCCTTGCTCGCTCGCCCGAAGGAGGTCTTCGACGGGGCGGTGCCAGCAGCAGGCTCAACCGCGGCGTCGATGTTCTCCCGACTCGGACGACTCGCTGATCGACCCCGGTACACCGCGGTGGCCGAGCGGCTCTTCGCCCGCAGCGCCCCCTTGCTCGAAGGGCACCCCACCGCGATTGGCGACCTCACCCTCGCCTACCTGTGCCACGCTTTGGGCGCAGAGGTCGTCATCCCCGGCACGACCCCTGAGCTGGTCGAGGTGGTCCACCAGCGCTACCTCCCCGGCACCGTGCTCGTCACCGGAGATCCCACCCCTACCTCGCTGTTCGAGGGACGAACTGCAGGCCACGCCTACCTCTGCCAGGGGCAGACCTGCCAGCTGGCGACGGCTGACCCATCGACGCTCGGAGCCCAGCTCGACCAGTTGGCCGCCCTATGAGCTCCTCGGGCAGAATGACCCGGTGACCACCGCCCCATCGCACGTGGCCCAGGAGCCCACGGGCCCACGCCCGGGCCAGACGCGGCTGACCGTCTCAGGTGGAGAGACCCTGACCGCGCTCGTGCTGGCCTGCACGAGGGAGGACACGACCGCGGTGGAGCTCACCACCGGTGCCATGTTCCGGATGCGCATCGCCTGGCCCGGCGAGCACGAACCCGACCTCGAGGCCTTCGACATCGTCGAGGCCACAGTCGCCAAGCACCCCGAGCGCGACGACCTGGCCCAGCCTGAGGCCGTCACCACCGATGGGCTCCCCCGCCAGGTCGGCACCCTGCGAGGTCGCAAGGTTCGGCCCATCCTCCAGCGCCTCCAAGCCCCCCAGGACGGGCCCCTGTTCGGGTTCCGAGGACCCTCAGCCCCCTACTGGACCTTCAAGGGCACCAACCCCTCGGTGGCGCTCATCACGCCGAGCCGGGGACCCCAGCTGCTCCGTCGCCACGAGGATGACTCCACCTGGGTCCGGTTCGGCTGGGGACCTGACGACGTCTGGCTCCCCATGGAGGGACGGGTAGGCCGCAGGGCGCTCGACGCAGCCCGCAGGGAACGGTTGAGCGGCAAGGATCTCGCCACCGCACTCGGATTTCGGCCGCACTACCTGCTGACCTCGTTGAGCCGACCCCGAGAGGGGCACTGCTACAAGGTGGTCACCGCGGTCCTCCCGCGGGGCTGAGGCTTACTTGCCGATCTTGCCCTTGGCCAAGACCTCGGCCATGGCCCAGCCGAAGGCCACCAGGCGACGCCCGGAGCCCTCGTCGATACCGTCGAAGAACTGGCCGTAGTCCTCGTCCACCTTGACCTTGGCCACGAAGTCGAGACCACCGACGGGCTCTTTGCCCGAGGGCTCCACGATGAAGGTGCGGTCGTCGAGGCCCTTCTCGTTGCCGAAGCGCTTGGCCAGACGCCGCCCCCACGCTCGCTCCTCACCGCTGGCCTTGTGGCCTGGGCGAGGCACGATGTCCTCGAGGCCCTGGAAGATCCTGAAGCCCTCGAGGCGGGACAACCTGGTGCCGAGCAGCACGTCTTCGTCAGGGAACGCCAACAGGGCCCGGCGGTACTGGTCAGCCATGATGGCCTTGAGGGTCTGCTCGGCCTTGGAGTTCCGGTCGATGAGCGCCAGCCCGACCAAGAGCGACGGCGTGCCGCCGATCCGCTCGAGGGTGCAGAACGAGTAGCCCCGGAGCTTGGCACCTTCTCGAGCGATGGAGACCAGGACCCACGACTCGCGCTCTTTGGAGAGGAATCCGATGTCGTAGCCCGGTTCGCGATCGACGCACAGGTCGGCCATCTCGGCCAACTCCGCATCGCTCAGGGCCGTCGCGTCCTTCGTCGTGACCTCAATTGGCATGCGTCGAGTCTACGCCGTCACCGGACCGCCACTCGACGGCAGGAGCTTCTGAGGACTCAGGCCACGAGGGCGCTGGGGCCGAGCAGGGTTCGCAGCTCCCCCACCACGTGACGGGAGTCGACGTTGAACTCGGGAGGGAGCCGCAGCGTCTTGTCCCCCACCTCGAGCAGGACCGGGCACTCGCCGGGGTGCTCGACCAAGATGGCCCGCAGCTTGTCGACGGTGGCGTCAGACAGGCTCGACAGCGGGAGGGCGATCTTGAGGGTCTGGCGGTCACGAGCTTCGAGCACGGGACGCTTGATCTCCATGGCGATCAACTTGGGCTGGTCGTCCCGCAGGTCGATGCGAGCCTTGAGGACCACCACGGCGTCGTTCTCGAGCAAGGTGCCGTACTCGGCCATCACCTTGGGGAAGACCATGACCTCCATGGAGGCCTGGAGGTCCTCGAGGACGAAGCGGCCCATGAGGTCGCCGCGCTTGGTGTAGCGACGATCGAGCTCGGTGACCACGCCACCCACCATGCGCACCGAGATCTCAGGACCCCCGGCCCCGGCCTCGGTGGCGGTGTCACGCACCTCAGCCAACGCGGCATCGGTGTGGCGAGCCAGTGCGGCCTCGAGCCCCATGAGGGGGTGGTCCGAGACGTACAGGCCGAGCATCTCCTTCTCAAAGGCAAGCTTCTGGGACTTGTCGAACTCTCGGTCAGCGATCGGGATCTCGGTCCCCTCCCACTGCGCCTCGCCTTCGCTCTGGCCCTCGTCGGCTGCCATGGCGGCGAAGAGGGTGGAGATGCCCACGTCGAGGTCTCGACGCCGAGCCAGGGTCCGCTCGATGATCTCGTCGATCACGAGGGTGAGTCCCTGGCGAGGATGCCCGAGGGAGTCGAAGGCCCCGGCTTTGATCAGCGACTCCATGGTGCGCTTGTTGAGCACCATGGGGTCGACCCGGCGGCAGAAGTCGTAGACCGAGCTGAATGGGCCGGCAGCCTCTCGCTCGGCCACGATGCGATCGACCAAGGACTCCCCCACGTTGCGTACCGCAGCCAGGCCGAACAGGATGGCCCGGTTGGCCGAGGGGTCCGCCTCGTCCACTGGTGCGGGGGCGAAGTGCCCGAGCGACTTGTTGACGTCGGGAACTCGGACGTCGATCCCGAGGTACCGGCACTCTGAGAGGTAGATCCCGGTCTTGTCCTTGTCGTCTTTGACCGAGGTCAGCAGGGCGGCCATGTACTCGACCGGGAAGTTGGCCTTGAGCCAGGCCGTTTGGTAGGCCACGAAGCCGTAGCCGAAGGAGTGGCTCTTGTTGAAGGCGTAGTCGGCGAAGGGCTCGATGATGTCGAACAGCTGGTTACCCACCTGCTCGCCGTAGCCCGTGGCGATGGTGCCGGCGATGAACTTCTCCCGCTGGGCAGCGAGCAGCGCGCGGTCCTTCTTGCCACACGCCTTGCGGAGGTTGTCGGCTTCCTCCAAGGAGTACCCCGCAAACTTCTGGGCCACCCGCATCATCGACTCTTGGTAGATCATGAGCCCTTGGGTGTCTCGCAGCAGCGGCTCGAGGTCGGGGTGGAGGTACTGCACCTGCTTGCGCCCGTTCTTGAAGTCGGCGAAGTCGTTGTGCATGTTGGCCGCCATGGGACCCGGGCGGTACAGCGCGATGAGGGCGGCGACGTCGTCGAAGCAGGTGGGAGCCAGCGACCGGGTGAGGGCCCGCATGGGTCGACCTTCGAGCTGGAACACGCCGATCGAGTCACCCCGGCGCAGCATCTCGTAGACCTTCTCGTCGTCGAGGTCCACCGTGTCGATGTCGGGACGGTGCCCGGTCGAGGCCTCGATGAGATCCAGCGCCCGCTCGATCACCGAGAGGTTCCGCAACCCGAGGAAGTCCATCTTCAGCAGACCCAGCTCCTCGACCCCGTGCATCTCGTACTGGGTGACGATGGGGGCATCGGCAGGATCTGCCCCCGCCTCAGGCTTGCGCTGGATGGGGACGTACTCGGTCAGCGGCTCGTTGGTGATGACCACGGCTGCGGCGTGGATGCCGTCTTGGCGACGCAGGCCCTCGAGGCCCTTGGCCACGTCGATGATGCGCCGAGCGGTGTCCTCAGAGGCGTACATCTCTCGCAGGTCCGCCGCAGCGGCGTAGCCATCTTCGAAGCCAGGGGTGAGCTCGAGGCAGGCCGCCAATGGGGTGTCACGACCCATGATGAGCGGGGGCATGGCCTTGGCGATCCGATCGCCGTCGACGTAGCCGTAACCGAGCACCCGGGCGGAGTCCCGGACGGCAGCTCGAGCCTTGATGGTGGAGAAGGTGACGATCTGGGCCACGTGGTCTGAGCCGTAGCGCTCGGCGGCGTACTTGATCATCTGGCCGCGGTAGCGCTCATCGAAGTCCATGTCGATGTCCGGCATCTGCTTGCGGCCTGGGTTCAAGAAGCGCTCGAAGAGCAGGTCGTACTTGATGGGATCGAGATCGACGATGTTGAGGCAGTACGCCACGCAGCACCCGGCGGCAGATCCTCGACCTGGGCCGACGCGGATCTTGGTCTCCTTGGCGAAGCGGATCAGGTCCCAGACCACCAAGAAGTAGGCGGCGAAGCCCATGTCGGAGATGACCCGGAGCTCGTAGTCGATTCGTTCGGTGACGACCTCGGGCAGCACCTCGCCGTAGCGACGGTACGCACCCTCGTAGGTCAGGTGCCGGAGGTACTTCGCCGCCCGCTCCTCGTAGCGCTCGCCGGTGAACTCGTCGGGCACGGGGAACTCTGGCAGCGAAGGCTTCCCGAGCTCGAGTTCGACCTTGGCTCGCTCGGCAATCCACAAGGTGTTGTCGCAGCTGTCGGGGACCTCGGCGAACACCTGGCGCATCTCGAGGGCGCTCTTGAGGTAGTGCTCGTTCCCCTCGAACTTGAACCGGTTGGTCTCCGACAGCAACGCCCCGGTCTGGACGCACAGCAGGGCGTCGTGGGCCTCGTGGTCCTCCCGGTGGGTGTAGTGGCTGTCGTTGGTGGCCAGCAGCGGTGCGTTGATCTTCTTGGCGATCTCGATCAACTGGGGGTTGGTGCGCTTCTGCTCGGCCAGGCCCTGGTCTTGGAGCTCGATGAACAGCGAG
>CAINFA010000116.1 GCA_903847955.1 uncultured Actinomycetes bacterium
CGATGCCTTGGTAGGCCGTTACCCCACCAACTAGCTGATAGGCCGCGAGCCCCTCCCAAACCGAAAAACTTTCCTCATCAGGCCATGCGACCCGATGGGGGTATCCGGTATTAGCACCGGTTTCCCGGTGTTATCCCAGAGTTTGGGGCAGGTTACTCACGTGGTACTCACCCGTTCGCCACTAACTCTTCCGGAGTATTGCTACTCCATGGAGTCCGTTCGACTTGCATGTGTTAGGCATGCCGCCAGCGTTCGTCCTGAGCCAGGATCAAACTCTCCATCGAGACTTTCCACCTCGCCCGAAGGCTCAGCTTCAAATCAGAGAGCCGGTCGGTGATGACTCTTCACGACCGGCAGCGACCTCCATCTCCCCGAAGGGTTCTGAGGGCCGCCACTTTTGTACTGCTATGTAATTGACAGTCATCCCGAGAGAAAATCTCGAGATGCCCGCACTGGCTTTTGGCTCTCGCTCTTCCGTTTTCAAGGAGCAACCTGGCACGCACCGCCGAAGCAGCGTTGGTGCTAGGAGCACCGGAGCTCCGTCGATGGCGCTGCCACCTTCGGGAATCTCCGACCCGCCGCTAGTTTCCTCCGAGGAGGTCCGTACGACGGGAGTGTCACTGTAACAGGCCCGCAGAGCTCCGTCAACTCACGTTGTCGGTTGAACCGAGAACTTCCGGTTCGGTCGCTGTGCGGCTCGGTAACTCTAGCCGCTCTTCTGACACCTGTTGTTCATTTTCGCCACATTCCTCAAAAACTTCCGAGGAGGTGGGTTGACCTCAGTGCGCCACCGGCTCGCTTGGGGCTCCTGCAGTCGTCAGCGAAGAAGGCGCGGAAGGCGCTCGAAGCCACGAGTCGGTGAGCGAAACGCCATGCTCTCTCCGGGCCCGCTGCACCAGCCACTCGATGCCGTAGCCGGCGAGCAGTGCCATCGCCAGGTCACCCTCCACCCGGTAGCGGCCATTGGAGAAGGTGCTCGCCACGGCGAAGGTAGCGCCGGCGATCAGCCCGAGGTACGGCCACACCAGCAGCTTGCGACGCACCAGCCCCACCACGCCCACCACCGACAGGGCCAGGATCTCGTAGTACTCCGCCAAGGCGAGGTAGCTCACCCAGTGCGGGCGGGCATCTTGGTAGTCGAACAAGACCTGCGCGTTGGGGTCGTAGAAGTTCCACGCTCGCAAGACCCGCAAGGCCACGATCTCCGCAGCACGCACCTTGTGCGCCTCGATGTAGTGGATGGCGACCTGCTCTCGGATGTGGTCGACCTGGGACTCATCGAGACCCGCTGGGATGTCCGCCCGCAGGCCGCACGCACCCCACCACCACCCGGCGTAGTAGCCCGAGTAGGTCTGGGGGCAGTTGGCGTCGAGCAAGGTCACGCCGATCTGGTCCGAGTACCACACCGACCGCTTGAAGGTGTCTTGGTTGCGGATCAGCCAGGGTGCGCTGAGGGCCAAGAACGCCACCCCCGTCACCGTCACCGCGGCGATGCGCTGCCGCCAGGTGAGCCTCGTGGCCATGAGCATGGTGGGGGCCACGACGAGCACCGTCAGCGACGTCAGCTCAGACCTCGACAGCGCAGCGGCGGCGGCGTACAGCCCGACCTCGAGCGCAGTGGTCAGCTTTGGCCGAGCCCGGAAGCGCAGCAGCGCCCAGAGCACGAGGGCAACGAAGAACAGCACGGCCGTTTCAGACAGGTTCGAACCCGGGTTCACCCACAAGTAGGGGTAGCTCGCCACGACCACCGCACAGATCACGCCAGCCCTGGCCGACACCGCTCGCTCGCCAATGAGCCCACAGATCCCGACCGTGAGGACGAACAGCACGGCCAGGACGACGGAGTGCTCCATCCAGGTCCGCAGCCCGAGGTAGTCCGCCATGGTGAAGAACAAGGTGGCCACCGGCGGGTGACTGGCGGAAGGGAGGTACTCCGGGTGCCCTTGGAGCGCGGTGTGGACGTACCACAACCACTGGACGAACCAGTGTCCTTGGGTGTTCAGCTGCGCCTGGCCGTTGTAGTACTGGGCGTCACCATTGGCCTTGATCAGCGGGACGAGCGCCTTGGTGAAGGACTTGTTCCAGATGCTGGCGAGGTAGGCGGCCTCGATGATCCCAGCGAGCACCATGGCGCCGACGACGCCAGGGACGAACCACCGGGGCCTCGGTGCTCGAGGATCGCCCTGCACCTCGTTGAAGGCCAATGGCGAGCCGACGCTCACCGCGTCCTCCCCCACGGGGCACCATCGGGCGAAGTCGTTCGGTTGTGCTTGGTCGCCGACACCGCTCGTCCTCCACCTAGCCCGGGCTGCAGTGCCCGGAACCTCGCAGTGGAGAATCTAGACCGCCACGCACGCCACCTCTGGTGCAGCCCGTGGATCCTGAGCGCTGCGTCAGGTGATCCCAAGGGCAGCCAGTCGAGCTTCGAAGCGACCGAGCTGCACCTCGACCGGCTCAGGTCCCGCACCACCAGCGGTGGTACGCCTGGTCACGGGCACCCCTGGTGCCAACAAGCCAGCTGCAGTCGGGCCCAGCTGGGGGTGGGCGCTGACGAGGTCGACCAAACCAGCCTCACCAGCGATGGAGCGAGCGACGAGTCCACCCACGATGCCGTGGGCCTCTCGGAACGGCACACCGGCCTCGACGAGGTACTCGGCCAGGTCGATGGCCGCCGAGCTCGGCGCATCAGCGGCTGCGGCCATGACCTCGCGCCGCCAGGTGATGGTGGCGTAGGAGCCCGCAATGGCCCGAAGAGCCAGGTGCACCTGGTCCACCGAGTCGAAGAGGGGCTCCTTGTCCTCCTGCAGGTCGCGGTTGTAGGCCAAGGGCAAGCCCTTCAAGGTGACGAGCAGGCCGGTCAGGTTGCCGATCAGCCGCCCGGCTTTACCCCTCGCCAACTCAGCCGCATCGGCGTTCTTCTTCTGGGGCAGCATCGAACTCCCGGTGGAGTACGCGTCATCGAAGACGGCGAAGCCGAACTCCTCTGCACTCCACAAGACCAGCTCTTCACCCATCTTCGACAGGTGCACCCCGACCATGGCCAGGTCGAACAGTGCCTCGGCCACGAAGTCCCGGTCCCCCACCGCATCGAGGGAGTTCTCGAACACCGCAGCGAAGCCGAGGTCCGCTGCGGTGGCTGCCGGGTCGAGGTTGAGCGAACTCCCCGCCAAGGCACCTGCCCCGAGGGGTGACACATCCAGCCGAGAAATGCACTGCTGGAGCCGCTCGACGTCCCGCAGCACGGCCCAGCCGTGGGCCAAGAGGTGGTGCGCCAGCAGCACCGGTTGGGCGCGCTGCACGTGGGTGTAGCCCGGCAGGTACGCCCCGCCCGCGTCACGAGCACGAGCGAGCAGCACTTGGGCCAGGTCAGAGAGGTCCTCGATGATGGTGGCCAAGCTCCGCTTGGTCCACAGCCGGAGGTCGGTGGCCACTTGATCGTTCCGGCTCCGGCCAGTGTGCAGCTTGGCCCCGGTGGGACCAGCGAGCTCGGTGACCCGACGCTCGATGGCGGTGTGGATGTCCTCATCGCCGGGTCCAAAGGCGAAGGTTCCCGCATCGAGCTCGGCTTCGACCGCATCTAAGGCATCGAGGAGCACTGCGACCTCCTCGGCATCGAGCAACCCGCCGCGCCCCAGCCCGCGCACGTGGGCACGGCTCCCCTTGAGGTCGTCGGGGTACAGCCGCTGGTCGTAGCCGAGCGACACGGTGAAGGCCTCCATGTCGCTCGCCATCTGCCCGCCGATGCGGCCTGACCACAACGTCACCGGTCAACCCCTCCGTGGCGCTGGGCCCAGGTCGAGATTCCGAGCCCCCAGATGCGCACGAACCCTTCAGCGTCTTGGTGGCGGAAGGTGTCGGCTGCGTCGTAGGTGGCGAGCTCGTAGTCGTAGAGCCCAACAGGGCTCCGCCGACCGTCGATGCGCATCAGGCCCGGTGCTTCGAAGCTCATCCGCACCTCGCCGGTCACGAAGCGCTGGGTCTCGGCGATGAAGGCGTCGAGGGCTTGCTTGAGCGGGGAGAACCACATGCCGTCGTAGACCAACTCGGCCCATCGGGGCTCGAGCCGAAGCTTCTCGTGGGCCACGTCACGCTCGAGGCATAGGTCCTCGAGGTCGCTGTGGGCCGCGATGAGGGCCAAGGCGGCAGGGCACTCGTAGACCTCGCGGGACTTGATGCCCACTCGGCGGTTCTCCACCATGTCGAGCCGACCAAAGCCGGTGGCCCCCGCCCGCTTGTTGAGCTCGTCGATCAAGGCGGCAGGGCTCATCTCGACCCCGTCGATTGAGACCGGCACGCCTTGGTTGAAGCCGATGATGAGCTCGACGGGATCGGTCGAGGTGACCTTGGTCAAGGTGAAGGGTTCGAGCTTGGTGGTGTGCCAGGGGTCCTCGATCCGGCCGCACTCGATCGCTCGACCCCACAGGTTCTCGTCGATGGAGTAGATCTTCTCCTTGGTCTGCTCGATGGGGATGTTCCACTGGGCGGCGTAGGCCACGCACTCCTCGCGGCTCATGCCCCAGACCCGGGCCGGCGCCAAGATCTCCATCTCTGGCGCCAGCGCCCTCGTGCCCACCTCGAAGCGCACCTGGTCGTTGCCCTTGCCGGTGCAGCCATGGGCCACCGCGTCGCAGCCGAAGGCCTTGGCCTGGGCCACGAGGTGCCGGACGATCACCGGACGAGAGAGCGACGAGACCAAGGGGTACTTCCCCTCGTAGCGAGCATTGGCCTTGATGGCCGGGATGCAGAAGTCCCGAGCTAACTCCTCACGGGCGTCGACCACCACGGCCTCAACCGCACCTGCAGCCTTGGCCCGGGCCAGGATCTCGTCGAAGCTCTCGCCACCTTGGCCGACGTCGACGGCCACGGCCACGACCTCGACGCCGTACTCCTCCTGCAGCCACCTGACCGCCACCGAGGTGTCCAGTCCTCCGCTGTAGGCCAGTGCCACGCGCTTCGCCATTACTCGCTCCTCGTTGTTCGCTTGCTCGTCCCGCTCGGGCGCTTGGGTGCTCGGGCGGCTGCGATCCCAGCGGTCTCCCGCAGGGTGGCCGCCAGGGCTCGACCACCGACCTGCTCGGTGGCGATCACCAAGATGGTGTCATCTCCAGCCACGGTCCCGAGCATGCCCTCGAGCCCGCTGCGATCCAGCGCTGCAGCCACCACATGCGCGCAGCCCGGCGGGGTGCGCAGCACGACCAGGTTGGCCGAGCTCTCCACCTCCACCACCCACTCGGCCAGCACCCGCCGGAGGTGATCAACCGGGGCCACCTGCTCGGCCGGCATCGCCGGCAGCACGAAGGCCCGGGCTCCACCGGGCAGGCGCACCTTGACCGCCCCGAGCTCGACCAGGTCCCTCGACACCGTGGCTTGGGTGGCGTCCACCCCTTCGTGGGCTAACAGCTCCACCAGCTGGGGTTGCGAGGAGACCACCTCGGTCTCGAGCAGCTGGACGATCCGGTGCTGGCGCTGGTGCTTGGTCAGCTTCACCGCAAGGCTCCCTGCTCGTCGAGCCAGGAGAAGATCCCCACCATGGCGTGGTACCGGTGGCGAACCTGGCGCCAGATGGCACTGGTGGGGCCCTCGAGGACGCCGTCGGTGATCTCCTCGCCCCGATGGGCCGGCAAGCAGTGGAGCACCGCGGCGTCGGGCGCGTGGCCCACCAGGGTCTCGGTGACTGAGTAGCGAGCTAGGTGCTCCCTGCGCTCGGCCGCTTCAGCCTCTTGACCCATCGACACCCACACGTCGGTGTAGATCGCATCGGCACCGGTCACCGCCGCCACAGGGTCGTGGTGGACCTCAACAGCACCACTGGCCCCCGCACCAGCAGCCCAGGCGTCGAGGGCCTCCACCTCGTCGGCGCCGAAGCTGTAGCGCTCGGGTGCCGCGATCCGTACCACCATGCCTCGAGCGGTGGCCGCCAGGGCGAGCGAGCGGGTCACGTTGTTGGCGTCACCCACGTAGGTGATCACCTTGCCCGAGAGGTCGGGGCCGAGCACGTCCTCGAGCGTGAGCAGGTCGGCGACGGCCTGGCAGGGGTGGCCCTGGTCCGACAGCAGGTTCACCACCGGCACCTTGAACCCGGCCACGTCGAGGGCTGCGGCCATGCGGTTGAGCACGCTGTGGTCGAAGACTCGAGCGCACACCACGTCGTGGAAGCTGGCCAAGGTGCGGGCCACGTCTTCGGCGCTCTCCCTCGTGTCGATCCCCACCTCGCCAGCACCCACCACCGCCGGGTGTCCGCCCAAGGCGACCACGGCCATCTCTGAGGAGTGCCGCGTGCGCGCCGAGGGCTTCTCGAACACGAGCGCAACGCCACGACCGGCCAGCACCGGCGTGGGGGTGGCCCGGGCCAGCACCAAGATCCGCGCCAGCTCGTCTGGGGTGAGGTCGGTGATCTCGAGGAGGTGTCGGGTCATGGTTGGGCTCCGAGGGTGTGGGCCAGGGCGGCCGAGAAGCGGGCGATGCCTTCGGTCACCTCTGCCGCGGTGACGTTGAGGGGTGGTGCGAACCGGATGGTGGTTGGGGTGACGGCGTTGACCACGAGGCCGTGGGCGAGCGCGGCCCGGGCCAGCGCCCCAGCGTCGACCTCGACCACCGCTCCAAGCAGCAGGCCACGGCCCCGCACCGCACTGACGCCGTCGAGCTGCCCGAGTCCTTCAACGAGCATCGCCCCCTGGGCCCGAGCCAAGGCCGGGGCATCGATGCGCTCGAGCTCGGCCAAGGTGGCCTTGGCTGCCGACAGCGCCAGCGGCTGGCCGCCGAAGGTGGAGCCGTGGTCACCGGGCCGGAAGGCCGGCGCCACCTCTGGCCGAGCCCAGCAGGCACCGATGGGCATGCCGTTGCCGAGCGCCTTGGCGGAGGTCACCACGTCAGGGATGATGCCGAAGTCTTGGAAGGAGAACCAGGCGCCGCAGCGCCCGAGTCCAGTCTGGATCTCATCGATGAGCAGCAGCGCCCCAGCGCGGTCGCACAGCTGCCGCAGCGCACCGAGGTAGTCAGCGCTCGGCACCACCACGCCGCCCTCACCTTGGATGACCTCGACCAAGACGGCGCCATTGACCGGGTTCTCGAGCGATGCTGCCACCGCCTCGAGGTCGTCGAAGGCGACGTGGGTGAAGCCTTGGGGCAGTGGGTGGAACCCAGCGTGCTTGGTCGGCTGACCCGTTGCGGCCAGCGATGCCATGGTGCGCCCATGGAAGGAGTTGGTCATGGCGATGACGCCGTGGCGAGCTTCGCCGTGGTACTTCCGGGCGATCTTGAAGGCGCACTCATTGGCCTCGGTGCCCGAGTTGGCGAAGAACACCTTCCCACCGAGCCCAGTTGTGCCTCCTCCCAAGAGGCGGTCCAAGGCGCCCGCCACCTCTTCGGCCAAGGAATTGCCGAAGAGGTTCGAGACGTGGCTCAAGGTCCCCGCTTGGGCGGCGATGGCCTCGGTGACCGCCGGGTGGGCGTGGCCGAGCGAGGTCACGGCAATCCCACTCAAGAAGTCGAGGTAGTCCCGGCCGGCCTCGTCGACCAGGACCGTGCCCTGGCCGCGCACGAAGGTGACCGGCCGCTCGCCGTAGGTCGACAGCAGGTTCGAGCTCATGAGGCGTGCACCATGGTTCCCACCCCACCGTCGGTGAACAGCTCGAGGAGCAGGGCGTGGGGCACCCGGCCGTCGAGGAGGTGGGCCGCCTTGGCCCCGTGCCGCACTGCGTGGCTGGCGGCGAGCACCTTGGGCACCATGCCCATGGTCACCGACCCGTCGGCCACCATGGCCTCGAGCTCGTCGGTGGAGATCGAGGTGACCGTGGTGCTGGGGTCGCTCGGGTCACGCCGCAACCCCTCGACGTCGGTCAGCATCACCAGCTTCTCGGCCCCAAGCGCTGCTGCGAGTGCCCCGGCCACCGTGTCGGCGTTGATGTTGTACTGCTGACCATCGTCGTCGGCGCCAATGGTGGCCACCACTGGGATCAGACCTTGGGCGCACAGCTGGTCGACGATGGTGGTGTCCACCGCCGTGACCGCCCCGGCGAAGCCGAGCTCGGGCGACTGGGCCTCGGCCGACAGCAGGCGGGCATCGGCCCCCGACAGACCAACCGCCAGCGGACCGTGCACGTTGATCGCTGCCACGAGGTCGGAGTTCACCTTGCCCTGGAGCACCATGCGGACGATCTCCAAGGTGGCCTCGTCGGTCACCCGCAGACCGTCGACGAAGGTGGAGGCGATGCCGAGCCGGCTGAGCATGGCGGCGATCTGCGGGCCTCCACCGTGCACCACCACGGGCAGCATGCCAACGGTGCGCAGCAGCACGATGTCCTGAGCGAAGCTGGCCAGCGCCTGCTGCTCGTCGACGCCATCGGCGGCCATGGCGTTGCCGCCGTACTTGACCACCACCACCGCCCCGGCGAACCGACGGATGTAGGGCAGGGCCTCGACCAAGACCGAGGCGATGTCCTCTGCGGCCGAGCGGGGATCTACGACCCGGCTCACGAGGTGGTCCGGTTCTCGTCGATGTAGCCGTAGCTCAGGTCCACCGTCAGCACGGTGGCCGCTCCGCTGCCGAGACCGAGGTTGCAGGCAAGTTCGAGGTGTCGCTCGGCCATCACGGCCTCCAAGGCGGCAGCGTCGTGCCGGGCCGCCACCCCAGCAGCGCAGACCTCGATGCCGCCGTAGCGAATCGAGACGAGGGCGGGATCGAGGTCGATGCCTGCCGTGCCGAGCTCGCTCAGCACCCGGCCCCAGTACGGGTCCGCCCCGTTGAAGGAGCACTTGACCAACTGCGAGTCGGCCACCTTGCGAGCCCCGAGGTGCGCCTCGGCATCGCTCCGGGCTCCGGTGACGGTGACGTGGACCACCTTGGTGGCCCCCTCGGCATCGTCGGCCATCATCTGGGCCAGCTGGCTGCAGGCTGCAGCAACTGCAGCGGTGAACTGGTCCAACGCAACGGGTCCGGCCAGGCCCGAGGCCAACAGCACGACGGTGTCGTTGGTGGAGGTGGCACCGTCGGTGTGGAGACGGTTGAAGCTGTGCTCGACGCCGGCTCGCAGCGCCGCTGAGAGCTCAGCTGAGGAGAGCGCTGCGTCGGTGGTGAGCACAGCCAGCATGGTGGCCATGTTCGGCGCCAGCATGGCTGCACCCTTGGCCATGCCCCCGATCGTGAAGCCCTCGCCCTGAATGGTCACCTCCTTAGGGATGGTGTCGGTGGTCAAGATGGCCCGAGCAGCCGCGGCACCCGCCTCGGGCGTCCCGGCCCGTGCCTCGACGACCGGGGCGAGTCCCCCGATGGTGGCCTCGAAGGGGAACGGGATCCCAATCAGCCCCGTCTGGCACACGAGCACCTCCTCAGCAGCGCACCCGAGGACCTGGGCCGTGGTGGCGCACAGCGCCTCGGCGTGCTCGAGGCCGGTGGCACCCGTAGCCGCATTGGCGTTCCCCGAGGTCAACACCACCGCCGAAACTCGACCCCCCGTCGCCTCGAGGTGGCGACGCGAGACCTGCACAGGTGCGGCGCAGGCCTTGTTGGTGGTGAAGACCGCTGCGGCCTGCAACGGCGCGCCGCTGGCCGAGGCCACGACGGCCACGTCGTCCACCCCCGAGGGCTTGATGCCCATCGATCCACCCGCGGCCAGAAATCCGGCGGCGTCCAAGATGCCCATCAGGTCAGCTCCTCGCTCATGGGTACAGCCCCGTGCTGGGCAACCCGCTGGTCTCTCCGAGCCCGAGCGCCACGTTGGCCGCCTGGATCGCCCCTCCGGCCGCGCCCTTGACCAAGTTGTCCAGGGTCGACATCGCCACCAACCAGCCCGTGCGGGGATCCACCCGGGCGGTCACGTGGACCAGGTTCGACCCCAAGGTGGCCTTGGTCGAGGGCGGCGCGTCCGTCACCACCACGAAGGGTTCGTCGTCGTAGGCGGCGTGGAGGATCTCGAGCGCCTCGTCGGTGGTCGTGGGGCCCGACCGCGACACGCGGGCGTAGCAGGTGGCCTCCATGCCCCGGGCCATGGGCACGAGGTGCGGAGTGAACAGCACCTCAGCGCCGAGGTTGACCTCGATCTCGGGGGTGTGGCGGTGGTTGAGCAGGCCGTAGGCCACGACGTCGTCATGGGCGTGGGCGAAGTGGAGGCGGTCGCTCGGGGCACGGCCTGCACCCGACAGCCCGCTCGAGGCATCGATGATGATCCCCGACCGCTCGACGAGACCATCGCGGGTGAAGGGCCACAGGGCCAGGCTGGCCGCCGTGGGGTAGCAACCCGGTGCGGCGATGGCTCGAGCACCAACCAGCGCCTCTCGACCGAGTTCGACCAGCCCGTAGGTGAAGCTCGCCACGAGGTCAGGAGCGTGGTGGGCTTCGCCGTACCAGGCCTCGTAGCTCGCGAGGTCCTGCAAGCGGAAGTCGGCGGCGAGGTCGACCACGAGACCGACCGACCCCACGAGGTCTGGGACGAGGTGCTGGGACTGCCCATGGGGCATAGCCATGAACACCACGTCGAGACCAGCGAGCCGCTCGGGCTCGGTGGGTGCGTAGTGCACGCCTGGGTAGGCCGCTGCGAGCGAGGGCGTATGGGTGGCGAGCGCTCCCCCGGCATGGCTCCCCGCGCACACCACCGCAACCTCGAGGTCTGGGTGGTCCACCAAGAGACGCAGCAGCTCGGTTCCCCCGTAACCTGATCCCCCGACGATGCCAACCTCCATGATGAAAGTATATCCACTGATACGCATGAATATGCAAACTCGGAGTGCCCCATGAGCCGCAAGGGTCTCGTGCTGTTCGTGGCGATGTGCATCATCTGGGGCATCCCCTACCTCTTGATCCGGGTGGCGGTCCGCCAGCTCGACCCCACCACGCTCGTGTTCGCCCGCTGCGGGCTGGCCGCGCTGGTGCTCGTGCCGGTGGCCGCGCTGCGGGGAGAACTCCTCCCCGTCCTGCGTCGCTGGCCATGGGTGGTGGCCTTCGGCGCGGTGGAGATGGGGGTTCCCTGGCTGCTGATGTCGCGCGCCGAGCAGCACTTGACCAGCTCGATGACCGCCTTGCTCGTGGCCGCCGTGCCGATCTGCGGGGTCGTGCTCTACCGCGGCACCCACCACGAGGAGCGCCTCACCGCCGCTCGGCTCGCCGGCCTCCTCCTCGGCACCGCCGGGGTGGCGGTGCTGGTCGGGGTCAACGTGGCCAACGCGGCCGTGCTCCCAGTGGTCGAGATGCTGGTGGTGGTCGTGGGCTACACCCTTGGACCGCTCATCATCGCCTCCAAGCTCGGCGACCTCGGTGGGGTGGGCGTCTCGGCGGTCGCCACCGCCGTCGTAGGCCTGGCCTACGCCCCCTTGGGACTCACCGCACTCCCGACCCACCTGCGAGCTGAGACCCTGTGGTCGGTGGCCACCTTGGGGTTGGTGTGCACGGCCGTGGCCTTCGTGACCTTCTTCGCCCTCATCGTCGAGATCGGCCCCGCCCGCTCCACCGTCGTCACCTACGTCAACCCAGCGGTGGCCGTCGTGCTCGGGGTGAGCCTGCTCGGTGAGCCGATCACCGTCGGGATGGTGGTGGGGTTCCCGATGATCTTGGTGGGTTCGGTGCTCGCCACCCGCAAGCCCGAGCCGGCCGTCGAGACGGCAACGAGCGCCGCCTGAGTCCGCTCAGCGCAGCGTGGCCCCGAGCGCGCTCACCGCGGCGATGGCGGCGGTGCGGAGCTCGCCCACCTCGACGTCGGTCAGGGTCTTGTCCATCGACTCGAAGCGGAGCCGGAAGGCCAAGCTCCTCGACCAGTCCTCGACCCCAGGGCCGCGGTAGACGTCGAAGAGCTCAACTGAGGCCAGCAACTCCCCTGCTCCAACCCGCAATGCGTCGAGCACGCTGGCCGCTGCGATGCCGTTCTCAACCACGAAGGCGAGATCCACGTCGGTCGAGGGGAACCGGCTGACCGGCACCGAGCCACCCCGTCGAGCCGCAGCGGCCACGAGCGGGTGCAGGGCGTCGAGGTCGAGGGCCACGATGCCAACCCGGCGCGGACCTTCACGGTCGAGACCCACGGCCGACACCACCTGGGGGTCCACCTCTCCAACGACGCCAACCACCGTGCCGTCGAGGAGCACCATCGCCGACCGGGTCGGATGCAGTCCCGCACCCAAGCTGGCCTGGGACGCACCGAGGGTCACCGGTTGGACGAGGTTGGGCGTGCCCACCTTGAGCCCTCGGCACAGGGCGTGGAGCTGTGCCACCGCCACGGTGGCGTCGTCGCCATCTCGTGCGCTCAGCACCACGAGGTGCTCGTGCTCGGCCGGCAGCGCCACGTCTGCCGCCCCACCCGATCCCGAGCGCGCCACTCGAGGCTGGTCGGCGACCTCGGGGTGGGTGAAGACCGTACCGAGCTCGAACAGGGCCACCGAGGCGTTCCTGCGGTCGGCGTTGTAGGCGAGGGCGGCGAGCATGCCGGGCACGAGCGACTGCCGGAGTCCTCGCTCATCGGCCGCCAAGGGGTTGGTGAGCTCCACCGAAGGCGCCTCGATGCCCAACAGGCGAGCACCGTCGGGGTCCACCAAGGTGGGCGTCCACGCCTCTGCCAGCCCGAGTCCGACGAGGGCAGCACGCAGCTGCCGACGGGCCTGCTGGCGGGGCGACAGCGCACCGGGGGTTGACCAGGCCGGGAAGCGTCGCTCGAGTCGGGCGTAGCCGTAGGTGCGGGCCACCTCCTCGGCCACATCGGCGACGCCGAAGGGCATAGGTCGGATGTCAGGTCGATTCGAAGGCACCACGATCCGGAGCACCGAACCTGCATCTTCAACCGCAAAGCCCAGAGGTGCGAGCAGCCGATCGATCTCCGCGGCGCCGAGTTCGACGCCGAGCAATCCTGCGATCGCGGCCACCGACGTCTCGAGGACGGTGGCATCGGCCAGGTTGCCGTGCGCGGTCACCGAGGGCCAACAGACCTCGAGGCCGGGGGCGCTCAGCGCCAACAGGTCGAAGAACCTCGCGGTGGCGAGGTCGACGGCGGCCGGGTCTGCACCCCGCTCGAAGCGCGACGAGGCCTCGGTGCGCAACCCCAACTTCTTCGACGTCCGAGCGATCGCCATGGGCGCGAAGCAGGCGGCCTCGAGGGCGATGGTGGTGGTGGTGTCGGTGATCTCGGTCGCCGCACCACCCATGATGCCGGCGATGCCGATCACCTGGTCGGCGCCGTCGATGATGACGCAGTCCTCGCCGCTGTCCCCGAGCCCCCGGCCAGCCAACCCCAAGGTGCGCTCCACGCCATCCAAGGTCTGCAGCACCTCGCCCGGGTTGGCCCGTCGGACCCCAAGTGCTGCACCCGCCAACGTCTCGAGGTCGTAGGCGTGGTTGGGCTGGCCCAGCTCGAGCATCACGTAGTTCGAGGCGTCGACCACGTTGTTGATGGGTCGCATGCCCGCCATGGTCAGCCGGCGCTGGATGAACGCGGGACTCTCGGTGACCACCACGCCCCGAGCCGCGGTAACCGCCAGCGAGGTGCACATCTCAGGGGCTGCGATGGAAGCTGCCGCGAGGTCTGCCGTCGGCGTCGGCGCGGTGCCAGCACGTGGTGCGCTCGGGAGCTCGCAGGCCAGGTCCAGCCGAGCAGCCAGGTCCCTCGCAATGCCTGCCACGCTCCACGCGTCGGGACGGTTGCCCTCGACGGAGAACTCGAAGATCACGTCGGGCTCGATCCCGAGCACCTCCGTGAGGAGGCGTCCAGGGGTCGCGCCAGGGGTGTCGGTGAGCACCATGAGGCCACCTTGGTCCTCGCCGAGGCCCAGCTCTCGGGCCGAGCACAGCATGCCGTTCGAGGTCACCCCGCGCATCTTGCGCTGCCCGATGGCGAACCCGCCTGGGAGCACCGAGCCCACTGGTGCCAGCGGGACGGTGTCGCCCACCCCGAAGTTCCACGCTCCGCACACGATCACGAGGGGGTCGCCACCAGCATCGACGGTGATCTTGCGAATCTTGTCGGCTCCCTCGATCCCGTCGACCTCGAGCACCCTTGCGCAGACGACGTCCTCGAGCCCCTCGCCGACCATGGTGGTGGCTTCGACCACGAGGCCGAGGTCGTCGAGGGATGCCTTGAGCAACCCGAGGTCATCGGGGAAGGCAGCGAAGTCACGGAGCCAAGAGAGAGGGACGAGCATGGTTGGTCCTAGAACTGGGAGATGAAGCGGACGTCGTTCTCGACCAACGCTCGCATGTCGGCGATCTGGTGGCGCATCTGGGCGCAGCGGTCGATGCCGAAGCCGAAGGCGAACCCGCTCCAGCGCTCGTGGTCAATCCCCACGGCCTCGAGCACCGCTGGGTCGATCATGCCGCACCCTCCGAGCTCGATCCATCCCGTCTGTGAGCACGTGCGACACCCCTCGCCCCGGCAGATGGTGCAGGTGATCTCGAACTCAGCCGAGGGCTCGGTGAAGGGGAAGTACGCCGGTCGCAACCTCGAGTTGATACCGGGGCCGAAGTAGGCGGTGGTGAAGGTCTGGATGACGCCAGCGAGGTCGACGAAGGCGATGGCCTCGTCGATCACGAGCCCCTCGATCTGGTGGAAGGTGTGCAGGTGGCGAGCGTCGGGTGTGTCTCGGCGGAAGCACCGACCAGGCATCACCGCGTGCAGCCGTGGGTCACCGGACCGAACCGCCTCTTCCATGAGGTGCACCTGAACAGGCGAGGTGTGGGTGCGCAGCACGACCGTCTCGGCGTCGCCGAGGTCGAGGTAGAAGGTGTCCCACATGCCTCGAGCTGGATGCGCCGGGGGGATGTTGAGGGCCTCGAAGTTGTACCAGTCGGTCTCGACCTCAGGTCCCTCGGCCACGGTGAAGCCCATCGCCACGAAGACGTCTTCGAGCTCGGCTTGGGTCTGGGCGATGAGGTGGGCGTGGCCAACGGAAATGGGCTGGACCACCGACGACAGCACGACTTCAGTGAGGTCGAGCCGGTCGGTCTCGAGTTGCCGCTGGCGCTCGAGGGCCTCGATCTCGACCCGACGAGCGCTGAGCAGGGCTTCGGCCCCTTGCCGAGCCTCGTACAGCAGCGCGCCGGCCGCCTTGCGCTCCTCGTCGCCCAACTGGCCGAGGACCTTGTGGGCCCCAGCCAATGCCGAGCGCTTGCCGAGGTGCTCTTGGGCAACCAGGTCGAGCTCGGCGGTGCTCTGCGCCGCCTGGGCAGCGGCGCCGACCGAGGCGAGGAAGCCGGCAGCGTCGAAGGCCTGAGGGCTGTCAGTTGGCATCTGCACCCTCGCTCGGTCCGCTGGTCATCGGTTCATCGTAGATCGGGCCTCGGGGGTGCCCGCCCTGGGCTCGACGCTGCCGCAGGGCTTCGAAGCACAGCACCGCACCGGCCACCCCGACGTTCAACGACTCGGCCGTACCTGCCATCGGCACCGAGACGAGATCGTCCATCTCTGCCAGCTGCGCCGGGTCGAGGCCGTGGGCTTCGTTGCCGAGGACGAGGGCCACTGGGGCACCCCAGTCCGCCTCGTCGTAGGGCGTGCCACCCTCCATGGTGGTGCCCCGCGTGCGGAAGCCGTGGCTCGACAAGCTCAACAGCGCATGGCCGATGTCGGGATCGACCACGAGCGGGACCCACAGCACCGTGCCAGCTGAGCTGCGCACGGTCTTGGGGTTGAACGGGTCGACGGCCTCACCGGCGAGGACCACGCCGGTACACCCCGAGGCTTCTGCCGTCCTGAGCAAGGTGCCGGCATTGCCAGGGTCACGCACTTCGGCCAAGACCAGCACCAACCCCGGCTCGAGCTGGTCGATGGTGGTGGTGGTGATGGGCACCACCGCCAGCACGGGTTGCGGGGTGACGGTGTCGGTCACCTTCTCGAGCACGCCGCGGGCCAAGGTGTGCACCCTGATGCCGATCGATGCGGCTTGCTCCGCCAGGTCCGCAACCTGGTCCACCTGGGCTTCGTCGAGGTAGATGCCCTCGACGGGGCG
>CAINFA010000117.1 GCA_903847955.1 uncultured Actinomycetes bacterium
CACCTCGCGGGCGCCCCTCGGGCTTCCGGCGATGTGGCGCCTCGTCGGCCTCGAGCGTCCAGACCTCCACATCGACTCGTGGAGCTCGACCCCACCGGCCCAGATGGCGACGCCCGAGGGGGGCAACGTCGACCTGTTCGCCGCACTGCGTGAAGGCGACGTCCTCGTGCACCACCCCTACGAGTCCTTCGCCATGTCGGTGGAAGCCTTCATCTCCCAGGCCGCCGATGATCCCGATGTGCTGGGTATCAAGCAGACCCTCTACCGCACCTCGGGAAACAGCCCCATCGTGGCAGCCCTCGTGCGTGCTGCCGAGGCTGGCAAGCAGGTCGCTGTCGTGGTCGAGCTCAAGGCGCGGTTCGATGAGGCCGCCAACATCGGTTGGGCCAAGGCGCTTGAAGACGTTGGCGTCCACGTGGTCTACGGCCTCGTCGGCTTGAAGACGCACTCGAAGACCTTGCTCGTGCTGCGGCGCGAGGCCGATGGGATCCGTCGCTACTGCCACATCGGGACCGGCAACTACAACTCCAAGACCGCACGGCAGTACGAGGACTTGGGGCTGTTCACCGCCGACCCCAGCATCGGCGAGGACGTGGGGCACCTGTTCAACTTCTTGACCGGGTTCTCCCATCACGCCAACTACCGCGAGCTGGCGGTGTCTCCGGTCAGCCTCCGCTCGACCATCTTGGAGCTGATCGACCGCGAGATCGCCAAGTGCGAGCGAGGCCGGATCACCATGAAGCTGAACGGCCTCACCGACCCCAAGATCATCGACGCGCTCTACCGGGCATCGTCGGCCGGCGTGCAGGTGCGGCTGTGCGTTCGTTCGCTGTGCTGCATTCGACCCGGGGTTCCGGGCCTGTCCGACCACATCACCGTGCGGTCCATCGTCGGTGAGTTCCTCGAGCACAGCCGCATCTACTGCTTCGGCGGACCCGATGAGCCCGAGCGCACCATCTACCTCGGATCAGCCGACCTCATGGAGCGGAACCTCGACCGCCGCATCGAGGTGTTGGTGCCAATCCACGAGGAGCGGCTGCGGATCCGGATCGAGGAGATCTTGGAGCTGGTCTTCGCCGACGACACCTCGGCGTGGAACCTCGAAGCCGATGGGCAATGGCGGCGCCCAGCAGCTCCCACGGGCCGTTCGCTCCAAGGTGAGCTCAAGCAACTCGCGGTCGACCGGTCGCGTCGTTGGCTCGACATGGCCACCAAGTCCTTCGGGGAGCGCCGCCGTCCCGCCCTCTAGCGCAGCGAGCTTGAGGTGGCTGGGCTGCGTCGACGGCGAGGCAGTCGCAAGCTGAGGTAGGAGGCTCCACCAACGGGGATGGGGAGCCAGAAGTTCACCAGGCGGTAGCTGAGCACCCCGAAGGTGGCGACGTCTTTGGGTACGTGGAAGCCAACCAAGGTCGAGATCAAGACGAACTCGATGACCCCAATACCTCCCGGGGTCAGGGGAATGACCGCCAAGATGTTGGCCAGCCCGTAGGCGACGAGCAGGTCGATCGGGTTCACGGCCCGTCCAAAGGCCCACAAGAAGATCCACAAGCTCGCGGCGTCGAGCAACCAGTTCAGCGCGGCCCAGGTCATCGCCTGCCGCAGGACGTGGCGGTCTGACAGCAGCACCTTGATGCGTTCGGCGACCTCCATCGTCAACCTTGAGACGACGTCGGGGTCGAGGTAGGGGATCTTCGACGCGGCACGGCGGAGCCAACCATCGGCGTGGCGGTCACCTCTCGAGAGCAGCACCAAGGTGGCGGCGAAGGCCGCCAGCAAGAACGCCCCCGCCAAGGCAGCGAAGCCGTAGAGGGGGTTGAAGCCATTGAGGGGGATCGAGAAGATCAGCGCCACCCAGAAGATGAGGTTGAGGACGACCGCCGAGCCGACGCTCTGGATGGCCAGCCCCAGCCCTGCGGTTGCGCCCGGTACGCCCTCGGCTGACAGCAAGCGGTAGCTCAAGGCGCCACCTGGTGCCGTTCCGGCTGGCAAGACGTGGGAGAGGGCGAAGCTCGACAGGTTGATGCGCAGCAGCCTCCAGCGCCCAGGAGCATTGGGTTGGAGGACCGAGTGGGTGAGCTGGGCGTAGGCCGCGAGCGCACCCGCCTCGGCGATCACGCCGAGGACGAGCAGGACGAAGTTGACCCGCTCGAGCAGGGTGATCGAGACGTGCTCCTGGGCGAACCGCGGGATCGCCACGTACTCGATGAAGAAGATGACGACGATGACCGAGACGGTCTGAAAGACGCTGCGTCGAACACGCGGGCGCTTGAGCCACGACCACGCCGTGGCGAACGGAGAGGGGTCAACCAACGCCGCAACCTGGACCTCGGGCGCGAGGTGCCCACCGTCGACCACGGAGAGGTCAGGATGCTCCTCGGGGTCCTCGTGGTGCGCAGCGGTCATCGTGAGATGCTCCCACGTCAGGGCCGTCTCTCCGGTGGACCTCCGCTCTCGCGTGGCGCACGCGGCCTAGGCTGAGAAGATGGACGTGCTGATCGTGATTCCGACCTACAACGAGGTCGAGAACATCGCCAAGATGCTGCCGGTGTTGCGCGCCACGGTTCCAAGCACCCACATCTTGGTGGTCGATGACGCCAGTCCAGATGGCACCGCCCAGGTGGTCGAGGAGTTCGCCTCCACCGATGACCACGTCCACCTGCTGTCGAGGAAGGCCAAGGGCGGGCTCGGTGGTGCGTATCGGGCAGGGTTCCGCTGGGGGATCGAGCACGGCTACGACCACTTCGTCGAGATGGATGCCGACTTCAGCCATGACCCGAAGGACCTCCCACGACTGTTCGCTGAAGCAGAGAAAGGGGCGGGTCTCGTCATCGGCTCGCGCTACGTGGCGGGCGGGGTGATCCCGAACTGGCCGTGGTACCGAGAGATGCTCTCTCGGGGCGGCAACCTCTACGCCTCAACCTTGCTCCGCCTCAAGGTCAGAGATGCCACCGCTGGCTACCGGGTCTACGCCCTCGACGCGCTCAGGGCCATCGACTTTGAGGGTGTGGACCTCAATGGCTACGGCTTCCAGATCGACATGACCGATCGAGCACGCCAAGCCGGCGTCTCCATCGTCGAGGTGCCCATCACCTTCACCGACCGGGTCGTGGGGGAGTCGAAGATGTCGGGTTCCATTATCACCGAAGCGCTGTGGATGGTGACCAAGCGAGCCGTTCGACGAGGCTTCGGTCGACAGAACTCACCACAGGGCAAGGTCAGCACGCGGTAGCACCACGTCGAGCACGGCACGGAACTTCACCCGGGTCTCCTCGAGCTCTTCGGTGGGGTCCGACGCCCGCACGATGCCACATCCAGCAGTCAAGGTGAGGGTTCTGCCCTCGAGGGTCGCTCCTCGGATGGCCAGCATGAACTGCCCATCGCCTCCAGCATCGACCCATCCAACCGCTCCGGCCCAGCTACCCCGGTCGAAGGGTTCGAGGGCGTCGATCTCAGCCGCAGCCTGCGTGGTCGGGACGCCGCCCACCGCCGGGGTGGGGGCGATGGCCGCCACGAGGTCGAGCGCACTCGGCCCCTCGGGGTAGCTGGCGGTCGTGCCCTTCACGACCGTCGAGAGGTGGGCGATCGACCGAAACTGCACGAGCGACGGTCGAGCGACGTGCAGCTCCTCACACAGTGGTCCGAGGCGCTGGGCGAGGTCCTGGACGACGAGATCGTGCTCCTCGAGGGTCTTGGCCGAGGTTTCGAGGGCTCGTTCTCGAACGAGGTCATCGGCGGTCCCATCGATGGCGACGCTCCCAGCGAGTGGGTTCGACCGCACCGAGGTGCCACGCTTGGCCACGATGAGCTCGGGGGAGGCACCGAACAGACGGCCCTCAGCGACGGGTGCCGCGTAGATGGTGCAGCGGGGGTCTCGGCCCGCCAAGCGGTGGAGGGCATCTGCTACCGACAGCGCCCCGTCGAGCTCGAGCACCAACCGCCGGGCCAAGACGACCTTGACGAACGCTCCATCGGCGATGTGCTTCGTGGCGGCCGAGACCATGTCCCGGTAGCCCTGGGGGAGTGGGATCGAGGTCGATCCGACTACCTGGGGGAGCGGGGCCACTGCCGAGGCGGTCGGCGGGGGTGGCACGGGGATCTCAGGCGAGGTGCTGATGGAGGTCATGACCCAACGTCCGTCGTCGAGCAACTGGACGATGCAACGGGGAACGGTGAGCCGGCACGGTGCGCTGAGGTCGAAGGGAATTGCCCCCATGGCCACGATGCCCCGGGTGCCCACCCCGGCCTGATCATCGTGATCGATGGTTCCGAGCAGCCTCCGCAGCGCCGCTCGGTCATCGTGGTCGGCGGTGGTGACCTCCAGCTCGGCTGCAGTGCCCCAGGCGGCGATGCCCGAGGTGGGACCGAGCAAGAGCCAGCCATCATCGCCAGCCAGCTCGATCAGGTCGACGGGTGCAGCGAGTTCGACAGTGGTGGCGTAGAGCGCCACCGTCAGGTTCTCCCGGCTCGCGTGGCCACGATGAGTTGGCTGATGCCGCCCGAGAGCTGGGTGATGTTCACGGCGCTGAAGCCCGCAGCACTGAAGCGCCGGCGAAGCTCCTCGGGGCCCGGGAGGTACGCGGTGGAGCGGGGCAAGTACTGGTACGCCGCCCGATCCGACAGGAGCCCACCGATCAGGGGGACGGCCTTGGTGAACCACAACCGATGCCCGAGGCCGAGGAGCTTCGAGCTCGGGGCGGAGACTTCGAGCACGCTCAGGCGTCCGCCGGGGCGCACGACTCGGGCCATCTCGCTGATCGAGGCGTCGAGGTCGGTGAAGTTCCTGAGGGCGTACCCGCAGAGCAGCCCATCCATGGAGGCATCACCGAAGGGTAGGTGGGCGGCGTCGGCCTCGGTCCCAACCAAGGGCTTGGTGGACGCCTCGAGCATGCCGAGTGACAGATCCGCTCCCACGACCTGGTAGCCCGCAGCGGTGGCGAGCCGGGTCAGGTCTCCAGTTCCACACGCCAGGTCGAGGACGACCGAACCGGCCGGCAACGCCAGGCTTCGAATGGCCCGATTCCGCCACGCTCGGTCCAGGCCGAAGGTCAGCACCCTGTTCATGAACTCGTAGCGCGGAGCGATCGTGTCGAACATCGACCGCACCGCCGCGGTCTTCTCCTCGCCCTGGGGGAGCGGCGTCGCAGGTGCCGAGGCCCGGGCCATTCAGGCGTAGTAGCGGTAGACGACCTGGGCCACGCAGCTGGGCTTGGTTGCCCCTAAGACCTCGACCACCACGTCGAGGCTCACCTGGAGGCCGCCTGCGACCTCGGTGACCTCGGCGACGGTGGCGGAAGCTTGGATGGTCGAGCCCACCGGCACCGGTGCGCTGAAGCGCACCTTGTTGCAGCCGTAGTTGACGCCCATGGTCACGCCGTCGACGTGCAAGATCGAGCCCATCAGGACCGGCAAGAGCGACAAGGTCAGGTAGCCGTGGGCGATCGGACCTCCGAAGGGTCCAGACTTCGCACGCTCAGGATCGACGTGGATCCACTGGTGGTCGCCGGTGGCGTCGGCGAACAGGTTGACCTGCTCCTGGGTGACCGTCATCGGCTCTGAGGTGCCGAGGGGCTTGCCGACGAAGCTGGCGAACTCGCTGATGTGAACGGTGGTGGCCATGGTTCCTCCTTGGGTGCACCAGAGCGTAGCCACCAGGTCGAGTTGCGCAGCCCCCTCGTGCTCAGTGGAAGGTGCTGGCGACGAAGTGCCGCGAGGCGGGGCACACGAGGGCGTAGACCACGGCCAGCCCGAACATGATGGCCAGCAGTCCTGGGAAGCTGAACGCCAGGTACCACACGCTCAAAAGCACCTCGAGGCCCACGATGACCACGGAGGTTGAGGTGCACAGCTGGTAGCCCCAGGTGCGGTTGTTTGTGATCTGCACGGCACCGAGGACTGCACCTGCGACGAGGACCACGCCGATGAGGACCGCCACCGGCGACCCAAGGGAGATCCCCGACCCTCCTTGGAGCACGAACTCGAGGGCCGTGAGGTACGACAAGGCGACGGCAATCTGCAAGGTGGGAGGGTGCTCGTTGTTCCACCACCGCAACTTGGCCATGTCCCATTGTTCCACCGGGAGTGGTGGCTGGCCTGCTCGGTACCATGGAGCTATGACCGATGAGGGTGACCACCACGACCACCACCGTGACGTGGCGAGCGGAGGTGCCCGAGCAGCGGTGTTCGGGATGAGCGACGGCCTCGTGACCAACACCTCGCTCATCTTGGGCTTCGCCGGCGCACACCCTTCGGCCACCGTCGTGCGTCTCGCTGGCTTGGCCGGGCTCGTGGCGGGCGCGTGCTCTATGGCGATCGGCGAGCTGATCTCGATGCAAGCCCAGCGTGAGCTGCTCGAGTACGAGCTCGGGGTCGAGCGCCACGCCCTGGCGCACGCACCACAGGAGGAACGCGCTGAGCTCGAGGCCCTCTACGTCCGCAAGGGTTTGTCCGCTGGGCTCGCCGCGCAGTTGGCCACCGAGGTCATGGCCAACCCTGAGCTGGCGCTCGAGGTCCACGCCCGAGAGGAGCTCGGGGTCGACCCTGGTCAGCTCGGCTCTCCGACCAAGGCTGCGCTGGCGTCGCTCGTGATGTTCTCGCTGGGTGCGTTCTTGCCGTTGCTCCCATGGCTCTTCCTCCACGGCTCGGTGGCGGTGGTGACGTCGGTGGTCCTGGCGGCGGTGGGGTCGGTGGCACTCGGTGGGGTGCTCGGTCACTTCACCGGACGATCCAAGGTCACCTCGGCACTTCGCCAGCTGGGGCTCACCGCCGTAGCGGCTGCGATCACCTCAGGGATTGGCCACCTCGTCGGCGCCGGGTGAGTCGAGCCGCAGCGCACTGATGCGCTCGGCGACCTCGAAGCCGTGGCGCTCGTACATCGACAGAGCGGGCACGTTGTCTGCCTCGACGTACAGCTCGATGCGCTGGGCACCGTGCGCAGCCATTGCTGCGCACCCAGCGGTCAGCATGGCCGAGCCGAGGCCGCGGCCGTGCGCACTCGGGTCAACGCCGATGACGTAGATCTCGCCGATGACCACCCCTTCGTCAGAGGTGGTGACCTTGCACCAGCACCAGGCCACCATCGCACCCTCGAGCTCTGTCACCAAGAACAGCGCTGGTACGTGCCAAGGCTGGGCCAGGTGGGCGTTGAGTTCGGCGAGGTCCCACGAACCTTGCTCGGGGTGTGCGGCGAAGGCTCTGGCGTTGAGCGCCAGCCACGCCGAGGCATCGCGCCCAAGGTCGAAGGGCCTGACCTCGAGGGAGGCCCCTGCGTCGAAGTCTGCCCGATGAACGCCGCGCTCGAGGCGGAGGACCGACCGGTCGTCAACGAAACCCAGCGCACGGGCTCGGCCGGTGCTCTCGTTCGACAACGGAGGCTGCCGTGACCACAGCCGCAGCGGGAAGACGTCGCCACGCAGCGCTTCGAGCACCATCGCGGTGACGACGTCGTCACCATCCACGCCGGGCTCCCAGAGCAGTTCGAGGTTCCAGGTACCCCCCTGCTGTCCGAGTGCGCCGTACCCGACGAGCCGGTCGACACACCAGGCCACCACGTGGCGTCGGGTGGGAACGGGTGGACTCCCGAGGCCCCGGAGCTTGAACTCGCTGAGCGCTGTGGTCCCCGCGGCCGCCCGGAGAGCCTCGACCGCCGCGTGGTCCGCGGCCGAGAGCGCAGCGAGCGTCTGCACCTCGAGGTCGATCACGCTGCGACCCTACCGGGAGGCGTGGGCGCCTGGTGGCTAGCCTCGACCACGTGGCGACCCTCCCCCCGGTTTCGGTTCGGCTTCCGTTGATCGTGGCAGCGCTCGAAGTCGAGTTCCCTGGCGATGCGCCCGCGCTATGTGAGCTGGACTTCGCCACGCCGTTCCAGCTGCTCGCTGCGACCATTCTGTCGGCCCAGTGCACTGACCGACAGGTCAACGCCACCACTCCGGGGCTCTTCGCTCGGTTCCCCGATGCCCCCGCCATGGCTGGAGCTGATCGGGCCGAGCTCGAACGCTTGATCTTCCCCACCGGCTTCTACCGCTCGAAGGCCGACCACCTCTTGCAGATGGCGGCGCGCCTGTGCGCGGTCTACGGGGGCGAGGTCCCCACGGCGATGGAGGACTTGGTGAGCCTGGCCGGCGTTGGGCGCAAGACGGCGAACGTGGTGCGGTCGGTGGGGTTTGGGCTGCCCGGCTTGCCGGTGGACACCCACGTCCTGCGGCTGAGCCGCCGGCTCGACCTCGTCAGGAGCGATGATCCCGTCGTGGTGGAGCGCCGGCTCAACCAACGCATCGACCCTGCCCAAGGGGGCACACTGAGCCTCCGGCTGATCTTGCACGGCCGTCGAACCTGCGATGCCCGGTCGCCTCGGTGCCAGGAGTGCTCGTTGCTGCAGCTGTGCCCGACCGGCCTGCGTCGGGTGCCTCGCTGAGCACCGGTGGTACCGTCGCCCCGTGGTCACCAAGCGCTCGATCTCGTTGCCTGAGACCCTGGCGGACGCCATCGACCACTCAGCTGCGGCGGCGGGACTGTCCGTGAGCGCATGGGTTCAGCAGGCGGCAGAACGGCAGCTGCGCATCGAGCGCGGACTCGCGGGTGTCCGACGCTACGAGCTCAGCGAAGGCCCGATCACCACCGCCGAGGCGCGTGAGGCAACCACCCGGCGCAGCCGGCTCCTCACCGGCGTGTCGCTGCGGGGCACGAGGCCACCCAAGCGGTGATCACCACCGTCGCCTACAGCACCGAGGCGCTGGTGCGAGCGGGGCAAGGAAGCCGAATGCTGTGGGCACTACATCGAGCACTGCTCGAAGAGGGGGTGCTGCCGGTCACGAGTGCCCACTGCCACCTCACGGCGGCGCTCACCAGCGATGCCGAGCTGCTCGATGACTTTCTCGCCGGCGTCGAGGTTGAGCCGCTCACCGCGGAGGTCATCGTGGCAGCGCGTGCCTTGACAGCATCCTCTGCTTCGGCCACCCCCGAGGAGCGGCTGCTCGTCGAGCTGGTCAGCCGCCGCCAGGCCGCCGTGATCTCGAGCAAGGTCCGAAGCTTGGTGGAGGTCGCACGTCGAGCCGAGGTGCCGCTCGTCTCGTGGGGGATCTGACCTCTAGAGCAGGCGACGCATTCGTCGCAGCGAGCCTTGGAGTTGTCGCTCAAGCCCGACGAGCTCGACCATGGCCTCGTCGTCACCCGCTGCGGTGGCCGCATCGGTGAGCTCGGTGACGCGCCGAGCCAGCTCCTCCAAGGTGGCAGCCAGTGAGGAGAGCTCGGGTCGGCGATCCATGCCTCCATGATGGCAGTGGTCAGGAGTGCAGCGGCCACCGGGTGCCATCGGGCGCTTGCCTAAGATGAGCAGGGTGCTGCAGCGACTCGACCTCCGTTCGATCACCGGTGACCTCAGGGATCACCTGCCCCGACCGAACGACGCAGGTGCAGATGTTGCCGCGGCGGTGACCGAGATCCTCGCTGGCGTGCGAGCAGACGGTGACGCCGCGCTTGCCCGCTACACCGCGCAGTTCGACAAGGTGGCGGTGCCAACCATCTCGGTGGATCACGCCGAGCTCGAGGCGGCGTGTGGTCGCATCGATCCCGCGCTCCTCGGATCGCTCGAGGTCGCGTGGGAGCGGATCGTGGCCTACCACCAGGCAGAGCGAACCAGCGCTGCCACCTACACCGATGCAGCGGTCCGGATCCGCCACCTCGAGGTGCCGGTTGCGCGGGCTGGCTGCTACGCCCCGGGCGGGCGGGCCCGCTACCCCTCGTCGGTACTGATGGCAGCAGGGCCAGCGCGTGCAGCTGGTGTGGAGACCATCGTGCTGTGCGTCCCTCCAGCCAGCGACGGTCGAATCGACGACGCCACGCTGGCGGCGGCCAAGGTGGCAGGTATCGACGAGGTCTACGCGGTAGGCGGCGCCCAGGCGATTGGCGCCATGGCCTTCGGCACCGAGTCCATCGCCGCGGTGGACGTCATCGTGGGCCCCGGCAACGCCTACGTGGCCGAGGCGAAGCGGCAAGTTTCGGGGATTGTCGGCGTGGCCTCGGCGTTCGCAGGACCCTCGGAGGTGGCGGTGGTGGCCGATGCCACGAGCGATCCGGTCCTCGTGGCCATCGACCTCATGGTCCAAGCCGAGCACGGCCCCGACGGCTACGCCTGGCTCATCACCTGGGACCTGAACCTCGCCGACCGGGTCGAGGAGGCGCTCAGGGACATGGTGGCGTCCTCTCCGCGGCGCGCAGATCTCGAGGCCACCTTCGCCAGCGGTGGGCTGTGCTGCCTCGTGGCTGATGGCCCCCAGGCCATGGCGGTGGTGAACGTGGTTGCCCCTGAGCACCTCGAGCTGCTGCTCGAGGACTACGAGCCGCTCCTCCCCTTGATCCGGAGTGCTGGAGCCGTCTTCTGCGGTGCAGATGCACCGGCCAGCTTCGGGGACTACCTGGCCGGCCCGAACCACATCTTGCCCACCAACCGGACGGCGCGATTCTCTTCGGCCCTTCGGGCAGCCGACTTCCTCAAGCACCTCCACGTGGTCGAGGTCTTGCCTGGGGGTCTCGAGGCGCTCGGTGACGACGTCATCCGCCTGGCTCGCGCCGAGGGGCTCGAAGCCCACGCTCGTTCCATTGAGCTTCGGCGGTGAGTTCGCACCCCCAGCTGCGGCCTGAACTCGCCCTCCGGCCGGGCTACCACAGCCCCCAAGTCGACGTGGCGGTCCGCCTCAACACCAATGAGTCACCGTTCCCCCCTCCTGCGCGCTACCTCGAACGCTTGGCCGCCGCGATCGGTGGCACCGAGCTCCATCGGTACCCCGACCGGGCGGCGACCGAGTTGCGGCAGAAGATCGGCGCGTTGCACGGTGTCAGCGCAGACGAAGTGCTGGTCGCCAATGGCTCCAACGAAGTGCTCCAAGCCGTCCTGCTCGCCTTTGGGGGGCCTGGTCGGACGGTGCTCGTCGCAGAGCCGACCTACGCCATGCACAGCCACATCGCCCAGAACCTGGGTTCGCGGGTGGTCGACGTTGCCCGCCGGGCGGACTTCTCCCTCGACGTCGACCGCGTCATCGACGTCGCACGGAGCGAAGAGGCGGCGGTGCTCTTCTGCTGCTCGCCGAACAACCCCACAGGCACCATCGAGTCGCCGCACACCATTGGTCGACTGCTGGCGGAGACCTCCGCCATGGTCGTGGTGGACGAGGCCTACGGCCAGTTCGCGCCCTCGAGCGCCCTCGAGCTCGATGCCAGCTGGCGTGACCGGCTGGTCGTGGTGCGCACCTTCTCGAAGACCTGGGCGCTGGCTGGGGTGCGGCTCGGCTACGCCGTGAGCTCACCGCTCGTCATCGCCGGCGCGAGCGAGGCGCTCCTGCCCTACCACCTCTCGAGCCTGACCCAGCTGGCAGGATCCTTGGCCCTGGACGACCTCGAGCTGATGCACCAACGGGTGGAGGCAATCGTCGCGGGTCGCAACCACCTGGCCCAAGCCATGGCCGACCTCGACGTCGAGGTCACGCCGAGTTCGGCCAACTTCATCCTGTTCCGTCCCCGACACCGAGCGGCGTCTGTGGTGTGGTCGGCGATGGTGGCTGCTGGAGTCTTGGTCCGGGACTGCTCCTCGTGGCCTGGACTCGAGAACTGCCTGCGCGTGACCATCGGCACCGAGGCCGAGAACGCTCAGTTCCTCATCGCCTTGAAGGAGGCCCTCGCATGAGCACGCAACGCACAGCGGCCATCACCCGGACGACCAAGGAGACCACCGTTGCGGTCTCGTTGAACCTCGATGGCACAGGGGAGACGAACTGCTCGACCGGTCTGCCGTTCTTCGACCACATGCTCGATCAGCTGGGCCGACACGGTGGTTTCGACCTCACGGTCCAGGCCTCAGGGGACCTCGAGGTCGACGCGCACCACACCGTTGAAGACGTCGGCATCGTGCTCGGGAGTGCGCTGCGAGAGGCGATGGGCGACAAGGTGGGCATCGCTCGCTACAGCTCTCGCTCCATCCCCCTCGATGAGGCGCTGATCTCAGTGGCGCTGGACTGCAGTGGTCGACCCTTCCTCGACTACGACGTGGAGTTCGCCCCCGAGACTCCCGGACTCGGCACTCCACCCATGGATCCCCAACTGGTGGAAGAGTTCCTCCGGGCCTTCACCTTCGCCGCCCACCTCACCGTCCACGTCACCAAGGTCAAGGGTCGCAACACCCACCACGTGGTCGAGGCGACCTTCAAGTGCCTGGCTCGGTGCTTGCGAGATGCGCTCGTGGTCTCCGGCACGGCCTTGCCCTCGACCAAGGGTGCGTTGTGAGCGGATCGATAACGTGATTGCCGTCGTTGACTACGGGATTGGCAACCTGCGCTCGGCAGCCAAGGCCATCGCCGCAGCCGGGGGTGATGCCGCCCTCGTGACCGATCCTGACGACCTGGCTCGCGCCGAGGGCATCGTGCTGCCTGGTGTCGGTTCCTTTGGGCGGTGTCGCGAGGCGCTGGCCAACAGTGGCATGGAAGCGACCCTGCGAGCCCAGCTCGAGGCAGGCGTGCCCTTCCTCGGCATCTGCGTCGGCTTCCAGCTGCTCTACCAAGGCTCAGAGGAGTCACCTGGGGTCGAGGGCCTCGGGGTCTTCACCGGCACCGTGGGTCGACTCGCCGGCGAGGTGAAGGTGCCGCAGATGCAGTGGAACACCGTGGCACTCGTCGAAGGAAGGACCAGCTCGCTGCTCGCAGACCCGCCGCCGAGCTGGTTCTACTTCGTCCACTCCTTCGCAGCTCCACTTGGAGCCGAGACGGTCGCTACCTGTCGCTACGGCGACACGGTGGCGGCGTTGGCCGAGCAGGGGAACGTGGTGGGCGCGCAGTTCCACCCTGAGAAGTCGGGCGCCGTTGGCCTCCGCTTCCTCGGTCGGTTCGTCGAGCGCTGCGTGGTGCGCTGATGGAGCTCCTCCCTGCCATTGACTTGCTGGGTGGGCGAGCTGTGCGCCTCGAGCAGGGGTCCTACGACGCCGCCACGGGCTACGGCGACCCGGTCGAGTTGGCGGCGACTTTCGCCGCAGGTGGCGCTCAAGCCCTGCACGTCGTCGACCTCGACGCGGCGCGCTCAGGGGTAGGGACCAATCGCCACATCTTGGGCCAGATCGTGGAGGTGGCGGGCGTGGCGGTGCAGACCGGTGGTGGGGTCCGAACGCTCCGTGATGCCGACGAGCTCTTCGCCCTCGGCATCGCGAGGGTGGTGCTCGGGACCGCAGCGCTCGAGGATCCGCAGGCTGCTCGCGAGATCATCGAGGCCCACCCAGGCAGGGTCGTCCTGGGGCTCGACTACCGACGGGGACCACACGGCGAGCTCGAGCCCTACAGCCGGGGGTGGACCGCAGCCAGTGCCACCACGGTAGGCAAGGTCCTCGAGGACTTCGGCGACCTCGAGGTCGCCGGGGTGGTCTCGACCTGCATCGATCGGGACGGCATGCTTGAGGGGCCAGACCTCGAGGGGCTCCGTGAGGTGGCCACCCTCAGTCCCTTCCCGGTGATTGCCTCTGGTGGCGTCTCGAGCATCGCCGACCTCGAGGCGCTCAGCCAGCTCCGACCACCTCGGGGGAGCATCGCAGCAGCGATCTGTGGCAAAGCCCTCGTGGCGGGACGGTTCAGCGTGGCTGAGGGGGTGGCAGCGTGCAGACGGTTCGGGTGATTCCCTGCCTCGACGTGACCGCCGGCCGGGTGGTCAAGGGGGTCAACTTCGTCGACCTGATCGACGCGGGCGACCCGGTGGAGTTGGCCGCCCGCTACGACGACCAGGGCGCTGACGAGTTGGTCTTCCTCGACATCACCGCCACGAGCGACGATCGGGCCACCATGGTCGACGTGGTGGAGCGAACCGCAGACGTGGTCTTCATCCCGCTCACCGTGGGGGGAGGAATCCGCTCGGTGGCTGATGCTCGGGCGATGCTGCGTGCGGGTGCCGACAAGGTGTCGGTCAACTCCGCCGCCGTCGCTGACCCCTCGCTCATCTCGACCCTGGCCGAGGAGTTCGGTAGTCAGTGCGTGGTGGTGGCCGTCGATGCACGTCGGCGAGGCGATGGGGCCTTCGAGGTGGTAACCCATGGCGGGCGAACCACGTCGGACTGGGAGCTCGTGGACTGGCTCGGCGAGCTCTCTCGGCGAGGCGCAGGAGAGGTGCTGCTCACCTCGATGGATCGGGACGGCACTCGGGTTGGCTACGACCTCGAACTGCTCGAACTGGCCAGCGCCCACCTCCAGGTTCCCCTCATTGCCTCTGGAGGGGTTGGCGACCTCGCCGACCTCGTGGCGGGCGCCGTCGAAGGGTGTGCTGATGGGCTCTTGGCGGCGTCGATCTTCCACCTCGGCACCCACACCATCGGTGAGGCCAAGGCGGCACTGCAGGCAGCCGGGGTGCCGGTACGCCCCTGAACCGCCCGAGCGGCTGGGGAGTCGAGCCCATCGGCTACCGTCGAAGAGATGTCCGAACACCCCGACGTCGTTGACTTGCCGATCTCGGTGCTGGCGGATCGCATCTTGGTCCAGCACGGTGATGGAGAAGGTGAGCGACGCAGTCGCGCCGGCATCGTGATTCCCGCCACCGCGCAGTTGACGCGGCGGCTGAGCTGGGCGGCCGCGGTGGCCGTCGGCCCACACGTGCGGAGCATCAAGGTGGGCGACACCGTGCTGTACAACCCCGAGGACCGCTTCGAGGTTGAGGTCAAGGGCGAGGAGTACGGGATCTTGCGCGAGCGCGACGTCCATGCGGTGGCGTCGACGCGGATCGACTCGGGAACGGGGCTGTACCTGTGAACCCCTTGGTGGCCATCGACGCCCTCGTCGGCGAACTCCGCTACGACGACCGCGGGCTGATCCCCGCCGTGGTCCAGAGCGCAGATGATCACTCGGTGCTCATGGTGGCCTGGATAAGCGCAGCGTCCCTCGAGGCCACTATCGCCCAAGGCCGCACCGTGTTCTGGTCGCGCTCGCGCCAAGAGCTCTGGGCCAAGGGTGCCACCTCGGGTGACGTCCAAGAGGTCGTGGAGATCTTGGTGGACTGTGACGCCGACACGCTGCTGATCAAGGTCCACCAGCACGGCGGTGGTGCCTGCCACACGGGGAGCTGGAGTTGCTTCGACCGTTCCTTGGCAGAAGTGGAGTCCCAGTGAGCACCAGCGTGCGGACCGCCGGGCGTATCACGAGCGCGGTGGGGGAGTACATCGCCGACACCTTGACCCCTGTCGCCGCCTTCCAGGCCATCTGCGGAGAGGATCCGGGATTCCTCCTCGAGTCGGTCGAGGGCGGCGAGCGGTGGGGACGGTACAGCTTCGTGGGTCGCCGCCCCTTGGCCACGGTCACCGCCAACGGCAGCGAACTCGAGGTCGAGGGACAGCTGCCCACGGGCATCAGCACCACAGATGGCGTCCTCGCCTTCGTGGAGCAGCTCCTCTCTGCCTTCGATGGCGCTGCCCTCGACGACCTGCCGCCACTGGCGAGGGGCCTCGTGGGGTACCTCGGCTACGACGTGGTGCGTGAGATCGAGCGGCTCCCAGAGCACGCCACTGACGACCTCGGGCACCCGACCGCCGTGCTGCTGCTCTTGGGTGAGGTTGCCATCTTCGACCACTGGCGCCAGCGGGTGATCCTCGTGGTCAATGAGCTGACCGAGCACGCCACGAGCCCCGAGAACCTGCAGGCGCGACTCGAGCAGTTGGCGCAGGACTGCTTCGCTCCTGTCCAGCGCCGTGCCGAGGCACTGTCCACCGCAGTAGATCCCAGCACCCTCGAGGTCCGCCGCACCATGACCTCGGAGCACTTCCGCGCAGCGGTCGAGGTGGCGAAGGAGCACATCGTCGCCGGCGACATCTTCCAAGTGGTGCTCTCCCAGCGGGTGGACTTCGACCTCGACGCCGACCCCTTCGACGTCTACCGAGCACTGCGTCTGCTGAACCCAAGCCCGTACCTGTACTTCCTCCGGCTCGGGTCTCTCACGGTGGTCGGCTCGTCGCCCGAACCCATGGTGCGGCTCCGCGAAGGGGTGGTGACCTCGCGCCCCATCGCAGGATCGCGACCGAGGGGGGTCACCGAGGCGGAGGACCAGCGGCTTGCGGCGGAGTTGGCCGAGGACCCCAAGGAACTGGCCGAGCACGTCATGCTGATTGATCTGGCGCGCAACGATGTTGGTCGGGTGGTCGCCTTTGGGACCGAGCAGGTCGACGAGGTGATGGTGGTCGAGCGCTACAGCCACATCATGCACTTGACCAGCCAAGTGTCTGGACGCCTCCGCGACGGGCTTGGACCCGTCGACGTGCTCAAAGCGACCTTGCCCGCTGGCACACTCTCGGGCGCACCAAAGGTGCGAGCGATGGAGATCATCGA
>CAINFA010000118.1 GCA_903847955.1 uncultured Actinomycetes bacterium
CATCACCCAGCTCGAGCACGGCCTGCAGTGCGCTGCGCTGGCCGTCCAGGCCGGTGCACCCGACGCCCTCGTCGCCGCTGCCCTGTTCCACGACGTCGGGCACCTCGTCGCCGACCTCCAAGGCACCGAGCGCTTTGACCTGGCGGTCGATGACGATGACCACGAGGCAATCGGCGCCCGGGTGCTGTCGCCCATCTTCGGGCCGGCAGTGGCACAGCCCGTTGCGCTGCACGTGACCGCCAAGCGGTGGCGTTGCACGGTGGAGCCCAGCTACCACGACACGCTGTCGGAGGCCTCGAAGGCCACGCTTCAAGCCCAAGGCGGCCTGCTCGACCCCGAGGCCTGCGAGCGCTTCGCCCGCCACCCTGGCCACGACGACGCCATCTTGTTGCGCAGCTTCGATGATGAGGGCAAGGTCGTTGGCTGGGAGGTTCCCGCCATGGACCACTACGAGCCCATGCTTCGCCAGCTCGCCGCGCAGCACCACAGCCACTGAGACGCGATGGTGCCCCGGGGAGTTCCCCGGGGCACCATCACTACCGCTCGTTGGACGTCGATCAGCTGACGGCCAGGCCCTCGGAGGCCACGGGGATGTTGTACAGCGTCTCAACCTGGGTCAGCGAGCCGTTCGAGCCAACCGTGAAGGCGTCGATGGTGCCAGCCGCACCGCTCTCGACGTAGAGGGTCTTGCCGTCGGGGGAGACCACCGAGTCCGTGGTGCCGGCGTGGGTGGTGCCCGCAACGGTGGTGAGGACGCTCGGGGTCCCGTCAGTCGCCTCAGCGAACGAGGTCACGTTGGCGCTCCCGGCGTTCGAGCCGAAGAAGTAGCCCTGGGCCTCGCTCAGCCAGCACAGTGCCTTCTGTCCATCGGCGATGCTCCCAACCGAGGTCAAGGTGCCGTTGGCGTTGACGGTGTAGACGTTCAACGAGCTGTTGCCCGCTTCAACGTCCACCAAGCGGCCGGCGGCATCGAAGTTGAAGGCGAAGGGCACGGGGTTGTTCGAGGCCGTGATGGTTGCGGTGGCACCGAGCACGCCCGTCTTTGAGACCGAGAAGACCTCGAAGGAGCTGGTCGACTTCTTGGTGGCGACCACGAGGTGCTGGCCGTTCGGGGTGTAGCCCACCTGGCCGGGGCCCTGGAGGAAGTTCGGCGGGTTGGTGTTGCTCAGCCCCAACGAGCGGACCTCACCAGAGATGGCCGACAGCTTGCCGTTGGCGAGCGCGAACTCGGCAACCGAGCCAGCACCACCAGCGTTGAGGACGGCGACGTCGTTGCCGTGGCTGGCGATCGAGGTCGGGAAGGTGCCGCCCGAGGGGAGCTGCTGCTCGAGGGTCAGCGCAGTGCCATTGACGGCGAAGACGGAGATGGTGTTGGACCCGGCGTTGGTGGCAACCAAGGTTGCGCCGCCGTTGATGAGGGCGACGCCGCCCTGGCTGGCCAGCGGGTCGGCGACCGCACCGGTCTCGAGCCCGCCCTTGCCGCCGGTGAGGTAGTTACCGGCGATCGAGATGGTGCCGTCGTTGCCCCGGACGTAGGTGAGGATGTGGTTGGCGGTGAGCTGGTCGGTCTCGACGAACAGGGCGTGCACCACGGGGGTCGTGACCTTGGTGGTGGTTGCCGCGCCGGCGACCGTGGCGGCGCCGAGAGCGCCGAGGGTGAGGGTGCTGGCCAAGAGGCCGGTGGCGATGCGGTTGGTCTGCATGAGTTCTCCTTGAGAGTTGGTGGCGGGGTGCCGCACTGCAGTCCTGCCCGAGCCGAGGGCGTTACAACGCTGGGCAGGTCGAGCGGCGCTAGCGTCGTTCGGGTGGACGATCTCGAGCTCTTGGCAGCCATTGGCGCTGGTGATGAGGCGGCGTTCACCGAACTCGTGCGGCGCTACCACCCGAGCTTGGTCAAGGTCGCCCGGTACTACGTCGGCTCTGACGCCACCGCCAACGACGTGGCCCAAGAGACCTGGATGGCGGTGGTGCGGGGCATCGATCGCTTCGAGGGTCGAAGCTCGTTCAAGACGTGGTTGCTGCGGATCTGCGTGAACCGAGCCCGCTCGATTGGCACCCGTGAGCACCGCCAAGTCCCCATCGACCCCACCGAGCAAGGACCGTCGGTTCCGGCCAATCGCTTCGACGAGGGCGGGGCTTGGACCGACCCCCCGACTCCCTTCTCGGACAGCATCGACGAGGCGGTGTCCAACGCTGAGCTCGTGGCGGCGGTCCGCGGGGCGATCTCAGCCTTGGGTGATCCTCAGCAATCGGTCGTAACGCTGCGTGACGTTGAGGGACTGTCTACCCAAGAGGTCGCCGAGCTCTTGGGGCTCAGCGTGGCCAACGTGCGGGTCATCTTGCACCGAGGCCGGGCCAAGGTACGTGAGCTCGTAGAGCATCAGATGAGAGGAGTCGACCGATGAAGCTGCTGCCATCCCCTCTCGTCTGCCGCGAGGCCGTCGAGCTCGTGGCTGACTACGTCGAGGGGGCACTGAGCCCTCGGGCGACCCGCCGTCTCGAGAAGCACCTGGCCAAGTGTCCCCACTGCTCGGCCTACCTCTCGCAGATCTCAAGCACCATCGCCGCCAGCGGCACGGTTGGCCCCGAGGACCTCGAGCCTGAGGTGCTCAGCGGCCTCGTGGACCTGTTCCGCAGCTACCAGGCGGACACCGGCGACAGCGTCAGGGATCCTCTCGACGGCGGGAGCGCATCGCCTTCGTGAGCCGCTTGGGGTTCGCCTTGGCCTCGGACTGTGCGCGGAGGTCGTGGCGCCGCTCGAGCCACGCTTGCTCCGCCACCTCGTGGAGGTAGGCCTCGACGCGTGCTTGGTCGATGGTTCCGTCCTCGATCGCTGGGGTGATGGCGCACCCTGGCGTGGGACCGTGCGCACAATCTGAGAAGCGACACCTGAGGGCGAGTTCCACCACGTCCGCGAAGGTCAGCTCGAGGCCAGCGCCCTCGCCGAAGCTGGCGGCATCTCGAATGCCGGGCGTGTCGATGACCACTCCACCGGTGGGCAGCACCACCAGCTCGCGATGGGTGGTGGTGTGCCGGCCCTGCCCGTCTCGGCGGACATCGGCCGTCGCAAGGTGCTGCGCTTCGGCCAAGGCGTTGGTCAAGGTGGACTTCCCGGCGCCTGACTCCCCGAGCAGCACGATGGTGCGCCCAGCCACGCGGGCTCGCAGCTCGTCGATCCCAGCACCGGTCACCGTGGAGATCGCCATGGTCTCCACTCCACCGAGCCCCGTCGCCACCTGCTGGCATGCTGCCGCAGGGTCGGGATCGAGGTCAGCCTTGGTCAGCACGACGAGTGGGACGGCCCCTGAGTCGTAGGCGATGACGACCAAGGTCGAGAGCCGATTGAGCCGCACGGCGGTGTCGAGCGCTCGCACCACGAGCACCAGGTCGACGTTGGCGGCGATCGCCTGACGCTCATCACGTCGGTACCCCGTCCGCCGCACGAGCTCGGTCCGACGCTCGAGCCGGGTGGGCACTCCGTCGATGACCACGGCCCAGTCTCCGACGATCAGGGCATCGTTGGTGGGATTGTCCACCCGCAGCGGACCCGCTTCGGTGACCACGGTGGCCATGCCCCGGTCCACCCGATTGACCCGCCCCAAGGCGCCGATCCCGCCGAGTGCCTCGGCCTCGGCCAACCTCGCGTCGTCGAGGCCCAACGACTCCAAGACGCGTTGCGAGGGCGCTGGGGCGTTCTCCATCACCACCGCGCCGCCGGGCGCGTGGTGCGGGAGTGGTGCAGGTCGATCCCACGGTGCTGCTCGGACATCGGCACCTCCATCGATCGGCCCGACCTCACGCTACCGGGCGGCACCACGGCCGTCACCGAGGTTGGCGTCGGAGTGCTAGACCCTCTTCGAGTCAACCGAGAGGAGTCCCCGTGGACATGGAGTACCGACGTCTTGGCCGTTCCGGCCTGAAGGTCAGCGCCCTCAGCTTTGGGTCCTGGGTCACCTTCAACACCCAGCTCGACACCGGCCTCGCCGCAGAGTGCTTGAGCGCGGCACGTAATGCCGGAGTGAACTTCTTCGACAACGCCGAAGGGTACGCGGCGGGCGAGTCCGAGCGAATCATGGGCCAAGCCATCAACCAGTTGGGCTGGGCCCGACACAGCTACGTGGTGTCCACCAAGCTCTACTGGGGCATCCACGGTGGGGTCAACATGACCAACACCTTGAACCG
>CAINFA010000119.1 GCA_903847955.1 uncultured Actinomycetes bacterium
CTCGATGAGGTGGTCACGCTCAGACAGCTCGAGCGTCGAGATGGCCTCGACCGCGTCGGCGATGGAGAGGTCGCAGAACTCCGAGAGGTTCATCTTCGAGACCGTCACGGCCAAGGACTCTGGCTTGAGCCGTGCCCCTCCGCAGGCATGGCAGGGAACCTCGCGCATGAACTGCTCAATCTGCTCACGAGCGAAGTCAGACTCGGCCTCGGCGTGGCGACGCTCGAGCCAGGGAATCACGCCTTCGAAGGTCGAGGTGTAGCTGCGAGCCCGGCCGAAGCGGTTCCGGTACTGGACGTTGACCGCCTTGGTCCCCGTACCTTGGAGCACGAGGGCGCGATCCTTGGCCTTGAGCTTGGACCACGGCGCATCAGGGCTGAAGCCTCCGTACTCAGCCACGCCCCGCAGCAGGCCGCCGAAGTACTCACTCCGGGCCGCCGCCCAAGGGATCACCACCCCGTCGTTGAGCGACAGCGAGTGGTCTTGGACGACCAGTTCTGGGTCAACCTCGAAGCGGGTGCCGAGCCCCACGCAGGTGGGGCAGGCCCCGAAGGGAGAGTTGAACGAGAAGTTCCTCGGCGCTGGCTCTTCGAAGCTGGTGCCGTCGTAGCTACAGGCGAGGTGCTGCGAGAAGGGAATGAGCTCCGGCTCACCATCGGAGAGCACCTCGATCTCAGCCGTTCCACCCGTGAGCGAGAGTGCCGTCTCAATGGATTCGGTGAGCCTCGAGCGGATGGAGGACTTGGACACGAGACGGTCCACGACGACCTCGATGGTGTGGTTCTCGTACCGAGCCAACTCCACGCTCGACCGGTCCGCCAGCTCGATCAAGGTGCCGTCGATGCGCACTCGGGCGAATCCCTGTCTCGCCAAGTCGTCGAGCAACGAGGCGTACTCGCCCTTCCTCGAGCGCACCACCGTGGCCAGCACCAAGAACTTGGTGCCATCGGAGAACTCCATGATCCGATCGACGATCTGCTGGGGCGATTGACGCGAGACCGGTCGAGCACAGGTCGGACAGTGGGGCTTGCCGATCCTCGCCCACAGCAGCCGGAGGTAGTCGTACACCTCGGTGATGGTCCCCACCGTCGATCGAGGGTTCCGCGAGGCCGACTTCTGGTCAATGGAGATCGCCGGAGAGAGACCCTCGATGAAGTCAACGTCGGGCTTGTCCATCTGCCCGAGGAACTGACGGGCGTACGCCGACAGCGACTCGACGTAGCGTCGCTGCCCTTCGGCGTAGATGGTGTCGAAGGCGAGCGAGGACTTTCCCGAGCCAGAGAGCCCAGTGAAGACGATCAACTGGTCCCTCGGCAGGTCGAGGGAGATGTCCTTCAGGTTGTGCTCTCGAGCACCTCGGATGGTGAGTTTGGCGGCCACGTGGGCGAGGTTACCCGTCGGTTGGGCGTGCACCCTCAGGAGCGAGCATGGCGGCCTCCTCGGGGTCTTGGGCCCGGAGCAACGCCAACTCATCTCGCAGCAAGGCGGCCTCTTCGAAGCGGAGCTCCTCGGCGGCGGCCAGCATTTCGGCCTCAATCTGGGAGATCATGGCACTGAGGTCGCCGCTCGGGGCGACTGGCATGGCCTTGGCTAGGTTCCGGCGGCGCTCGTCGTCGAGTTGGCGCGTGCTCCGCCGCCCCCTGCTCGGCCGCTTCGGATCATGCCCTCACTGCGGAGTCGGCCGAGGAGGTCCGTGACCCGCTTGGTGATGGTGGTCGGGTCGATCCCATGCTCAGCGTTGTAGGCCAACTGCACCGCTCGACGGGCGGCGGTGATGTCGATGGCTCGTTGCATCGAGTCCGTCATGACGTCGGCGTAGAGCACGACGTGGCCCCGGACGTTGCGCGCAGCCCGACCCATGGTTTGGATCAACGAGGGGGTGGAGCGCAAGAAGCCCTCCTTGTCGGCGTCCAAGATGGCCACCAAGGCCACCTCGGGTAGGTCGAGCCCCTCGCGCAGCAGGTTGATGCCCACCACAACGTCGAGGTCGCCGAGTCGGAGCTGCCGCAGAATCTCGATCCGGGTGACGGTGTCGATGTCGGAGTGCAAGTACTGCACCTTGACGCCGGCGTCGAGGAGGTAGTCCGTGAGGTCCTCGGCCATCTTCTTGGTCAAGGTGGTGACGAGCACCCGGTCACCCTGGGCGATGGTGGCGGCCACCCGCTCGAGCAAATCATCAACCTGACCCTTGGTGGGACAGATGGTGACCTCGGGATCGAGCAGACCCGTCGGCCTGATGACTTGCTGCACCCTCGTGTCGGAGTGGTCGAGCTCGTAGGGACCTGGCGTGGCCGAGACGAACACGGTCTGGGGAACCTTGTGGATGAACTCCTCGAAGGTGAGTGGCCGGTTGTCGAGCGCTGAAGGCAATCGAAAGCCATGCCCCACCAAGTTCATCTTCCTCGAGCGGTCGCCGGCGTACTGGCCGTTGATCTGGGGAACGGCCACGTGGCTCTCATCGATCACCACGACGTAGTCGCTGGGGACGAAGTCGAGCAGGGTGTAGGGCGCCTCCCCTGGCGCCCGGCCGTCGAGGTGGCGGCTGTAGTTCTCCACGCCTGAACAGCTCCCAGTTTCAGCCAGCATCTCGAGGTCGTGTTCGGTCCGAGCCCTGAGCCGTTGGGCTTCGAGGAGCTTGCCTTCGGCGCTGAACCGCTGGAGTTGGTCTCGCAGCTCCTCCTCGATACCGAGGACAGCCCTGCGCATCGTCTCTTCGCCCGTGGAGTAGTGAGTGGCAGCGAAGAGCACCATGTCCTGCTGAGGCTCACCCATCTCGCCGGTCATGACGTCGAAGGTCACGATGCGCTCCAAGGTGTCCCCGAAGAACTCCAAGCGAACTGCTCGCTCTTCGTAGGCCGGATGGACCTCGACGGTGTCGCCCTTGGAGCGGAAGGTTCCCCGAACCAAGTTGACGTCGTTGCGGTCGTACTGCAGGTCGACCATCTTGCGCAGCAGCTCGCGCTGGTCGTAGCTCTCCCCCACCACGAGGCCCAGGATCCCCTCGGCGTACTCGCTCGGAGATCCGAGCCCGTAGATGCATGAGACCGACGCCACCACGATGACGTCGCGTCGCAGCAGCAGCGATGAGGTGGCTGCATGGCGCAGACGATCAATCTCGTCGTTGATCATCGAGTCCTTCTCGATGTAGGTGTCGGTCGTCGGCAGGTACGCCTCTGGTTGGTAGTAGTCGTAGTAGGAGACGAAGAACTCCACCCGGTTGTTCGGGAACAAGTCCTTGAGCTCGGACGACAGCTGCGCGGCGAGGGACTTGTTGGGCTCAATGATGAGCGTCGGGCGCTGGAGTGCCTCGACCATCCAGGCGATGGTCGCGGTCTTGCCGCTGCCGGTGATGCCCTCCAGGGTGACGTAGCGCTCCCCCGCCTCCACCGCGTCAACCAGCTGGCGGATGGCTGTGGGCTGGTCGCCAGAGGGCTGGAAGGGCGAGACGACCTCGAACCCGCTCACGATGTCCTCCTCGCTGGGAGCCCCTGAACGAAGGTCCACGCCCGATCCACTTCGGCCTCCAAGGACTGCAGATCTCCAGCGTTGTCCACGACGTGGTCCGCCGTCTCGAGCCGTGCTTCTCGGGAGGCCTGGGAGGCCAGACGCGCTCGTGCATCGACCTCATCCATCTGTCGGTGCTCCACCAGCCGGGCAATCGCCACCTCGGTGGGGCAGTCCACCACGAGCACCGCCTCAAGCTGGAGCAACGAACGGTGCTCGGGGCGCAGCAGAGGAATGTCGACCACGACCACGCCTCCGTTGGCTGCTGCTTCGGTGGTCTGGGCGAGCAACTCGAGCCCAATCGCTGGGTGCGTGATGGCATTGAGTGCCGTCACTGCCTCAGGGTCGCCGAAGGTGCGTGCCGCCAAGGCCGGGCGGATGAGCTCGCCGGAGGCGTCGAGGATCTCGGACCCGAACCGCTCAACGAGGGCTTCGAGGACGGGAGAGCCGGGCGCAACGACGTCTCGGGCGATGCGGTCGGCATCGACGAGCGCTGCTCCTCGATCCACCAATGCTCGTGCCACGGTGGACTTGCCCGAGCCGATACCACCTGTGAGCCCCACAACGACCATGTTCACCCGTCTGCTCGTGCTCCGTGCCCCGACCAATAGGAGAATATGCTCTCCTCGGCGCGCCAAACCCTATGACCCTCACCACCGAACCTCCTGCCACCACCGACGTCGCCGCCGAAGCGCAGGATCGGTGGCGACGGCTGGCACCATGGCTCATCTTGGCCGTGTTCAGCTACGTACCCTCGGTCGCGACGCGACCCGGGTGGGTTGCCGCTGACACCAAGCAGTACCTCTACCTGGATCCGGGCAAGTTGCTCCAGAGCGCGTGGTCGATGTGGAATCCCGACGTCGCCCTCGGCACGGTCACCCACCAGAACATCGGCTACCTGTTCCCCATGGGCCCGTACTTCTGGTCGATGTCCCAGCTCGGCGTACCGATCTGGCTCGCCCAACGGCTGTGGATGGGCTCGCTCTTCTTCGCCGCTGGTGCGGGCGTCTACCTGCTGTGCCGGCTGTTCCGATTCAACCGGTACGGCGCGCTCTCCGCCGCCTTCGTCTACATGCTGACGCCGTTCGTGATCGACTACATCACGAGGATCTCGGCCATCACGATGCCGTGGGCCGCGCTGGGCTGGATGCTGAGCTTCACCGTCTTGGCCCTCCGTCGACCGGGCTGGCGCTACCCGGCCTGGTTCGCCTTGATGGTGGCCCTCGTCGGCGGGGTGAACGCCACGTCCATCTTGTTCGTGGGGCTCGCCCCGGCCAGCTTCATCCTCTACGGCTGGCTCATCACGAAGGAGATCTCCTTCAAGCAGGCCTTCGGCGTGATCTGGAGGATTGGACTCCTCACGCTCGGCGTCTCGCTGTGGTGGATGGCGGGCCTGTGGGCCGAGGGGGCCTACGGGCTCAACGTCTTGAAGTACACCGAGACC
>CAINFA010000120.1 GCA_903847955.1 uncultured Actinomycetes bacterium
CTTGAGTGGTTAGTGGCCAAGCTTGGACGCGACGAGGCACGGGCCAAGGTCGTGGTCTCGAGCTGGCGCCACAACCTGAGGCGCGGCGGAGACCTCAAGGCTCGACGAGCCGCCATCGCCGCCCACCGTCAGTTGAGCGACCGGGAGCTCCACCGTCGACAAGCGCGGGGCTCGATTCGGCTCAAGACCTTCGTGACCCGGCTCTTCTACCAAGGCATGGCTGTGGCTCGGGGGTCGTCGACCGAGGACGCAGCCGTGGGCCTCGAGGACCTCGACCTGACCGGCAGCATCGGTGCAGCGTTCTCGGAGAACCAAGACTTCGACGAGCTCGATGACCTCGGACATCGGATTGGCGTGCACGGCTCGACGAGGAGGTTCCTCGGCTCGAGGAGCGGCCGGATGGTGGCGGTCGCGCTGCTCGTGGTGCTGTACCTCGTGGGTTCGAGGAACCTGGCCTTCTCCCCGCTTCCCTACGTCGGCCTCTTCTCGAGGTTCCCGAGCTTCACCGGCGCTTGGTCCTCGTTGTTCTCAAGCTGGCGTCCGGTCGGGATCGGCACCTCGCTGCCGGCACCCTCGGGGTACGGCACGTTGGGGGCGCTTGGCATCTTGACCGCAGGCCACATGGCCCTGCTCGAAGACCTGCTGGTGGTAGGCATGGTCCCCCTCGGCATGCTCGGCGTGGCCCGGCTGGTGAGCCCAGTGCTCTCTCCAAGGGCTCGGCTGGTGTCGGCGGTGGCCTATGGAGCGGTGGGCCTGTGGGGCTCTGCGATCCAGCTCGGTCGTCTCGATGGCCTCGTCGCCTACGGCGCCCTGCCGTGGCTCATCCTCTGCATCGGTCGGGTGGCTGGGGCGGCGCCGATGGCCGTGCCGGTGACCGAGGCACGACTCGGCGACAAGGGCTGGTCCCGTTCGGCTCGGGGCCGATGGCTGTGGGCTGCCGTGCTCTGCGCCATGGCCATTTCGCTCAGCCCAGCCATCGTGGTCGCACTCGTGGTGGTGGCGCTCGGCTACGGCCTCGGTGGGTTGCCCCAGGGCGCCGCCGGTGGCCTCAGCTACGGCTGGACCACCCTCAAGGTGATCGTCGGCTCGATCGTGCTGCTCGGACCATGGATCCTTGGCATGGTGCTACATCCCACCGAGGCCGTCGGCATCTTGGGCCTCCCGATCTCTGCCTCGAGCGCCCCCACGCTGGCAGAACTCCTGCGGTTCGGCATTGGCACGGCAGGTCCGAGTCCCCTCGCCTGGGCATTGCCGCTGGCAGCGGTGAGCCCCCTCGTCTTGGTCCGTGGCACGAGGCTGGTCTTGGCCTCCCGACTGGCCATGATCGCGGTGTGCTCGTGGGCATTGGCCTACCTCGTTGCCAACCACCTGCTCGGGAGCTTCGCCCCTCAGTTGACCGTCATCTTGGCCCCGGGAGCGGTGGCGGTGGCGGGACTGGCCGGCTTGGCGATCTCCGGGTTCGAGGTTGAACTGGCCGACTTCGCCTTCGGCTGGCGTCAGGTCGTTGCGGTTCTCGGCGTGGCTGCCAGCCTGGTTGGCATGGTCCCCTTCGTGCTCGCCACCGGGAGTGGCTCATGGGGACTCTCGACCAGTGGCATCAACGGCGAGGTGCAGGCGGTCACCACCGCCACCACCACCGAGGGCATGCGGGTCCTGTGGCTCGCCGACCCCAGAGTGCTCCCCATGCAGGGGTGGTCCATCGAGCCCGGTCTGGCCTTTGGCACGACGACCTCCACCACGGAGAGCTCCACGTCGATCCTGCCCGAGGTAGGCCCAGGAGATGCCAGCCACCTGGCCGATGCCGTGCGGGCGGCGATGGAGGGCAACACCACCACCTTGGGACGGCTGCTCGGCCAGGGCGCCA
>CAINFA010000121.1 GCA_903847955.1 uncultured Actinomycetes bacterium
GAAGTCCTCGCCCAACGCCGCCGCTTCCAAGGACCGCACGTTGGTCCGCTCCCGAACCACCACCCGGGGATCAACTCGGAGTCGATGGTCGAGCTGCCCGTAGCCCACGTCGATGGCGTAGACCCGCGCCGCGCCGCGCTGGAGCAGGACGTCGGTGAACCCTCCCGTCGATGCGCCAGCATCGATGGCGTGGAACCCCTCCACCTCCACCCCGAACCACTCGAGCCCACCGAGCAACTTCTCGCCGCCCCGACTGACGAACCGTCGCGGGGGTGCCTGGAGGACCACCGCCTCCTCGGGGGCAACCTGGCGGCTGGCTGAGGTCGCCACAGAACCTTGCACGAGGACTTGGCCAGCCTCGATAGCCTCCTGCGCCTCGCTGCGTGAACCACACAGGCCGCGCTGCACCATGACCACGTCGAGCCGGCTCCTCCCCTTGGCGGCCACCTCGAGCGTCAGCGGTCCACGGACGCGTCGATGCTGAGTAGCGCACCGAACTCCCGCGAGAGTCCTCTCGGCACGGCGCGAACCAAGCTCGCCGCCCCCGCCAGCTCGGTCGCGGCCCGCCGCACCATGGGGTGCTCCGCTGCGGCTTCTCCGGCGACGCTGGCCTCCTCGAAGAGGTCCTCGAGCCGCGAGCGCTGGATCTGCACGACGACGTCGAGCGCTGCTCGGTACCGTCGCCACCTCGAGAGCTCAGCCACGATGGCACCCTAGTGATCCGGCCCACGACCGGCAACGAGGCGTCACAGCCATGCCTCGACCACGTGCGCGAGGTTGGCGAAGCAGTGGCGGCCATCGATGGGGCTCCTCGTGACCCCCGAGAGCACCAACCCGAAGGGCACCCCGAGGAGGTCCGCGAAGCGTCCATCGGTGGCGTCTTGGTCTCCCACCACGACCGCGACCTCTGCCCCACGGCTCGCGACGAGGGAGCGGAGCGCTTCGTTGGGCTTGCCGGCGTAGGTCGCCGTCACGCCAGAGGCCACCTCCACCGCCGCCAAGATCGCGCCCGTCCCTGGCCGCAACCCCGTCGGAGTCGGGTGGGTGGGGTCGGCGTTGGTGCCGATGAGCCGACCACCGGCACGCACCGCCGCCGAAGCCTTGGCCAAGACGTCGTAGTCGAAGTGCTCGGTCCAGCCGACGATCACCACATCGGCGACACCGTCGTGGATCACCTCGACCCCCCGCTCGGCCAGCGCCTCTCGCACGCCGCCGTCGGCGATGCACAGCACCGTGGCACCTTCGGGCACGAGGGAAGCGGCTCCTTGGGCGGCGGTGACGATCTCGTCACTGGCTGCTTCTACCCCAATGCGCCCAAGCCGATCCTGCAGTTCCGCGACCGTGGGGGCTGAGTTGTTGGTCACGAACAGCACCGGACGTCCCGCTGCCCGCAACCTCGCTACTGCAGCTGTGCTCCCCTCGATGGCCTCACCCGAGAGCCACAGCACCCCGTCGAGGTCGAGCACCCAGGTGCCGGTGTCGTGGATCGTGGTCATGGTGTCCTCCACCCTTTGAGCAACCCGAGCACGAGCTCGAGCTGCCTCGTCACCGCCTCGGTGCTGTGCGACGTTGCGAGGTGAGCCGAACCAGCGTCGGCCAAGCGGCCACCGAGTGCTGGGTCGGTGGCCACCTCGAGGACTGCCCTCGCCACCAAATCGGGAGTCGCCCCGCTCCGCAGGTGCACGCCATCGACCCCACCGACCGATGCGGCAGCCGCATCGGTGGCCACGACTGGGCACCCCGTGGCCCAGCCCTGTAGCACCGTGGTCTTCGCCCCCCACACCTTGAAGGCTGGCACGAGGGTGACCGCCGCCTCGGCGTAGTAGGGACGGAGGTCCTCGACCGGTCCCACGAAGCGAACCTGGTTCGAGGCTGCCTCGAGCACCGCTGGTGCAGGAGGCACTCCAGAGACCACCGTGACCGACAGCGGGGTGGCGCCGCGCTGCTCCTCGAGGGCCGCGAGGACCTCCACCAGCCCCTCAGCGTTCCGCCGTTCGGCGTAGTTCCCGACCACGAGCACCCCGCTGCGCTCCCGAACCGGAGGTGCACCTCGCCAGGCATCGAGCTCGAGCGCGTGGGGTACGACCACCACCGGTCGGTTCGTGCGCACTGCAGCTCGGTCGACCTCGGCACCGGTGATGACCACCACGCCAGCGAGGTGCCGGAGCCCCCGACGCAACAGCTGCGCTTCGAACCGCTTCGTGCTGCGCTGGAGCGCCGACAGCTCGAGCCGAGGACCGTAGCCGAAGCTCTTCGCCTCCTCCTCGGCGAACCAGATGGTCGGGAGATGCCTGCTGACCTCGCAGAGCACCTCGGGCTGTTGGTAGGTCAACCCCACCACCGCCGTGGCACCGCACCGGTGTGCTCGCTCAGCGAGCTGGCAACCAAGGCGATGGCGCATCGAGCCCCGACCCACCAATGCGTTGAGCCGGTCGACCTTGCCCGAACGATCGAGTCGGAAGGTGCCGGCGTCGACCTCGAGGTCTGCGCCACTCCCCCTCGAGCCGTAGGTCACCGAGGTCACCGTGCCGAGGCGAGAGAGCCCAGCCAGCACGGTGGCGTTCCGCTGGGAGAACCCGTCGGTCGCCACAGCAGTCGCCACCGGCGCGATGGTCAAGAAGTGGGGGTCGTCCATGGGCTCCACCAGCAGCGTACAAGAGGGGTGCCGCGGGCCTTCAGCGGCCAGCGGTACCGCCATCGACCCCATTAGCCTCAAAGCGGTCCAGCTGTGCTTCGAGGTGCTCGAGCTTGGACAGCACCACCGAGAGCTGCTCTGCAGGACCCTCCCGACCCTCTCCTCGCTGCTGGCGAGCTCGAGCAGCCTGGTCGATGAAGGCCGAGGAGATCTGGGCGGTGAAGGTAGCGAGCACCGTGAAGCCAACCAGCATCAGGGCAACCGCAGCCACGCGTCCCTGCCAGGTCACCGGCGCGTAGTCGCCGTAACCAACCGTGAAGAGGGTCACCGCGGCCCACCACAGGGCGAACGGGATGGAGGTGATCGTTGCTCCCTCGGCATGCCGCTCGAAGAAGTAGACCACGGCGGTCAGGTTCAAGAACATGGTGCCGGCGGCGACGGCGAAGCGCAGAGCCTCACCACGCTGGAACACCGACCGCAAGAGCCGCAGGCTCACGAGGACCCGAAGCGCAGGGAAGACGACCGTGCAGACCCCGAGCAGGTGCGTCTTGAGGTAGTGGCCAGGTCGGCCCGAGAGGCGGGCTCGGGCCGTGATGTCGACCAAGTACACGAGCGAGAGGGCCACCCGCAACCCCCACAGCGCGAGGACCCAGCCCCTGGTGGTCGAGATCTCCGACGGCGGACAGGCGACGAACCAGATGGTGCACAGCGCCAGCATGTCGAGTGGGCGCTCGAAGCGGTCTGCGTAGTCAGCCAGAGCGGGGCTCTCCTCGCCTCCTCGTCGTCGAGGGAGTCCGAGGCGATCGATCCAGCCGCCGTCTAGCACGGGCTGTGCGGCTGGAGGGGTGGCTGGAGCGTGCATCAGTGGACCAGCGTAGGTCGGCAAGCTCACGACCTCGCTGATCCGCATCGAGCGCGCAACGCAAGCGCTCAACTGCGTGGTGTCGGAGAGGGGACTTGAACCCCTACACCCTTACGGGCACTAGCCCCTCAAGCTAGCGCGTCTGCCTATTCCGCCACTCCGACATCCCCGCTCCGAGGAGCGGTGGGAAGAAGATGCTAGCGCACCCACGCGGCGAGTCCTGCTAGCGGGCAGTGGCCCCCGCACCGAGCACGACGGGTGTGTTCGAGCCCAGAGGAGCTGGCACCTCAATGCTCCACTGCGCCAGGGCCGATAGCCCCGTGGGAAGCCACGCGTTGGGCACCACCCCGACGAGACGCTTCCTCCATAACCACAGTCCAGCCGACGAGACGAGCGGAATCACCGGCCGGTCTTGCTCGAGTTGGGCCGCCGCAGCGGCGTACGCGCTCGCCGCCTCGGCCGGATTCAGCGTGAGCGACCCCGTGTCGTAGTCGGCATCGACGCTCAGGTTCTGGTAGCGCGTCGGGTTGTCGAGGGCCTTGGCGCCGAGAACCTCGGTGCTGAACCACGGCCTCGTTTGGCTGAGGAAGACCGGCGCCACCCGAACGAGCAACGCCGCGTCGACGGCGTGGGTGGCCACGGCCCGTGAGGCAGCATCGTGGCTGACAACTGCCACGAGGCGGTAGCCAATACCTTGGGCGCCCAGCTGGCGCGCCACACCTTCGGCGAGGGGAAGCTGCCAAGGTCCAGTGCGGTCGAAGGCGATCGAGATCTCAAGGCGCGCACCGTGGGGGTCCACCCAGTGCCCCTTCACCAAGCGGTAGCCCACCTCGCTCAACACCGCCACGCCCGGCGCCCCTGGTCCTGTCGAGGGCGTCGGGAGGTTGAAGGCACCGGCATTTCGATCCCCTCCGGCGAGCGTGGTCCGCAACGGAGTGGTCAGCGGACTACTCAGGGCGCCGAAGTTAGCGGTGGCGTAGCCGTAGAGCGCGAGCCCCACGCTCTTTGGATCAATGGCGGCGGCCATGGCGTCTCGGACCACCGGATTGGCGGTCGGCCCTCGGGTGAGGCTGAGCACCACATGGGTCATGGTCGACGTCTGGGAGACCTCCGAGGTCAGCCGCTCGTCTTGCTGCACCGAGAGCAACTCGGCCGTGGTGAAGGGCCAGACTGCAGCCACCTGGGCCTCGTTGTGCTCCACCCAGGAGATGGCGGTCGCCGCCGTTGGCGCAATGCGCACCTTGACCACGTCGAGGGCGGCCGGCGTCCCCCACCAGTGCGGGTTCTTCTCCAAGGTGACCATGGTGGGGTCCGAGCGCTCGATCAAGAAGGGTCCAGCTGAGACGTCCACCGCCGCTTCAGGCCTCGTGCACCCTCTGGTTGCCTTGGTGGGGACCACCCCAGCTGGGAGGAAGTGACTGAACAGCGCACGCCAGTCGGCGAAGTCCTGCTTGAAGACCACGGTGGCGACCTCGCCTCCGCCACTGGCCACGATGGAGCTGATTGCCTGGTAGCCCGGGCGCGTGGGCGTGTTCGCCTTGAGCCCCGCTCGCCACGCCGCGATGAGGTCCGCTGGACCGATCGGGCGGCCGGTGCTCCATCGGGCCGCTGCATTGAAGCTGTAGTCGATGGTGAGGGGACTGTCGCTCACCACCTCAATCTGGGAGAACACCTCAGCATCGATCACCGGCGCGCCCTTGGGTCCAATGCTGAAGGCGCTGGGGAGTACGGCGTCATAGACCAACTGGTCAGCAGGGCTCACTCCCGCTCCGCCTTCGGGCCAGCACGACGAGAAAGGGGACGCGAGTGCCACCGTCGCCTGCCCGCCGGTGGCAGGAACCAGCCCAATCTCCGCAGAACTGCCAGCGGCAGCACGAGAAGCGCAGCCAGCCAGCAGCAGGGAGCAGCCGACCAGCACCACGGTGATGCGCCGCCGGCGGGTGAGACCCGCCGAGGTGCTCACTGCAGACGCAGGTCCAGCGTCAAGGTCGTGAAGGCGAAGATCAGCGCCACCGCGACCGTGATGCGGTCGAGGTTCTTCTCAACGACGGTCGATCCTTGCGCCGCGGCGCCAACCGAGCCGCCCAGCATGTCCGACAGACCGCCACCCTTGCCGCTGTGCAGCAGCACCAAGATGATGAGGCCGAGGGCTGCGAGGATCTCGATCACGATGTAGACGGCGGTCATCAGTGCTAGTGGGCTTTCACTCGGGAGCAGTTAACGGTAGCACCTGATCGCTTCGGCGATGATGTCGCAGAAGCTCTGTGCCTCAAGGCTGGCGCCCCCAACCAAGAGCCCATCGACGTCAGGTCCGCTCAGGAGTTCGAAGGCATTGGCCGAGCTCGCCGAGCCTCCGTAGAGCAACCGCACCGAGCCAGCAGTGGCCGTACCCAGCGTCGACTCGATCACCCTGCGGATGGCCGAACAGGCATCTTGGGCATCAGCAGCGGTCGCAGCGGTGCCCGTGCCGATGGCCCACAGCGGCTCGTAGGCCACCACGAGGTCGTCCGCCACGTTGTCTGGCAGCCCTGCGATGGCGCTGCGCACCTGGCGCTCGAGCACGGCCAAGGTCTGGCCCTGCTCACGTTCGGCTTCGGTCTCGCCCACGCACACCACCGCCACCATGCCCTCGGTGATCACCGCCTTGGCGGTTTGGTGGACCACCTGATCGTCCATGGCGAACATGGCTCGACGTTCAGAGTGCCCCACCAAGACGTAGCGCGTCTGCAACTTCGCCAGCATCGGCGCCGAGACCTCGCCGGTGAACGCACCGTGGTGGTGGTGCGAGCAGTGCTGGGCGCCGAGGCTGATCGGGAGCTTGTCGCCCTCCACCAAGCTCTGCACGGTTCGCAGGTCGGTGAACGGTGGGTGCACTGCCACCTCGACTCGTCCGAGGTCGAGGTTCGAGAGCCGCAAGCCGAGATCACCGATGAGGTGAATGGCCTCGAGGTGATCTTTGTTGAGCTTCCAGTTCCCAGCGATCAGCGCCGTGCGCATCTCAGCGGGGAGCGTTCTTGGCGTCGCGCAGTGCGGCGAGGCCCGGCAGGTCGCCGTGCTCAATGAACTCAAGGCTGGCCCCACCACCGGTGGAGAGGAAGCTCACGTCGTCGGCGAGCCCCGCTTGGGTGAGGGCGCTGGCGCTGTCGCCACCGCCGATCACCGAGAACCCCTCGCTGTGCGCCACGGCCTGAGCGACGCCCAGTGTCCCCTTCGCGAACCGGTGGTCCTCGAAGGCGCCAACGGGCCCATTCCACAGAATCGTCTTGGCGTCGTTGAGGCGCGAGGCGAAGGCGGCCACAGAGGCTGGTCCGACGTCGAGCCCAATCCAGCCCTCGGGGAGGTCCGCGCCGAAGGTCTCCACCTTGGCACCATCGTCTCGACCATTGCACTGTGGCCCGAAGGTGCCGCCAGGCTCGATGGCGACGATGTCGGTGGGCAAGAGGATCTCGACACCTTGCGCCAACAGGGCCTTGCATGCGTCGAGCTTGGTGGGGTCGCATAGCGACGCCCCGACGCTATGCCCCTGCGCGGCCAAGAAGGTGAAGGCCATGGCACCGCCGACGATCAAGGTGTCGACCTTGCCTGCCAACGACGCCAAGATGCCCAACTTGTCGGCCACCTTGGCCCCGCCGACGATGGCGACGAATGGGCCCGCTGGATCGTGCAGCAAGCCACCGAGCACACGGACTTCTTCCTCGACGAGGCGGCCTGCGGCAGCGGGTAAGAGCTCGGGCAGGGCCACCACGGACGCTTGGCGACGGTGGCTCACCCCGAAGGCATCGTTCACGAAGGCGTCCATCCCGAGCGCCAAGGTGGCTGCGAAACTCGGGTCGTTCGCCTCCTCGCCTGGGTGGAACCGAACGTTCTCGAGGACGTCCACCTCAGGCATCAGCTCTGCCATGTAGGCCTGAATGGGCGCCATGGAGTAGCGAGGGTCTGGCGCGCCCTTTGGACGGCCGAGGTGCGAGCACACCGTGACCGACGCTCCGCGCTCAACGAGGTACCGCAGGGTCGGCAGTGAGGCCCGAATACGGAAGTCATCGCAGATGACGAACTCACCGTCGCGCTCCTCCATCGGCACGTTCCAGTCGGTGCGGACTAGTACTCGTGCTCCATCGAGGTTGGGGAGATCCTCGAGCAGTGGCAAGCCGGCGAGCGCTGCAGTGCGTTGGGTCATGGTCAGCCTCCCAGCAAGACGCAGAGGTCGACCAAGCGGTTGGAGTACCCCCACTCGTTGTCGTACCACCCCATGACCTTGACGAGCGAGGAGTGGTCGTCGATCCGCTGCACCATGGTGAGCCCAGCATCGAAGGTGCACGACGCAGGCGAAGACACGATGTCCTCCGAGACGATCGGCTCCTCGGTGTAGACGAGCACCTTCGAGAGCCGAGGGCTCTGGGCAGCAGCGGCGTAGGCCGCGTTCACCGCTTCGACGCTCGGGTGCCCAGGCACCACGGCGGTGAAGTCGGTGATGGAGCCAACCGGCACCGGGACCCGCAGCGAGGTGCCATCGAGGCGGCCCTTCATCTGCTCGAGGACGAGCGACGTTGCCCGTGCCGCACCCGTAGCCGTGGGGACGATGTTCACCGCTGCCGCACGTGCTCGACGGAGGTCCTTGTGCGCCAGGTCCAACAAGTTCTGGTCGTTGGTGTAGGCGTGCACCGTCGTCATCAGCCCTGAGGTGATGCCGAAGGCATCATCGAGGACCTTGACCATGGGGACGAAGCAGTTGGTGGTGCACGACGCGTTGGACACCACGACGTGGCGCTCGGGGTCGTAGGTGTCGTCGTTGACGCCGACGACGAACGTGGCGTCGACGTCGGTCCCTGGTGCTGAGACGATGACCCGAGAGGCACCGCCTTGCAGGTGCGCTGCAGCCTTGTCCCGCGTGGTGAACAGGCCCGTGGACTCCACCACCACCTCTGCACCGACCGATGCCCAGTCCAGCGCGGCTGGATCGCGCTCAGCGAAGACGGTGATGGATCGACCGTTCACCACGATGGCACCGTCGTTCACCGACACCTCGCCAGGGAACTTGCCCTGGGTCGAGTCGTAGCGCAGGAGGTGCGCCAAGGTGTCGGCCGAGGTCAGGTCGTTGATCGCCACCACCTCGATGTCGGCCCCGCTCGCCAGTACCGCTCGAACGAAGTTCCGACCAATACGGCCGAAGCCATTGATCCCCACTCGGACAGCCACGTTGCCTCCTTGACGATGATCGCAGCGCTACGGCGCCAGCGGGAACAATACTGCCGCCAACTTGGTCGCATCGTGGATCAGGGAGCGCCCGTTGGTCAAGACCACGTCGAGCACCTCGAGATCCACCGCACCGAGCTCGATCCCCCGGGAGGTGTCACAGACCACGAGGTCGGGAGCAATCCCGTGGCGATCGAGGGCATCGAGGTGATCCGCAACGCTGTAGCCCGCAGTCTCGGGCTCCTGAGGTCGGAGGTTGGCGAGGTAGACCAACCGGCCTCGGGCTTCGGTGATCGCAGCAGTGAGGGCCGGGGGCGCGACGGCGGCCAAGACCGAGGTGTAGAGCGATCCTGGACCGAGCACGATGAGGTCTGCGCCCGAGATGGCGTCGATGACCTCGAGGGGCACCGTGGGATCCGATGGGCGCACCCTCACCCGCTCGACGCCCGGCGTGGTGGTGATACGGGCTTGACCGAGCACCGTGCCCACCGCCGTGGTGGCTTCGAGGACGACCGGCTCGGCCGTGGCGGGCAGCACCCGCCCGACGCACCCCATGAGCCGAGCAGCTTGCTCCAGTGCCACGAGCAGGTCTCCATGGAGCTCGACCAGCCCCGAGAGCACGAGGTTGCCCACCGGGTGACCCTCGAGCTCACCGGCACCGAAGCGGTGCTCGAACAGCCCACGCCAGCGCTCAGGCTCCTCGGCCAACGCCACCAGGCATCGCCTGAGGTCACCGACGCCCACCACGTCGAGCATCGCCCGCAGTCGACCACTCGATCCGCCGTCATCGGCGACTGAGATCACCGCGGTCACCGAGCCCGCGAACTGGCGAACCGCCCCCAGGGCGGCAGCGGCACCGTGGCCGCCGCCGACGCAAACTACCGCTGGATCGGTCATCGATCGATGTCTCGATGGAACACGGAGATCCCCGGAGCGATCCCACCCGCACCGAGCCGCCGAGCGAGCTCCTCGGCCACCGCCACCGAGCGATGGCGCCCACCAGTGCAGCCAATGGCGATGGTGAGGTAGCTCTTGCCTTCTTGCTCGTAGCACGGCACGAGGAAGGCGAGGAGGTCCTCGAGCTTGTCCACGAAGGTGCCGGTGGCATCTTGACCAAAGACGTAGTCCCGCACAGCTCCGTCGAGGCCCGACTGGCTGCGCAGCGCAACCTCCCAGTACGGATTCGGCAAGAACCGAACGTCGAAGACCAAGTCCACGTCGAGCGGAATGCCGTACTTGAAGCCGAAGGAGACCACCGACGTCCGCATCGAGCGTTGGTCGGCCGGATCTCCGAAGAGGTCGCGCATCCGCAGACGGAGTTGGTTCGAGGACAACTCCGAGGTGTTCAGCACGACGCTGGCCCGCTCGGCCACCGGCTGCAGCAACGCGCGCTCCTCGGCGATGGCCTCGATGACGCCAACCCGAGAGCGAGGATGGCGGCGTCGGGTCCCCTCGTAGCGTCGCACCAAGACGTCATCGTCGGCATCGAGGAAGAACACGTCGACGTCGTACCGCTCGGTGAGCACCTCGAGCACGGGCTCAAGCTGCGCGATCTCAACGGGGCCTCCACGACCGAGCACGAAGGCCACTCGTTCGTGCCCGGCGCCGGGGTGGTTCACGAGGTCAGCAGCCTCGGCGATGAGTGGGACCGGCAAGTTGTCGATGACGTGCCAGCCCAAATCCTCGAGGGCCGCCGACGCCGTGGATCGTCCAGCACCTGACATCCCGGTCACGAGCAGTAGTCGCCGCATGGCCTCAGTCTCCCCCACCCTCGTGCGCTGGTCGAGCAGGTCCATGGTCCCGGTCCCCATCGTGCAGACGTTGGTAGAGCGCATGGGCCACAGCGGTTGGCAGCCACGACAGCGCTTCAAGCTCGGCGAGGCTGGCGTCACGAATCTTGGCCATGGTGCCGTAGGTCTCGAGCAGCCTCTGCCGACGGGCAGCACCGAGGCCAGCAATCCCGTCCAGGGCGCTCATGGTCATCCGGTTTCCTCGACGCTGACGGTGGAAGGTGATCGCGAACCGATGGGCCTCGTCGCGCACCCGTTGGAGCAGGTAGAGCGCCTCGGAGCCTCGAGGGATGATGATCGGCGCGCGCTGGCCGGGTCGGTAGACCTCCTCGAACTGCTTGGCCAACGAGGCCACCTCAAGGCTGCCGGTCAAGCCCAGCTCGTCGAGGACTGTGGTCACCGCCGAGAGCTGGCCCTTGCCACCATCGATCAAGAGGAGCTGAGGACGGTAGGCGAAGCGCCGACGTCCACCAGCGGGCACCTCCTCATCGATCCGCTGGAGCCGTCGCCGCAAGACCTCCGCCATCGCGGCGAAGTCATCGTTGCCTTCGACGGTCTTGACCAAGAAGTGCCGGTAGTCCTGTCGCTTGGAGAGTCCATCTTCGAACACCACCATCGAACCGACGTAGTCCGTTCCCTGCAGGTGGCTCATGTCGTAGCACTCGATGCGCAGCGGGGCCTCGGACAGCCCGAGTGCCACCTGCAGCTCGGTGAGTGCCTTGGAGCGAGCATTGTGGTCTGCTGCTCGGCGCAGCTGGTGGCGTCCGAGGTCTTCGGTGGCGTTGGCCACGGCCATCTCGACCACTTGCCGACGACGACCCCTCGATGCCGTCACCACCCCCACCCTGCCCCCTCGACGCTCGGTGAGCCAACTGGAGATCAGCGCGGCATCGCTCGAGCGTGGTGCGAGCGAGACGAGCACCTGCTGGGGCACCTCTTGACCTGGCTGGTCGTAGTAGCGCTCGAGCACCTCACCCACCAGCCCCTCGAGCTCACCATCGTCGAGGCGATCGACCACGAACCCGTGCCGACCGACGATCCGACCTCGGCGAACGTGGACGATGGCCACCGCCGCCTCGAGGTCATTGGCGGCGATGCCGAAGGCATCGAAGTCCCCACTGTGGTCGACCACCACCTCCTGGCTCTCCGACGCGGAGCGCACGGCCGTGAGCTGGTCGCGGTGCCGTGCGGCCCGCTCGTAGTCGAGGGCCTGGGCTGCGTCGGTCATCTGCTCAGCGATGGCAGCGAGGACAACCTCGGTGTCCCCGGCGTAGAAGCGCTGGAACTCCTCGACGTAGTGCTGATACTGCTCGGGGTCGACCGCAGAGATGCACGGTCCTGAGCACCGCTCGAGGTCGTAGAGCAAGCACGGTCGCCCCAGTCGCTCGTGCCGCTGGAACTTGGTGTCCGAGCAGGTGCGCAGCGGGAAGGACTTCACCAAGAGGTCGAGGCTGCGCCGCAGTGACCGCACGTGGGGGAATGGCCCGAAGTACTGCACGCCCCTGCGCTTGGCACCTCGGTAGACGAAGGGACGCGGCCACTCGTCGGCCACCGATAGGGCCAGCCAAGGGTAGGTCTTGTCATCTTTGAGCCGAATGTTGAACCGCGGCTGGTGCACCTGAATCAAGGAGTGCTCGAGCAGCAGTGCGTCGGCTTCGGTCGCGACCACCACCCACTCGACCCGATCTGCCACGGCCACCATCTGGGCGGTACGGCCGTGCAGCCCGGCCGGGTCACCGAAGTAGTGCACCAAGCGGCTGCGCAACGACGCCGCCTTACCGACGTAGATCACGCGACCGTGGGCATCGAAGAACTGGTACGAGCCCGGCGCGTCGGGGATCTCGCTGGTCGGCGGCCGAAGCACCACCTCATAGAACCACGTCTCGAGCCGCGCTGAGCGCGACCTCTGCCGCTACCATGGGGCTACCGGCCTGGTATCCGGTCCACACATCCACCGAAAGCCGACAACCCCGCGGGAGGCGACCAGGCTGTCCCCGCCGGCTGAGACGGTGGCGACCCCTTGGGGGCGACATGCTGAGAATCCAACGAACGCTCGAGGAGCGCTACACCACGGCATCGACCGACGACCTGCGCCAGATGGTGGCCGACGCGAAGACGGCCCTCGGCGAGCGCCTCTTGATCTTGGGTCACCACTACCAGCACGACGACGTCATGGCCTTCGCCGATGCCCGAGGCGACTCCTTCGGCCTCTCGAGGATCGCCGCGGATCGCCGCGACGCGGAGTTCATCGTGTTCTGCGGGGTGCACTTCATGGCGGAGTCCGCCGATGTGCTGACCGGCCCCCACCAACGGGTCGTGCTCCCTGACCTCAACGCCGGGTGCTCGATGGCCGACATGGCCGACATCGAAGCGGTCGAAGATGCCTGGGAGGCGCTGGCATCGGTCACCGACATCGATCGAGTGCTGCCCATCACCTACATGAACTCCGCCGCCAACCTCAAGGCCTTCGTGGGTCGCCACGGTGGCGCGGTCTGCACGTCCTCGAATGCCCGAGCCGTGCTGACCTGGGCGCTCCTCGACCAGGTTGACGGTCGCACTCGAGCGGACAAGGTCTTGTTCTTCCCCGACCAGCACCTCGGGCGCAACACCGGCTTCGACCTTGGGTTCACCGAAGCTCAGATGTCGCTCTACAACCCTCGGTTCGAGCTCGGAGGCCTCGACGCTGCAGCGGTCGACGACTCCGCCTTGCTCCTGTGGAAGGGGCACTGCTCGGTCCACCAACGGTTCCGCCCCGAGCACGTCGCCGACTTTCGCGTGCGCAACCCCGACGGCCTCGTGCTCGTCCACCCAGAGTGCGCTCACGACGTGGTCGTGCTCGGCGATGTGGTTGGCTCCACCGACGCCATCATCAAGGCGGTTGAGGCCGCCCCGAGCGGTACCGCGCTCGGCATCGCCACCGAGGTCCACCTCGTGAACCGACTCGCCAACGAGCACCCCGACAAGACCATCGAGTGCCTCGACCCACTTGTGTGCCCCTGTGCCACCATGGCTCGGATCGACCTCCCCCACCTCGCCTGGGTGCTCGAGTCCTTGGTCGATGGACGGGTGCCCAACCAGATCACCGTCGATGCGGACACCGCCTCGTGGGCCAAGGTGGCCCTCGAGCGGATGCTGCAGATCTCCTAGCGAGCGAGCAGCGGCTGGAGCACCTGCCCAGTGAAGCTCACTGGGTTCGCCGCCACATCCTCGGGGGTTCCTTCGGCGAGCACCTGGCCGCCCCGGCGCCCGCCCTCGGGCCCGAGGTCGATCACCCAGTCAGCGCACTTGATCACATCCAAGCTGTGCTCGATGACGAGGACCGTGTTGCCCTGGTCCACGAGGCGCTGGAGCACCTCGAGCAGACGTCGAACATCTTCGAAGTGCAGCCCCGTGGTGGGCTCATCGAGCACGTACAAGGTGTGGCCAGTGGGCCGACGGGACAGCTCGGTGGAGAGCTTCACCCGCTGCGCCTCGCCACCAGACAGGGTGGTCGCGCTCTGGCCCAGCCGCACGTAGCCGAGTCCAACGTCGCACAGGGTCTTGAGGTGCCGCTGGATGGGGGGCTGGCGCTCGAAGAACTCCAGTGCCTCCTCGCAGCTCATCTGGAGGACCTCTGCGATGGACTTACCGCGGAACTGGACCTCCAAGGTGTCCCGGTTGTAGCGCGCCCCATGGCAGATCTCGCACGGCACGTAGACGTCGGGGAGGAAGTGCATCTCGATTTTGATGGTGCCGTCCCCCGCGCACGCTTCGCACCGGCCACCTTTGACGTTGAAGGAGAACCGACCCTGTTGGTAGCCACGCACCTTGGCCTCTGGGGTCTGGGCGAAGAGCTTGCGGATGTGGTCGAAGACACCGGTGTAGGTCGCAGGGTTGGACCGTGGCGTCCTGCCAATGGGTGTCTGGTCGACGCTGACCACCTTGTCGATGTGCTCGACGCCTTCGATCCGACTGTGGCGGCCGGGCAACTCCTTCGTGCGGTGGATGGTGTGCAGCAGCGACTTCAGCAGAATCTCGTTGACGAGCGTCGACTTCCCCGAGCCTGAGACGCCAGTGACGGCGGTCAAGGTCCCGAGCGGGAACTGCACGTCGAGCTCTTGGAGGTTGTGCTCGCGAGCCCCACGCACCACCAAGAACTCCCCCGAACCTGGTCGCCGAGACGTGGGCACCTCAATGCGTCGCCGACCCGAGAGGTACTGCCCCGTCAGCGACGCCTTGTTGGTCAGCAGGCCCCCACGCCCCTTGACCGGTCCGGCGTGGATGACCTCGCCGCCGTGCTCACCAGCGCCTGGACCAATATCGACGGCGTAGTCCGAGGCCAAGATGGTCTCCTCGTCGTGCTCCACGACGATCACGGTGTTGCCGAGGTCACGCAAACGCTCCAAGGTGGCGATCAGCCGCTGGTTGTCCCGTTGGTGCAGACCGATCGAGGGTTCGTCGAGCACGTAGAGCACCCCCACGAGACCCGAACCGATCTGTGATGCGAGACGGATGCGCTGCGCCTCCCCTCCCGACAGCGTGGCCGAGCTCCTGGCCAAGGTTAGGTAGTCGAGCCCAACGTC
>CAINFA010000122.1 GCA_903847955.1 uncultured Actinomycetes bacterium
AGCAGCGTTCGAGAATCAAACGTTCCGCCCCGAGGCGTCCGGGTCAGCAAGAGCGCGTAAGAATCCCCAGAAGGCGATAACCCCTGCGCACTGACCAAGCCCAGAATCCGACCCCTGCCATCGAGATCGACACGGAACGTCGCCATCGTGCGGATCTGCGTCACGGGCTCACCCCGACGGTGGAACGCGATCAACGCCAGCTTCCGGAAAAACGGCTCCCCGAGCCGATCAGGCTGCAGGCGATAAGCCACCGGCGGACGGGAAGAAACAGACCTCACCGCCGGCACGTTGTCGAGCCCAACCGGCAGGGTTGAGCTCGCAACGATCAGGGATGCGGTGAGGACCATCATGGCTTGCATATTCTACGGTTGATGGACGTATCGTTGGGCCCGTTTCGATCAATCCTGGTATCGGTTCCCTGCCACGTTTTCGAGTGACCGTATACTCTTTCGGTGACTGGAAGCACTCCCATGATGCAGCAGTACTTTGCTGCGAAAGCCGAGCACCCCGGTGTGCTTCTCGCGATGCGCGTGGGCGACTTCTACGAGTTCTACGGCGAAGACGCAGAGTCTGCCGCCGCTGCGCTCGAGATCACGCTCACGGGTCGAGAAGACGGCACGAACGGCCGCATCCCCATGGCCGGCGTGCCCTACCACAGCGTGGAGAAGTACCTGGCGAGGCTGCTTCAAAAGGGCCTCAAGGTCGCGCTGTGCGATCAGCTCGAAGATCCGAAAACCGTGAAGGGCCTGGTGAAGCGCGGTGTCACGCGAGTGCTCACCCCGGGCACCCTCGTCGAGGACTCCATGCTCAGCTCCGGTCAGAACAACTTTCTGGCCGCGCTCTGCGTCCAGGATGGGCGCATGGGGCTCGCGATCCTCGACCCCAGCACGGGAGAGTTCGCCGTCACCGAGTTGTCCGGCGACGACTCGCAAGAGCGGCTGATCCAAGAGCTAGCCCGGGTCCGCCCCTCGGAGCTGCTCGTCGGACCCCAGGCAGAGACCTTCGGCGAAGTCGTGAAGACCGGACTCGGCGCGGCAGTCACCGACGTCCCCCAACTCTCGCTCGATCGCGCCGTGCGCAAGCTCACCGAGCAGCTCCGCGTCTCGAACCTAAACGGCTTTGGGTGCGAAGACAAACCCTCCGCCGTCGTCGCCGCTTCCATGATCCTGGCGTACGCCGAGAAGAATCGGCTGTCCCTCGCGCACGTCGACAGCATGTCGACCTACTCGGTCGATGGCTTCATGAGGCTGGACCCCGCGACGCGACGCAGCCTAGAGCTCACCCAGAACATGGCCGACGGCTCGAAGCGGTTCACCCTCCTCGCGGTCCTCGACGACACGGTCACCTCCATGGGCGCGCGCCTGCTCCGCCGCTGGATCGAACAGCCGCTGCTCGATACGGCGCAGATCGTCGGAAGGCAAGAGGCCGTGGGCCGACTGCTGGGCAACAACCTCGTGCGGGGCGACCTGCGCGACGCCATGAGGAAGATGGCCGACCTCGAGCGGCTGGTTTCCAGGGCCGCGGCAGGTCTGGCAGGCCCCAGAGACTTGGCCGCCCTGCGCGCTTCGCTCATGGCCCTTCCGGTGCTGGCCGAGCCGCTACGCAAGGTAGGCCTCGGGCGCATCCAAGAGCTGCGCGAGATGATGGCCGACCACGGCGACCTCGCCGTCCTGCTCGATCGCGCGTTGGTACAAGATCCCCCGCACTCGATCCGCGAGGGAGGCATCATGCGCGAGGGCTACGACCTGGAGCTAGACAAGCTCCGCGACCTCTCGAAGAACGGCAAGTCGTACATCGCCAGCCTCGAGCAGGAAGAGCGCACGAGGACCGGAATCTCCCAGCTCAAGGTCGGCTTCAACTCCGTGTTCGGCTACTACCTTGAGGTCTCCAAGATCCATAGCGACAAGGTCCCCGGCGACTACATCCGAAAACAGACCACCGCCAACGCCGAGCGGTACATCACGGCCGCGCTGAAAGACCACGAGTCGCTGGTCCTGGGGGCCGAGGAGAAGGCCGTCTCGCTGGAGACCGACCTGTTCAACCACCTACGTGTCCGAGTCGCCGAGCACGCGAAGGCCCTGCTCCAAACGGCGCGCGCCCTGGCCGAGATCGACACCCTGGCGACCCTCGCCGAGGTGGCTTCACGGCGCGGATATGTGAAGCCGGAGATCCTAGACGAAGACTCGCTGCTCATCGAATCCGGCCGACACCCGGTGGTTGAGGCCTCCACAAGCGGCTTCGTGCCAAACGACACACACCTCGATCACACGGCCCGAATTCAGATCCTAACCGGCCCGAACATGGCCGGTAAGTCGACCTTCCTGCGCCAGAACGCGCTCATCGTGCTGCTGGCTCAGATCGGATCGTACGTTCCCGCCAAGTCCGCCAAGATCGGCCTTTGCGACAGG
>CAINFA010000123.1 GCA_903847955.1 uncultured Actinomycetes bacterium
ATCGCCGCACCCCGCTCGAGCAGGGCCTCGCGCAGTGGCAGGGTCGAGACGAACCACTGTCTCGACGAGACAATCTCGAGGGGGCGGTCACCCTTCTCGAAGAACTTGACCGGGTGGGTGATCGGCCGAGGCTCGCCCAGCAGGTCCCCGCTCTCAGACAGCAGCTCGACGATGCGAGTCTGGGCTGCCTTGACCGTCTTGCCCGCCAGTTCGGCGTAGTAGCCGTTGGCCCGTGCGGGGTTGGCGCAGGTGAACGAGGCGTCGGCGAAGTCCACCTCGAGCAGCCGGCCATTACGGCCGATGGTGGTGCGAGTCGGCAGTCCGAGCTCGCGCCACCACAGCACGTCGGTGGTGTCACCGAAGGTGCAGATCATGGCGATCCCAGTTCCCTTGTCGGGGTCGGCCAAGCGGTGGGCGAGCACCGGCACGCCGACCTCGAACAGTGGCGTGCGCACGGTGGTGCCGAACAGCGGCTGGTACCGCTCGTCATCGGGGTGGGCCACGAGCGCCACGCACGACGGCAGCAACTCAGGGCGGGTCGTATCGATCTCGATGAAGGTGGACGGGTCATCGGCCCTGGCGAACCGAAGGCGGTGGTAGGCACCTGGGCGCTCTCGGTCCTCGAGTTCGGCTTGGGAGACCGCCGTCTGGAAGTCCACGTCCCACAAGGTGGGGGCAGTGGCTTGGTAGAGGTGGCCGGCCTCAAGCAATTCGACGAAGCTGCGCTGGGAGACCCGCCGAGCCCGCTCGCCGATGGTGGCGTAGGTCATCTGCCAGTCGACTGACAGCCCGAGGCTGCGCCAGAGGTCCTCGAAGACCTGCTCGTCGCGCTCGGTCAGGCCCTTGCACAGTTCGATGAAGTTGGGCCGGCTGATCGAGATCGGCGGGTCGTGGGGCGTCTCGGGTGCGACGAAGGTCGGGTCGTAGGCCAACGACGGGTCGCAACGAACGCCGTAGTAGTTCTGCACCCGTCGCTCAGTGGGGAGCCCGTTGTCGTCCCACCCCATGGGGTAGAAGACCTCGAGTCCGGACATGCGGCGGTAGCGGGCGATGGTGTCTGCGTGGGTGTAGCTCGAGATGTGCCCGAGGTGCAGCTCACCAGAGACGGTGGGGGGCGGGGTGTCGATGGCGTAGACCTCAGCGCGGGTCTTGGTCCGATCGAAGCGGTAGGTGCCTTCGGCCTCCCAGGCAGCACCCCAGGTGGCCTCGAGGCCCTCGAGGGCGACCTTGTCGGGAATCTTCGAGGTGGCGGGAGTAGCGGCAGAGGAGGGGTTCGTCATGAGTGGTTTACCGTAGAGGGATGCTGAACCTGCACGACACCGCCACCGGCACCGTGCGCCCACTGCTCCAGCGGCAGGCGGGCAAGGTGTCGATCTACGCGTGCGGGCCCACAGTCTACGACCTACCCCACCTCGGCCACGGACGCTACGTGCTGGTCTGGGACGTCTTGCGTCGCTACCTCGTCGCCCAGGGACTCGAGGTCACCTTCGTGTCCAACATCACCGACATCGACGACAACATCATCACCCGGGCTGCCGAGGAAGGACGCTCCGAAGCAGAGGTCGCCGCCGAGTACGAGCGGCGTTGGTTCGAGGCGCTTGAACTGCTCGGCGTGGAGCGACCCGATGGGGTGCCCCACGCCACCGAGTACGTCGAGACCATGGTTGCGCTCATCGGCCGCCTCATCGACGACGACGTCGCCTACACCACCTCTGATGGGGTCTACCTCGACACCTCCAAGGTGGCCGACTACGGGCTGCTCGCCGGCCAGCCACTCGAGAGCCTGCGTGCGGGCGCTCGGGTCGACGAGCACGCCGAGAAGCGCTCGGCGCTCGACTTCGCCTTGTGGAAGGCCGCCAAGCCCGGAGAGCCCACCTGGCCTGCGCCCTTTGGGGAGGGGCGCCCAGGCTGGCACACCGAGTGCGTCGTCATGGCGCTCGATCTCCTCGGCGAGGGCTTCGACCTGCACGTGGGCGGGCAAGACCTCCGGTTCCCCCACCATGAGAACGAACGAGCGCAAGCGGTTGCCGATGGACGGGTGTTCGCCGCCCACTGGGGCCACAGCGGTTGGGTGATGGTTGGTGGCGAGAAGATGTCGAAGTCGCTCAAGAACTTCACCTCGCTCACCGACTTGCTGGCCCAGAGCGATGCCCGCGCCTACCGCCTGCTGTGCCTCCAAGCGCACTACCGCGCTCCGGTCGAGGTGACACCTCCCACCATCGCCCAGGCCGAGGCGACCCTTCGACGCCTCGACAACCTGGCGCGCCGTTTTGAGGTTGGGGCGATCGCTCCGACGCCGGTCGTCCTCGCCGACCACAACGTGGAGCCCGAACTGCTGGCCAACTTCACTGCAGCGATGGACGATGATCTCGATACCCCGAGAGCCTTCGCCCTCGTGATGGACGCGGTGTCGGCTGCCAACAGCGCAGCAGACCGAGGCGACCTCGATCGAGCCCACCTGCTGGCGCAGTCGGTGGTGGTCTTGTTCGGTACCTTGGGGCTTGGCCTCGATGGAGCAACGGTGGAGGTCGATGCCACCTCTGCTGCGCTCGCTGCCGAGCGCGATGCAGCTCGCCTCGAGCGCGACTGGGCGCGAGCTGACGCGCTCCGGGCCGAGCTCGAGGCGCGTGGGTGGATCGTCGAGGACCGTGACGGCGTCACCACGCTCGGGCGCTGAACGACCTCGCTCGGTTCGGCGCACCGTTCGCTGCTAGCGTGGTCCCTCGCAACCGAGGTTCGCTGAAAGTGTCCTCTTGCAGTGCCGGCGTCCGCCGGACAGTACCAGTTAAGGAGGATCGCTCCAGTGGCATCCGGAACGGTCAAGTGGTTCAACGCGGAAAAGGGTTTCGGGTTCATCTCGCAGCCTGATGGTGGAAGCGACGTGTTCGTGCACCACACCGCAGTGCAGATGCAGGGCTACCGCGTCCTCGAAGAGGGCCAGGCAGTGGAGTTCGAGGTCGAGCAGGGCCCCAAGGGCCTCATGGCCAAGGACGTCCGTCCGCTCTAGTTCGTCAGAACAACTGCAGCACGCTCGGAGCGGCACCCTCAGGGGTGCCGCTCCGTCGCGTCCAGCCCCGGAGAACTGCGTTGGTGCGACGTGGCATCGCCATGGTTACTATGAGGTAACCCCGGGGGTTTGGCC
>CAINFA010000124.1 GCA_903847955.1 uncultured Actinomycetes bacterium
GTCGGCGACGGCCTTCTCGATGCGCCAGTAGGTCTGGTAGGTCGTGTAGTTCTTGAGCACGTCCAAGATGAAGCCCTCCTCGATGGCCTGGCGCATCGAGTAGAGGTGGAAGGGCTCGTACCGTGGGCCGTTCGGTCGCTGGACCAACTGGCCGAAGAGCTCCAAGGTCTTGGCCTTCGGCGTGGCGGTGAATGCGAAGAACGAGATGTTCTCTTGGCGACCGCGGCCAGCCAGGGTGTTGACGAGACGGTCCTCGGTGTCGCCGTGGGCGGCCTCTTCGGCGGCCTCCTCACGCTCGGCGGCAATGAGCTCGGCACCGGCGTCTTGGCCCTTGGTCAGCGCGGCCCGCAACTCCTTGGCGGCTATGCCGGACTGGGAGGAGTGCGCCTCGTCGACGACGACCGCGTAGCGGCGAGCCTTCGCGCCCGAGATCTTGTCGAGCACGAAGGGGAACTTCTGGAGCGTCGTGATGATGACCTTGGCCAGCTCACCGAGCAGGGCCTCGGCCAGCTGGTTCGAGTCCTGGTCGATCTTCACGACCACGCCGCGGGCGTGCTCGAACTGGTAGATCGTCTCTTGGAGCTGGCGGTCGAGGACCACGCGGTCGGTGACGACGACCACCTTGTCGAAGACCTTGCCGTCGCTCGTGTCGTGGAGGTTGGCGAGGCGGTGGCAGATCCAGGCGATGGTGTTGGACTTCCCCGACCCCGCTGAGTGCTGGACGAGGTAGTTCCTGCCAGCCCCGACGGCCTTGGCGTCGGCCTCGAGCTTGCGCACTGCGTCCCACTGGTGGAAGCGGGGGAAGATCACGATCGTGCCCTTCGCCTTGGCGGCCTTGGACTTCACGTCGGGGACCTCGACGTGGATGAACCGGGCGAGCAGGTCGAGCCAGCTGTCGCGCTGCCAGACCTGCTCCCAGAGGTAGGCGGTGCGGTGCCCGGTCGACGACGGCGGGTTGCCGGCACCACCGACCTCGCCGGCACCGCCGCTGCCCTGGTTGAAGGGCAGGAACCGGGTGTCCTTGCCCTCGAGCCGGGTCGTCATGGCGACGGTGTCGGGGTCGACGGCGAAGTGCACCAGCGCGCGGCGGGCGAGGGTCACGTTGGCGGGGTCGCGGTCCTGGCGGTACTGGGCGATGGCCTGCTCGGTGCCCTGGCCGGTGAGCGGGTTCTTGAGCTCGGCGGTCGCGGTCGGGATGCCGTTGACGAGGAGGGCCAGGTCGATCGAGCGGTTGGAGTCCACCTCGTAGGCGAACTGGCGGGTGACGCTGACGCGGTTGGCCTCGTAGAGGGCGGCGAGCTCGGGGCTCAGGCCGTGGGCGGGCTTGAAGAAGGCGAGCTGGAGCGTGACGCCGTAGTCGGTGACCGCGTGGCGCAGCACGTCGACCGTGCCGCGGGCGTCGAGCTCAGAGGCCAAGCGCTTGGCGAAGCCGAGCTCGGCAGCGTCCTCATCGCCGCCGTGGCCGCGGGCGACAAGGTCGGCCCAGGGCTTCGGCTGCGTGGCGCGGATGAACTCGTAGAGCTCGACCAGGTTGAGGCCCAGCGTGGCGTCGAACTCGCCGGGGAGGGAGCGGAGGTAGCCGCCGGAGTTGAGGAGGCTGCGCTCGATGGCATCTTCGTAGGCCTTTTCGGTGGTGCTCACGCGAAAACCTCCGGGGGCTTGACCCCACCGGTCACGGCACTCGCGATTAGAGCTTGGCGCCGCTCACGAAGTAGGGCGACTTGTTCTACGAGAAGACTCGTCA
>CAINFA010000125.1 GCA_903847955.1 uncultured Actinomycetes bacterium
CAAGCCGTGCCCGGGGTCTACATCTACCGCTTCCAAGCGGCCCTGTACTACGCCAACGTGGCAAAGTTCGCTGCGGAGCTGACCTCGCTCACCTTGGGCAACCCGCCCAGAGCGATCATCGTGGATTGCTCCGCGATCGCCGATGTCGACGTGACCGCCGAGCAAGAGCTCACCTCACTCGTCGGGCGGCTGCACGCCCAGGGCATCGCGCTCTACCTCACCCACCTCGCCACACCAGTGCTCGACCAACTCACCCACTACGGCGTGACCACGCTCGAGGGGCTCAACATCGAGGAGCGCACCCACGAGGCGCTGGCCCCGTTCAGGAGCTGACGGGATCTTCGATGCGATCGGTGGAGAAGAACCGCGGACCGATGCGGTAGCGAATGAAGGCCACCTCTACGGCGTTCTGGGTCGCGATGTAGGCGGGGAAGGCGTAGGTGGCGAAGCTCCAGTGGGTGATGGTGCCGAGCGTCAGCACCGAGCTAACTAGCCCGGCGAAGAAGGCCGTCCACGTCTCTGATTCGGGCGAGGTGAACGACTTGCGCAGCGTGGGGATGGCGGCGAAGAAGTCGGCGATGAGCAGCAGCACGATGGCGGCGACACCGTGGCGGGTCACGAGGTAGAAGCCGAGACCGACGAGGCTGGTGGCACCGCAGATCCAGTCGAAGGTGGTGATGGACCACGAGCCGCGCTTGGAGATGAAGCTGGCTGTCAGTACCGCCAGAGGGGTGATGGCGAAGGTCAAGGTGAGCACCGACTGGATACCGACCTCGAGGTGCACCTGGATCACGAAGGTGACGAGCGGGATGAACCCCCACAAGAACCAGGTGACCCGGTGCGGGAAGGTCTTGCCCGCCAGGGTGTCACGGACGTAGGTGATGATCCCAACAACGGAGATGAGCGCGGCGACGTAGACGAACCAACCTGGGAGCACTGCCACAGTCTCGCCCATCCGCCCCGCACCGGTGTCAGCGACGCCGAGACCCTCAGGTACGGTTTCGGGGTGGATGCGAAGACCTTCATGGGTATGGAGCAGCTCGGGGACCCGCTGCACTGGCGCCTCGAGGTTGGAGAGCACCTTATCACCCCAGGAAACTTCCTCTTCGGCGGATGTGGGCTGGGTGCGGGACTGGTGGCCCTCGAAGAAGCCTCGGGTCGGCCCACCATCTGGGGGTCGGCGCAGTACCTCAGCCACGCCCCTACCCATGCCACCTTGACCTTCGAGGTCGACCTCGCAGCGGTTGGTGGACGCGTGACCCAAGGTCGGGCCGTAGGCCGCATGGGAGAGGTCGAGGTCTTGACCGTCAACGCCTCCTTGGGATCCTCGTCGCTCGACGCGGGCGGGGTGTGGGTGGAGATGCCCGAAGTTCCCGGACCACTCGACTGCCCCGTTCGGCGCCTCCCCACCGAGGTGCAACGCACCATCTTCTCCTCCGTCGAGACCCGGGTTGCACTCGGTCGAACCTTCGAACAGCTCGATGGGACCCCTGGGAGCTCGGACTCGGCCCTGTGGTGCCGGGTGCCGGGGCACCTCGAGCCGTCGGCTGCCACCTTGGCGATCTTCGGGGACTTCCTCTCTGGTGCCGCGTCGCAGCCCACCGGGATGCGGCTCATGGGCCGGAGCCTCGACAACACCGTGCGGGTGGTTCAGCTCGAGCCCACCGAGTGGGTCCTGCTCGACATACGTATGCACGCACTCGTCAACGGCTACGCCCAGGGCATCGCGTACCTGTGGAGCGAGCGGGGCACCCTGCTCGGGACCGCCAGCCAGACCGTGGCCATTCGAAAGTGGACCAACCACTGAGGAGAGGCCACCTCGTCGTGGTGTACGATTTGCAACCCGTCGAGGGGCTATAGCTCAGTCGGTTAGAGCGCAGCACTGATAATGCTG
>CAINFA010000126.1 GCA_903847955.1 uncultured Actinomycetes bacterium
ACCGAGGCGGCGGCGTGCGGAACACCCTCGGTGGCCACCGACATCGCCGGCCACCGTGACGCGGTGGAGGATGGGACCTCAGGGCTCCTGCGTGCCGAAGGCCGACCCCTCACCGCTGCTTTGACCGAGGTGCTCACCGATGCTGCGGTCCGTGAGCGCCTGAGTGCAGGCGCCCTGCGCTACGCCGAGAAGTTCACGTGGCAGGCGACGGCGGAGCGGACCTTCGAGGTCCTTGCGACCCAGGGGCACCCTCAGCGCTAGCGGGTACGTCCTTCCGCATGATCACGAGGAGGTTCCAGGTGAGGAACTCCCGCAGGACCGGCACGTGGATGACCCACGACATCCACTCGGGGTAGTACCGGGGGAAGGCCCACATCTTGGCCACATCCTGGCGGCCCTTGATGATGGCCATGGCATCACTGATCTTCACCTTGAACAACGAGGTGCCGTAGAGGTTGCCCGGCGGTCGTCCGTGTTTCTTCTCGTAGCGCTTGGCGGCGTAGTGCCCGCCGAAGAAGTGCCACGGCGACGTCTCATGCCCACCCCAAGGTGAGCTCCAGATGGTGTAGCTGAGGTACACCGTCCCGTTGGGCTTGGTGATGCGCAGCGCTTCATCGATGAACGCTGCGGGGTCCGGCACGTGCTCGAGGACGTTCGAGCTGAAGGCGATGTCGGCAACGTTGTCAGCGAAGGGGAGCCGCATGCCATCACCGGCGATGGTCCGAGTGCGGTGGAGGCGGCCGGGCAGCACCGCGTAGTCGTGCTGCTCGGCGTGGGTCCGGAACGGCTGGTCGACCGGTCGGAGCGTGACGGGGCGGGCCTCGGGCTCGATGAGGATGCACCGTGCTCCTCGGTCCTCGAAGGCCTCGCTGAAGTAGCCGGCGCCACCGCCCACGTCGATGAGCAGGCGGTTGAACAGCGGGGCGAAGCCCGACAGCTGGACAGCGGTATCTTCTGCCAAGGTTCGGTAGAAGAAGTCGGGGTCTGTCTGCTCGACGCGGAAGGCCTTGAAGAGCTTGATCGACCGGCGGAGACCGGTGGGGTTGCCGCCCAAGACGTTGCGCTCGTCCTCGTCGCGCTCGGACGTGCTGCGCTCGCTAGGGGGTGTCACCACCATCGACGGTGGGGTCGGCTGGGAGTCACCCTCTCGGTGCGCAAGCTCGCCGGGCTCGGCGTCGTGGCCCGCCATGGATGTGACCCCGATCACCGCAGCGCCAACGGCACCCATGGCGAGGGGCGACTCGGGTGGCGAGACGTGCGGGAGCGGCGGCTCGGCGTGGGTCACGGCATCTCGTGCCTCGAGCGGCGGCTCGTCGCTCGACGTCGCCTCGTCGTTCCCATGCGCCATGGCATCAGGATCGTTGAGCTCGCCACCCTCAGCACTCCCCATGGGCTCCTCCTCGCCATCGCCCGTCGCATTGACGGCGGCCGTCGTCGTTTCCCCGCCGTCGCCCACGGCGGAGGTGAACCTCGAACGCAGCGTGCCGAGCTCGATGCAGGCGTCGAGCAGCACGACGCACAGGGCTAGCCAGATCGCACTGTTGGCCACACCGAAGTGCGTCGGCCACAAGATGTTCCAGCGGAAGGCGTGGGCGTGGAGCATGACCGATGCCGCGCCGACGGCGAAGAGCGCAGCGGCACTCCCTGCGAGGACGGCTCTGCCGTACCTCCAGACCATGCCGACCGCCGCGAGTGCGGTGAGCGGAAGGAGTGCGAGCGGTGCGGTCAGGGCGGTCCCGCCGACGACAGCGAGGCCCACGAGGAGCCACGCGAACCGGTCGCCTGGCCTGCGTGTGCGGTAGTGGAGCGGAGACGCCATGGCCGGGACGGCGTCGACCAGGGGGACCTCGTCGACAATCGCACCGGCCTTGGCACTCCGGCGGCGACGGAACACCACGGGCGAGAGGCACAAGATTCCAAGGACGATGAGCAGGCCGCCAACGGAGAGGTAGATGGCGAGGTTCACCACGTGCTGCGGGGTCCAGACCAAGGTGTAGTGGACGACGGAGCCCGCAGGCTTGCCCGGGATCTCCCAGCCATTGGCGAAGGCATCGATGAGGATCGGCGCCCGGTCGACGACCTTTCCATCGATCGAGAGCTGCCAACCCTTCGACAGCGACTGGCCCAGGATGAACCATCGGGGCTCGCCGTTTGCGATGAAGGTCCCCGAGATCGAGGTCCGGCTCTCGTGAGCGATGTGGGTGGCCACAGGTGCCGCTGGGTTCGGGAGCGTGAACTGATCGTCGGAGGTCACCGAGAGTGGGCCACCTCCAACATCGGAACCGAGCCCGAGGGTCTCGATGGTCAGCGGTGCGGTGTCGCTCTTGTGCCCGGTGATCTGGTGCTGTCCCGCGGCCAAGGTGACCCCGTCGCTGGTGCACTGCGCCAAGGGCTGGTCTTCGTTCGCCAACAGCGCCGTTGAACTGCCTTTGACCGACACAGCAACGGGCAAGCCGTCGATGGAGAGCTCATCACCCATGCAGCGGGTCGGGAGGTTCGTCGGTGTGGTCGGGGCGGTCAAGTTGGGGATGCCGAGCTCGGCGAGACCCACGGGGAGCGAGGCTGCTCCTCCGGAGATGTAGTCCGGAATCGTCGGGGCGCGTGCTCCAGCGACGGTGACGGTGAGGACCGAACCCTTGAGGGGCGTGGGCAGGGTAACCGGCACCGTGGTGGTGGTGCCTGCAGGGACCCCAACTGCGGGGGTGACCGAGGGCAGAGTCACGGTCTCCACCTTGGATCCAGCGGCCAAGGTCAATCGAGTGGGGAGGGAGTGGTGTCCGTCGTTGATCAACTGCAGGTTGAGCCGGTTGATCGTGAGCGCCTTGCTCATCGAGACCCTGACCCACTGCCCAACGGATCGACCCAGGGTTGGCATCCACGCGCTGGTGGGGTCGCCGTCGATCGCCGACCACGAGCTCGCCCCTAGGTCGCCAACCAGGCGGCTCGAAGAGGTGCTCTGGGTGACGTACGCATCGCCGGCAGTGCCTGCGGGCAGGTTGGAGGAAGCACCGGATCCGGTGCGGCCGAGGTAGGAGTTCAGCAACGTGTCGGAGATGTTGGCGTTGAGCCGAGCGGTACCGATGACCGAGAACCGCCGAGCGGTAGGCACCTGGATCAGCCGAGAGAGGCTGTGGGCCGGAAGGATGGTGCGGTTCATCACGTAGATGAGGCGAAGGTTGGTCGAGTTGGTGCCCACCTTGTCCACGAGGTCAGTGGGGAGTCGCAGAGAGCCCGTGATGGGGGTGATGCCGGGGAGCGAGATCTCTGCGAAACCAACGGCGTTTGCGCTCGAGTAGTCCACCAGGTGTGGTTCGGTCGTGGCGTTGATCGTGAAGGTGAGGCGGTGGAAGCGGCGGCTCGGGAAGCTGATGGTCTGACCTGGAGAGCGCCACGATGCCCGGTTCAGGTGGACCGTGACGGCGTGGGCACCATCGAAGGTGATCGTGACCGACGACACCCGACGGATGTCGCCAAGCTGGTTCGGCTGGAGGAAGGTCACTTGGTGGGCGGTGACGGTGTGGTCCAGGCTGAGGTAGAGGCTCACCCCAGTGGCGGGCTCAAAGGCACCCTCTTCCCATGAGGTGTTGTCGATCCCATCGAAAGCGTTCGATGGCTGACTCTCGGGGTCGTTCGTGATGGGGTTCGAACTCAAGGTGGTGGCTTGAATCTGGGTCACCCCGGGGTACTCGGCCACGGTCTGCAGGGAGGTTGAAGGGTCATCGAAGAGCGCCAAGGTCGCTTCGGACGGCTCATAGCTCAAGGGGTGCTCGTTGGCCGTCTGGGGGTAGCCGTAGGTGCTGTGCAAGGTTCCCCAGGTGTCGAGGCGCTTCACGTTGGAGTCGGTCACGACGAGCGTCGGATCCTCGTCGAGCACGTCGGTGAGGAGCGCCGACCCCTTCTTCAGATTGCCTGAGTAGAAGACGGTGGGGTCACCCTTGAGCATTCCAAAGGCGGCGGCGTCGAGCACCCCATCGCCATCTCCTGAGATCACGAGCGGCACGGCCTGGCCCTCGAGCCGAACGATGGGACGAGGGTGGTTGACGCCGTAGACCATGAGCGGTGCGGGGTAGCTCGACCCGGGGGGAATCCCGAGGTTGACCTCGTCGTAGACGTTCGAGTGCAGTCCAGCCACGAGGCTCGGTGAGCCGAAGGAGACGGGGGTCTTGAGTCCGAGTGGCGTGGGGACGAATTGGCGGAGGTAGGTGACCTGCGCATTGGGCTGCTGGTAGCGGTCTGTTGGCAGGTCTGACTGCAAGAGCACGTCGCCGGCGCTCATGAGGCGGGCTACCGGTGCCAGCGATGATGGTCGGAAGTTGCCATCTTGGAGGGATTCGTCGAGGGCTCGCAGGAGGTTGGCTGAGCCGGCCTCGCCTTGGATGACGGCCTGACGGGCGACGTAGGGGCGATCGAGCAGCCCAGGCCAGATGGGATCCTCGGTGGTCCCGTAGGCGTAGTACGCGAAGTCCTCCCCGGGGAGACCAAGAACTCGGGTGCCGTGGTGGATGCTGTTGAGGTACCGAGCCGCGTTGGTGACGTAGCGGGGGAGGTGCTCGGGCCGGGCCAGGTTGGTCGCCACGAGTGTGCCTTGGAACAGCGGTGAGAGGTTGATGCAGGTCGCCACCATGGTGATGGCGAGGGCACCAATGCCCAAGGTCCGGCGCCCGATGGAGATCGACGAGATGCCTGCGCCGAGCAGGAGCGCCAGGCCGAGGACCATGATGGGAATCACCCGGTTGGAGGACCGCATCGCCAGCCCAACGGTGGAGCCCTGTGCGAAGGCCTTGAGGAGGCGACCAATGGGGCTCGGGTTGCTCAGCGGGTAGGCCGCAACCGCGCAGGCCACGCCCAAGATCACCAGCCACACGGCGAAGGCTCGGTAGCGCCATCGCGTGAAGAACCCAGCGAGCGCGCACGCAATTGGGATGGCGAAACTGAGGCCGATGGTGACCATTGACTCGAGGTAGGTGCCTGCCGGGGTGACCCACGGCTGGCTGGCGTCACGGCCGTAGAAGAACCAGTACCCGAGACCTCGGAACACCTCGGAGGACAGCGACGTCGAGGTCACCGTCGGGATGGTCTCGGTGTACTTCAGCACGTTCAGGCCGTAGGCCCCTTCGGCCCACAGTCCTGCCATCCACCACAGCGACACGCCAAGGGTGAGCAGGCCAATGCG
>CAINFA010000127.1 GCA_903847955.1 uncultured Actinomycetes bacterium
CCCTTCGTCAAGTTGTCCGAGCTCGGCACCCTGACCGTGCCTGCGTCTGGCTCCCAAGCTGCCCAGGTGATCGCCATCACCATGAGCGCCAGCTACGTCACCCCCAACATCGAGTTCTCTATCTCGGCCAATGGGCTGAACGGGGCAGCAGTGTGGGCCAACGCCATGGGGGTACAGGGCCTCAACCTGAACTCCATCGCCATCCAGATCGGCATCACAGTGGGGGCGCCGCTGCCGAACTTCGGCATCGAGGCGTCGGGCACCTTGCCCCCGTCCATCCTGCAGTACCTCGGGATCCAGGCCTCGGCCAACGTCCCGATCACCATCGCCCTCAACATCTCGGTCCAGAACCCGTGCCTCGAGGTGCAGATCGGCTCGTCCACCAAGCCGGTCAACATCTCCCTCGGCGGCGGGGTGGTCACCGCCAGCTACGCCGAGTTCGGTGCAGCACCGAGTGGTTGCACCATCGGGACCTTCACCATGCAGCCTGGGTTCTCGATCGCCTTCAACGGCTCGTTCTTGGGCGTCGGCGTCTCCTTCAGCGCCGCATTGTCGCTGTCGCCGGCCTCCTTCGTGGGCACCGCCACCATCAACGGGTTCAGCGAGGGACCCTTCACCTTCCAGAACGCCTCGATCTCGGTGTCGATTACACCGTCGGCCTCGTCGATCACCTTCTCCGGTGGCATCGTGCTGTTCCCGGGGAGCTCCCAGAGTGGGGTGACGGTCTCGGGCTCGTTCAGCTCCAACGGGCAGTTCACCTTGAATGGGACGGGATCGCTCAACCTGTCGGGCTTCACAGCCAACGCCACGGTCCACGCCACCAACGTGGGTGGACTGTCGGTCACCATCGCAGCCAACATCAACACCGCTGGCTTCAACGTGGCCATCAATGGCTCGATGAGCGGCGCCAACAACATCACCCTGACCGGCTCGGCCAACCTCTCCCCTGGAGGGTTCAACCTCGGCACGGTGAGCTTCACCTTGTTCGACACCCCGACCCAGAAGCTGCTGCAGGTGTCGGGGTCGGTCAACTTGGTGCTGTTCACCGGGTCGCTCTCGGGCACCATCGTCAACACCTCGAGTGGGGTGGGCTACTACCTGAGCGTGAGCGCCTCGATCAACCTCGGCATCGCCTCGGCCTCGGGCAGCATCAGCATCGGGAACTGCAACTCGGCCGCCTGCACCTCCATCGGCTCGGCCAGCGCCACCTTCTCCGGCTCGCTCACCTGGCAGGGCAACACCTACAGCGCCTCGATCAGCCTGCCGACGAACTGGGCCTTCACCTACACCGCCCAGGGTTCGGTGAACCAGCAATCTGGGGTGATCAACACCGGCCTGTTCGAGTTCCAAGCGAACTTCTCAGGCAACTACTACCTGACCATCTCCACCGCGTCGCCCTACTTCTCCGCCTCGGCCGCCTTCCAAGCGTCGATCCAAGAGGCCACGTGGTACGTGCACACCTCGTGCAGCTCGGGCTGGATTTGGGTCCACTGCTCGACCTCCTCGGGCTACGGCAGCTGGCACACCATCGTCTCCATCGGCCTGTCGATGAACACCAATGGGCAGATCTCGGGGAACTACGACGGCTACAGCTTCAGCATCACGATCTGATGGGACCACGATGACCCCACCTCGCACCTCGCTGCACCGTCGACTCCTCCCCATGGTGGCGGGGATGCTCGGCGCAACCTCGCTGCTCGTTGGCGGGGCAGCGAGCGCGAGCGGCACCACGAC
>CAINFA010000128.1 GCA_903847955.1 uncultured Actinomycetes bacterium
CGAGGGTCCGAAGGACCGCTCCGGTGCTGAGGGAGAACTCGGTGACCGATGCCGAAGCGCTGTTGGCCACCCACCCGTGGCTCGAGTCGAGGGCGATGGCGACGGGGCTCTTGCCTGTTGGCACCGTGGCGCTCGCCGCCCCAGCGATCGAGGTTGAGAGCGCTGCGGTCACCACGCCGAGGACGAGCGAGGCTCCCGATGCTGCGCGCACTGCTGCTGAGCGATGGTTCCATCGTGACGCCATGGGTACTCCCTCCACCTGACACGTCGACGCTAACCCAGCGGTGGAATCGAGCCCCACCGGACTCGGCGATTCCTCAGGCGTCGATCGTGCGGACCCAGGCGAAGACCTCGAGCTCTCCGTCGAGGTCGATCACCGCGGCTTCGCCCTCGCCGGGCACCTCGAGCACCTCAACCGCTAAGACCTCGGCGGCAATGAGCGCGAAGTACGGCTCGAGGCGGCTGGCGCCGATCAAGCGGAGCTCAATGCGGTCACTGACCTCAAAGCCGCTCGATCGACGAAGCTCTTGAACCTGGCGGATGATCTCGCGGCACAGCCCCCGATCCACGAGCGCATCGGTCAGGGCGAGGTCGAGGGCGACCACCTCGGCACCATCGCGGGTGACCGCGAACGATCCCTCACCAGAAACCCGGAGCTCGACCTCGGCCGGCGACAGCGCCACCTCGGTGCCCTCGAGGTCGACCACGATGGGCTCGCCTGCTTCGAGCAAGGCGGCGGCGGCGTGGCCGTCCATGGTCTGCAGCGCCCTGCGGAGGTGCTGCACCGCTTCACCGAGGCGGGGACCGAGCAGCTTGAAGTTCGGCACGATCTCGTAGTGGAGCACCGAACCCAGATCCTCAGCCACCTCGACCACGTCGACGTTGAGCTCGTCAGCGATGACCTCGAAGAACGGGGTCGGGCTCCCAGGAGGGAGGAAGACCAGCGCTCGTGCCAGGGGCTGGCGGACCTTGACCCCAGCGTCGGCCCGAGCAGAGCGCCCGAGCGAGGTGAGTTGGCGGGTCAAGGTCATCTGCCGCTCGAGCTCAAGGTCGCGGCGAGCCGGCTCGGCGGTGGGCCAGTCGGCTAGGTGCACCGAGGATGCTTCCTCGGCATCGGTCAAGGTCCCGTAGAGCACGTCGGCGAGGAAGGGGCACATGGGCGCCAACAGCAGCGACACCTCGAGGAGGCAGGTGTGCAAGGTGGCATGTGCCGCCAAGGAGTCCCCCGGACCCGCCGTCGCATCGGTGCGCCAGAACCGCCGGCGGCTCCTGCGGATGTACCAGTTGGAGAGGTCGTCCACGAAGCTTTGGATCGCCATGGCCGCCCCGAGGGGCTCGTAGCCCTCGAGCCCGTCGGTAACGGCTTCGACCGTGGCTTCAAGCCGAGACAAGATCCACCGGTCAGTGACCGAGCGCTCGGGCACCGAGGGGATCTCGCGATCTGTGGGATCGAAGCCGTTGAGCGAGGCGTAGCTGGTGAAGAAGCTCGCCGAGTTCCACAAGGTCAACAGCGTCATCCGCAAGGCGTTGTCGATGACCTCGAGGCTGACCCTCGAGGCACCCCACGGTGAGCCTTGGGAGAACATCCACCACCGCCGCGCGTCGGCTCCTCTGGTCGAGATGATCTCCCAAGGGTCGATGACGTTGCCGAGTGATTTGGACATCTTGCGACCGTCGGCATCGACGATGTGCCCGAGGCACATCACGTGCTCGTAGGGCGCTGGACGACCAAGCAGCGTGTTGACGGCCAAGAGTGAGTAGAACCACCCTCGGGTTTGGTCGATCGCCTCGGAGATGAAGGCCGCTGGGTACTGCAGCGCCTCCGACGAGCCCTCCGATGCGGGGTAGCCCACCTGGGCGAGCGGCATCGCGCCGGAGTCGAACCAGACGTCGATGACCGGAGTGAGCCGCGTCGCCACCTCGTGGCAGGTGGGGCAGGGGAAGGTGACCTCGTCGATGCCGGGTCGGTGGGGATCGATGCCGGTGACGTCTCGCCCAGCCAACGCTGACAGTTCGGCCCGCGAGCTGATGCAGGTGACGTGACCTTGGTCGCACCTCCAGATCGGCAGCGGCGTGCCCCAGTACCGGTCCCGCGACAGTGCCCAGTCGACGTTGTTGGCGAGCCAGTCACCGAAGCGGCCATCGCGGGTCGAGGCTGGGTGCCAGTCGATCGAAGCGTTGCGCTCGAGCATGGCCTCTCGCACCTCGGTGGTCTTGAGGTACCAGCTGGGCTTGCCCCAGTAGATGAGCGTGGCCTTGCACCGCCAGCAGTGAGGCAACGCGTGGGTGTAGTCCATGCGCTTGAAGAGCCGGCCCTTCGCCTCGAGCGCATCGTTGATGTCGTGGTTCGCCTCACGCACTTCCCGGCCAGCCAACCAGGGGATCTCGTCGGTGAACCGACCGTCGGGACCCACGGGGTTGAACGTCGGCAGCCCGTGCGCTCTGGCCACCTGCCGGTCGATCTCCCCAAAGGCGGGCGACTGGTGGACGATGCCGGTGCCATCCTCGGTCGTCACGTAGTCCGCAGGCACGACCCGCCAGCCGTCAGCCCCTGGAGGCACCGGGAGGTCGTCGAAGGGTCGCTCGTAGCGGAGGCCAACGAGGTTGGCTCCAATGGTGGTTGCACTGGGGGTCCGCTCGGCGCCGAAGACCGATGGCACGAGCGCTTCAGCCACCACGATGCCGTCGACCACGGCGTAGGTGACCTCTGGGTTCACCGCCACCCCGGCGTTGGACAGCAGCGTCCATGGCGTGGTGGTCCACACCATCAGCGCCTTGGCCCCCGGGAGCACCTCGGGGTCAGGAGCCGTGAGCGGGAGCAGGACGTACGCCGACTCCTCGACCTCATCGGTGTAGACCCCAGGCTGGCCCAACTCGTGGCTCGACAGCGCAGTGCCACAGCGGGGGCAGTACGGCAGAACCTTGAGGTCTTCGTAGAGCAACCCGCGATCGAACATCTGGCGGAGCTGCCACCAGACCGAGTCGATGTAGGCAGGATCCATGGTCCAGTAGGCCTGGTCGAAGTCGAGCCAGTAGCCAATCCGGTCGGTGAGCTTCTGCCACTCCTCGACGTAGGTCAGCACCGAGGCTCGGCAGCGCTCGGTGAAGGCGGCGATCCCGACCACCTCTTCGATGTCGCGCTTGCCCGTGAGCCCGAGCTCCTTCTCGACCTGCACCTCGACGGGGAGTCCGTGGGTATCCCAGCCGGCCCTGCGCTCGACGTAGTGGCCTCGCATGGTCTGGAAGCGGCACAGCAGGTCCTTGTAGGCCCGCGCCCAGACGTGGTGGAGCCCTGGTCGACCATTGGCACCTGGCGGACCTTCGTAGAAGACCCAGGCCGGGGCACCCCTCCTGGCATCGAGGGACTTGGCGAAGATCTCGTGCTGCTGCCACCGAGCGAGCTCGGCCTCTTCGAGGGTGACGAAGTTGACATCGGCAGGCAGGGGGCGAATCACGTGCACTCCTTCTCGGCAGTCGCTGCCAGTTGGTCAACAATAGAGGGGGCGCCAGCTCAACGAACCACCCGAGCCAGTAGCCTGAAGGCGCGGCACGGCCGCAGAACCGAACGATGTCGTTGACCCCTCCCCCCGCCCACAGAGGCCACGTCGCATCGTGGATGTGCGGAGCCCTCGCAGCTGTACTCGTGCTCTTGGCCGCCTCCACTGCAACCCCGGCTGGGGCCACCTTGGAGGCATCGATCCGGGTTCCCAACCACTGCCCGTGGACCAGGGCCTCGGTGGTTGCCACCCATACCCCCGTCCAGCTCGCCGCCATGGTCCTCGCTCGGTTGACCACCAAGGAGAAGATCCGCCTCCTCGGCATCGAGCAGCCGTCGGAGCGAGAGAACCTGATCCAAGCCATCCCAACCGCCTGCATCCCCAACGTCGGCTTCCAAGATGGGCCTGATGGGATCACCACCGGCGGGGCGATGGACCTCCCCGACGAGCTCTCCGTTGGCGCCACCTTCGACCCTGGTACCGCTGCCCAGCTCGGCACCATCCTCGGGGCCCAAGCATGGCGACGGGGCATCGCCGGCGTCCAAGCACCCTCGCTCAACTTGGCGGTGCTCCCCACGTGGGGTCGGTCCGGCGACGCGTACAGCGAAGACCCGTTCCTGACGGGTCTGCTTGGGTTGGCCGAGGTGCACGGCATCTCGAGCGCCCACGCCATGGCCATCATCAAGCACGTCGGGGTCTACGTCCAAGAGCTCGACCGGGGGGCGCTCCAGATGCACCTGACCCCCCGTGCCATCCAGGAGATCTACCTCGCACCGTTCTGGTCGGTACTGCACGGCGGCGAGGTTGCTGGGGCCATGTGCGCCTACGGCTCGATCAACACCGCGCTGCAGTGCGAAGACCCAAACCTCGTGGCGCAGCTTCGAGACGAGGGCTTCACCGGCATCGTCCGCACCGACCTCGACGCAACCGGAGATCCCGTTGGATCGATCACCGACGGTGTCGACCTGCTCAAGCCCGCAGCTACCCAGGTACTGACCGATGCGCTGTTCACCGACCAACTCACCATGCAGAGCATCGATGCTGCCGACCTCGTGGTCCTCGCCACCTTGTTCAGCCATGAGATCATCACCCATCCGCCCACCGGATCACTCAACGGCGCCAAGGATCCCAGCAGCGATCGCGCAACTGTCCTCGCCGCCGCCGAAGAGGGAGCTGTGCTGCTCAAGAACAACGGCGTCCTTCCGCTGTCCTCGCACCTGCACCAGCTCGCCGTCATCGGCCCATGGGCTGCGGACCCGACGTTCTACGTCGGTGGGTCCTCAGGGGTCATCCCCCACCGCCAAGTGAGTCCCCTCACCGGGATCGAGCACGCCTTCACCGATGCCTCGATCATCACCGACACCAAGGACCTCACCGGCGGCACGAACCTCCTCGACCAGGGCATCTCCACCACCTCCACCGCCCCGGCCGGGAACACCACGACGACAGTCGTCGAGGTGCCTGAGACCGGCACCTACCTCATCCGCCTCGGCCTCACCTCGAGCTACAGCACCGCGACGGTCAGCGTCGACGCCAACCAAGTTGCCCACGCCCATGACCTCGAGGGCGATGGAAGCGTTCGCGACAGTGAGGTCGTGACCTTGACCCAAGGCCTCCACGTCGTAGGCACCACGTGGATGGGACCAAGTGCTCCGACGGTGGCCATGACCTCGCTCGACCCCCTCCTCAGTGCCGCCGCAGCGACGGCAGCCCGAGCGAAGGTTGCCATCGTGGTGGTGGGTGACCGCAGTGGTGAAGATCGGGATCGTGCCAGCCTCAACCTCCCCGATGGCCAAGATGCGCTCATCGAAGCCGTGGCCAAGGCCAACCGGCACACCATCGTGGTGCTCAACACCGACGGCCCGGTGGTGATGCCATGGCTCGACAAGGTGAGTGCGGTGCTCGAGCAGTGGTACCCCGGCGAGGTGGACGGTACGGCGCTCGCAGATCTGCTCGACGGAACCGTGGACCCCTCAGGGCACCTCCCCATCACCTTCCCCGCCAGCGTGCACGCTTCACCGGTGGCCACCTTCGCTGCGCAGGGCGACGCGGCGACGACCACCGAGAACCTCGACCTCAACGGACCCGACGGCACGGGCCTCCTCGTGGGCTACCGCTACTA
>CAINFA010000129.1 GCA_903847955.1 uncultured Actinomycetes bacterium
AGGCACACTCTTTCCCTACACGGACGCTCTTCCGATCTTTCAGCTTGCAGACCATGGCGAGGCCGATCCCGGTGTTGCCCGAGGACGGTTCGATCAGTACTTGGTCGGGAGCACCGGGGACGAGCAAGCCATCGCGCTCGGCGGCCTCGATGAGCGACTTGGCAATCCGATCCTTCACCGAACCGCCGGGATTGCGACCTTCGAGCTTGGCCAGAATCCGAACGTTGGACTTGGGGCTCAGGGCAGAGACGTCGACGATGGGGGTATTGCCGACGAGGTCGAGGACCGACGAGAAGACCGCCATGGGCTCAGCGAGCGCCGCCGGCAACCGCCGGCAGGATGGTGACCTCGTCGCCCGCAGCTACGGGGGTGTCGAGCCCGCCCGTGTAGCGAACGTCGTCGTCGTTGACGTAGATGTTGACGAACTTATGGAGCTCACCTTCACCACTGAAGACCTGCGCCATGAGGCCGGGGTGCTCTGCGACCATCTTGGCCAAGACCTCTCCAATGGTGGCTCCGTCGTAGCTGACCGTCGCCTGGCCCCCGGTTTGCGGGCGGAGCACGGTTGGGATCCTGATCGAGACGGCCACGGCACCTCCGGTGCGGTTGGCTGGGCTGTGCTGCGCCAGCAAAAGTTGACTGATCTGGTCACCATTGTAGCGACCAGTGTCGATTCTCCGATCGATCGGCACTGGGAGCAGACTTGGTAGATTCGTCCGATGACCCGAGGAACGACGGAGCACACCAAGTGACCCAGCGTCTCGCGTCGTCAACCACGACCCCGCTGCTCTCGGTCGAGGGCATTGGGGTTCGCTTTGGTGGCCTCGCTGCGCTCAATGCGGTCAGCTTCGAGGTCCACACCGGTGACATCGTCGGGCTGATCGGCCCCAACGGGGCCGGGAAGACAACGTTGTTCAACGTCATCTGCGGCTTCGTGAAGCCTTCTGCGGGATCGATCTCCTTCGCCGGCAAGTCACGCACGGGCACCAAGCCCAATCGCCTCGCCAAGATCGGCATCGCCCGGACCCTCCAAGGCGTTGGGCTCTTCGCTGGCATGTCGGTGCTCGACAACGTCGTCTCGGGCGCACAGTCGAGAACGAGCGCCGACGTGATCTCTTCGATGCTCGCCCTCCCCCACGTTGGGATCAGCCAAGCCAAGCTCGAGCATGAAGCCATGGGGCACCTCGAGCGGCTCGGCATCGCCCACGTCGCTGGTGCCTACCCCGGAGCCCTTCCCTACGGTATCCAGAAGAAGGTGTCGGTCGCCCGAGCCCTCATGACTCGCCCCAAGCTCTTGATGCTCGACGAGCCAGCATCGGGGCTGTCCGAGACCGAAGTGCACGATTTTGCTGATCTGATCAGGGACCTCAAGGCCGAGATGAGCATCTTGCTCGTCGAGCACAACATGGACTTCGTCATGCCGCTGTGTGAGCAGTTGGTGGTGCTGAACTTCGGTGAGGTCATCGCCAAGGGCACCCCGGCTGAGGTCTCGAAGGACCCAGCAGTCTTGGCCGCGTACCTCGGCGCCGACGATGAAGGTGCGGCGTGATTACCGTCACCAACCTGTCCGTTGCCTACGGGGCCGTCCAAGCCCTCAGCGATGTCTCGTTCAGCGTCGAACCCGGCACCATCACCGCCGTCTTGGGTGCGAACGGGGCCGGCAAGACCACGTTGCTGCGCACCATCTCGGGTCTGGTCCGACCCCAGAGCGGCTCGATCAGCTTGGCCAACCCCACGGGCGGGACCTCAACGTTGACCAAGATGTCGGTCGAGCGGATCGTGACCTCGGGGGTCTCCCAGGTCCCTGAGGGCCGAGGGGTCATCGCCGAGATGACCGTCGACGAGAACCTCCGATTGGGGGGACTGTGGCGGCACGGAGGCGGCAAGAAGGTCATCGCCGAGATGTACGAGTTGTTCACCCCCTTGGCGTCGAGGCGCAAGCAGCGAGCCGCCAACCTGTCTGGCGGTGAGCGCCAGATGCTGGCCTTGGCTCGAGCGCTGGTGGCCGAGCCTCGAGTGCTCTTACTCGATGAGCCCTCCCTCGGTCTCGCGCCGCTCGTGACCAGAGAGCTCATGGGAACCATCAAGGACCTCACTGCTTCACGTGAGCTCACCGTGATCTTGGTCGAGCAGAACGCCCGAGGTGCCCTGTCGATCGCCGAGCACGCGGTGGTGCTCTACCTCGGCAAGGTCGTGCTGGCCGACACTGCTGCTGCGGTCAGCGCAGACACCGAACTCGCCAAGTACTACCTCGGGATGGCAGA